>JALHNX010000252.1 GCA_022843305.1 Pyrinomonadaceae bacterium | reverse complement strand
TACGCGCCCGCATTGTTCCATCCGGTCATAAAACCGACAAACTGCAAAACCATTATCAATGGTCCCGGCGTTGTTTCCGCCAAAGCCAAACCGTCAACCGCCTGCGCCGCCGTAATCCAGCCCGCAGCTACGACCGCCTGATTGACGTAAGCCAAAACCGCATACGCGCCGCCGAACGTGACGAACGCCGCCTGCGTGAAAAAAAGATAGGTTTTCGAGGCGATATTGTCGAAACCGAAAGCCAGCCCGACCGCCAGAAAGGGAATTATCCACAAAATCGCAAAGACCGAGATTATTTTTAATAGCCGGTTTTTGGTCTTCGGTTTTTGGTCTGCGGTCGGCAGATCTCCGGCAGACGCGTTTTTCGTTTTTAATAAAATAATCCCTAAAACCGCCGCGCCGAGAATGATCAGCGGAAAGGGAATTTGAAGAAAATAGATCGCGATGAAAGCGAGCGCGGCGATGATGATTTGCCAGTATCCGTGAAACGCTTTTTTCGCGATCTTCAGCACCGCTTCGACGACGATCGCGACGACGACGGCTTTAAAACCGTCCAAAATCGCCGAAACCTGCGGAACGTTCCCGTAAGCCGCGTAAATATATGAAAGAAAAAGCAAAAGAAAGACCGAAGGAATGACGAAAAAAGCGCCGGCGACGATGCCGCCGCGAATTCCGTGGAGCCGCCAGCCGATATAAGTCGCGAGCTGCTGCGCTTCCGGTCCGGGCAAAAGCATACAGAAATTCAGCGCGTGCAGAAAATCGTCCTGCTCGATCCATTTGCGGTTTTCGACCAGTTCCTTCTGCATAATGGCGATTTGTCCGGCGGGACCGCCGAACGAAATAAAACCGAGCTTGAGCCAAAAACGGAAGGCTTCGCCGAATGGGATCGTTTGCTTCATCTTTATGATCATAGTATGAAAACTAATTGTTGTGATACAAAATCTTAAATTATAGTATTTGTTTGTTAATAAGATATAACTTTTGCTTGCAGGTTTTAGAAATTTTCCGACTTCTAAGGTAAAATACAATTTTTGCTTTGAGAATATGTATAAACAAATCGGAATCTTAACGGGCGGCGGCGATGCGCCGGGATTGAACGCCGTGATCCGGGCGGTCGTCAAAACGGCGGTCGGCGAATTCGGGATGAAATGTATCGGCATCGAAGACAGCTTCGAGGGAATATTAGGCGAAACTCATACCGTTAAGCTCAACCGGAAAGCCGTCAGCGGAATTCTGCCGCGCGGCGGAACTATTTTAGGCACCCGCAATCGCGGCAGTTTCGTCAAAATGGTTGACGGAATCTGCGTTTTTCCGGAAATGCCGATCGAAGAGGCGCTGGAAAATCTTGAAAAACTCGAAATCGAAGCGCTGATCGTCATCGGCGGCGAAGGAACTCTGGCGATTGCCGACCAATTCCGCTTAAAAGGTTTTCCCGTGATCGGCGTTCCGAAAACGATTGACAACGATTTGTCGGCGACCGAACTGACGTTCGGATTTATGACCGCGATTGACATTGCGACCGAAGCGCTTGACCGTCTGCACACGACCGCCGCTTCGCACGACCGCGTGATGATTCTCGAAGTGATGGGCAGAAACACGGGTTGGATCGCGCTTCACGCGGGACTTGCGGGAAGCGCGGACGTGATCCTGATTCCCGAAATCCCGTTTTCATTTGATTCGATGGTCGCTAAAATCCGTCAGCGCGAAAAATCAGGCTCGCTTTTTACGAACATTGTCGTCGCTGAAGGCGCGTCCGAAGTCGGGACGCAACCGATCTATATGGACAAGGAAGCGTTGCGGCTCGGCGGTGTCGGCAGTCATCTGCGCCGCCGGATCGAAGCCGAAACCGGCAAAGAATCACGCTGCGTCGTTCTCGGACACCTTCAACGCGGCGGCTCGCCGAACGCTTTTGACCGAATGCTCGGCACCAATTTCGGGGCTTGCGCCGTCCGCGCACTGGCAAACGGACAAACCGGAAAAATGGTTGCGCTGAAAGCGGGCGAAGTTATCACGGTTCCGTTGGCGGAAGCAATTACAAATATCAAAACGGTTTCGGTTGACGGGCAATTAGTCCGCACCGCCCGCGACATCGGAATTTCATTTGCCGCCCCAAACGAATCAAAACTTTAAATAACTGATAGTGGATAGTGGATAGTTGATAGTTTTGATTTACTATCCACTATCCACTATCCACTATCCACTAAATTTTATGGAAGAAGTTAAGAAAAAATTACAGCAAGAACTCGACTCGCTCGAAGAAGAACTACACTTCAAATTACCGAAAGAAATTCAACTGGCGCGTGAATTCGGCGATTTGCGCGAAAACGCCGAATATAAAGCGGCGATGGAGCGGCAATCAATCGTGCAGGCGCGAATCGCGCAGGTTCGCCAGCGTCTGAGCGAAGTTCAGTCAATTGATTTAACGAAAATCCCGACCGACAGCGTAGCTTACGGTTCAAAGGTCGTGCTTTACGACCTCGACACGGAGGAGAAGGTTACATACCGGCTCGTTACCTCTGAAGAAAGCGATCCCGAGAACGGATTGATCTCAACAGTTTCGCCGATCGGGCAAGCCTTGATGGGTAAAGAAGAAGGCGCAGAAATAAAGGTCAAAACCCCGAAAGGTTTTCGCAATTTTGAGATTTACAGGTTGACGACGATCCACGATTTAGGAGAAAAATAGTCGAGAGTCCAGAGTCGAAAGGGGAGAGGCTAAAATTGCTCTCGACTCTCGACTCTCGACTCTCGACTCAGAAAAATGTTAGGAGAAAGTATCGGACGCGGAGCAATGCAGATCATCAATGCGATGGTGCGCGGGCTTGCGTCTGCCGGTGTGCATCCAAACATTCTGACGACGATCGGCGTAATGATAAACGTCGGCTGCGGCGTTCTTTTCGGAATCGGCGAATTTTTCTGGGCGGGAATCGTTTTAATCGTCGCTAATCTCTTTGATATGCTCGACGGCAACGTTGCGCGGCTGACGGGAAACGTGACGAAGTTCGGCGGGTTTCTGGATTCTTCGCTCGACCGCGTTTCCGATATGGTTTGTTTTCTCGGCATAATGATATTTTACGCTTCGAACACGCCGCAGCATTCGATTCTGAATGTTTTTCTCGCCGGTGCGGGATGGATCGGATCGGTCATGGTCAGTTATACGGCGGCGCGTGCGGAAGGCTTGGGCGTAAAATCGAACATCGGATTTCTACAGCGTCCCGAACGCATAGTTTTATTTATTATCGGTGCGCTTTCGACCTGGGATTGGAATTCCGATTTCTTTTTGTTTAACCGGATGCCGCAGGTTCTGTGGGTGCTGGCGATCGGTTCGATCTGGACATTCGTCGTGCGGATGATCCATATCTGGAAAGAATTCAGAAAAATGGAAGGGCGCGAATAGCAAAAGGTTTATTTATGGAATGGTTAGCTGAATTTTGGGCATCGCTGAGTTGGTTTAAAATCCTGTTCGGAGTCGGGGTTTTTGTCGTTTCGCTGGCTTTTAGTTTTCTGTGCATCGGCGTGGTGATGGTCAAAATCCCTGAAAATTATTTCAGCTCGCATTACCAGCAAGATTTTATGCCGGGCAGTTCGTGGGTCGTGCGTTGGGGCGCGGTTATCGCCAAAAATATTTTCGGCGTTTTTTTGATTCTGCTCGGACTTATTCTCTCGCTTCCGGGCGTTCCGGGACAAGGGATTTTGACGATTCTGCTCGGTTTGATAATGATTGACATTCCGGGCAAACGTCCGCTCGAAGCGCGAATCATCAAACGTCCGGCGATTCTTTCGGCGATCAACGATTTGCGTGCGCGTTACAAAAAGCCTCCGCTCGTGATGGATTAAACAATGGGACTTTTCGATATTTTCAAACGCAAAAATAAGGGTCTTTCGGAAAGCGGTCGGCGGGAATTTCTCCTTAAACACGGCAGAATCACCGAAGGCACGATCATTGATACGGAAACAGCCGCGAACGGCGACGAGATCGCTTATTATTATTACACGATCAACGGCGTTGATTTCGAATCGTCCGACGTTTTAAGCGACACGCAAAAACAAAATTCGATAAAATACGCGCCGGGCGCAAAGGTCAGCATTCGTTTCGACCCGAAAAATCACGGGAATTCAGTTTTAGATTAGATATGTTCAAAAAAATCCTGATCGCCAATCGCGGCGAGATCGCCTGCCGCGTGATTCGCGCCTGCCGCGAAATGAAAATCAAGACGGTCGCGGTTTATTCCGAAGCCGACAAAAACGCGCTTCACGTGCGGATGGCGGACGAAGCCTATTTTATCGGCGCACCGCCTTCGTCGGAAAGTTATCTGCGGTGGGACAAAATCATCGAAGTGGCGAAACAATCCGGCGCGGAAGCGATTCATCCGGGCTACGGGTTTTTGTCGGAAAACGCCGAATTCGTGCGTCAGGTGACGAATGAAGGAATCACGTTTATCGGACCGCATCCCGAAGCGATGGAAGCGATGGGCGGAAAAATCTCGGCGCGATTGATCGCCATCGAAGCCGGCGTTCCGGTCGTGCCGGGAACGACTGAACCTTTGAAATCCTTTGAAGACGCGCACGAAGTTGCCGATAGATTCGGTTATCCCGTGATGCTTAAGGCTTCGGCTGGCGGCGGCGGCAAAGGAATGCGGCTCGTCGAAAACGAAACGGATTTAAAGAACGCGCTCGAAGCCGCGCAGTCGGAAGCGATGGCGAGTTTCGGCGACGACGCGGTTTACGTCGAAAAAGCCGTCGTTCGTCCGCGACACATCGAAATTCAGGTTTTCTCGGACAAACACGGCAATCACGTTCACCTCGGCGAACGCGAATGCTCGATTCAAAGGCGGCATCAGAAAGTCATCGAAGAATGCCCGTCGCCGATCAATGACGCTGAACTGCGCCGTGCGATGGGTGAATGCGCTGTAAAAGTAGCGAAAGCAGTTAATTACGTCGGCGCGGGAACGGTCGAATTTCTGGTTTCCGATCTGGATAAATCGTTTTATTATCTGGAAATGAACACGCGCCTGCAGGTCGAACACCCCGTCACCGAACTCGTCACGGGAATTGATCTGGTGCGTGAGCAAATCCGCGTCGCGTGGGGCGAAAAACTTTCCTTTACGCAGGACGACGTGCAGATGAACGGACACGCGATCGAATGCCGCGTTTATGCCGAAGACCCGGAAAATAATTTTCTGCCGAGTCCGGGCAAAATTACGCGCCTCAAACTTCCGCAGGGAAGCGGTGTGCGCGACGACGGCGGAATTTACGAAGGCTCGGAAATCTCGATCTATTACGACCCGATGATCTCGAAATTCGCCGTTCACGGCAAAGACCGCGCGGAAGCGATTGATAGAATGCGCCGCGCTTTGCAGGAATACGAGGTCGGCGGAATCAAAACGACTTTGCCGTTTTTCCGCGAGGTCGTCGAGGACGAAGAGTTTATCGAAGGCAAGCTCGACACGGGTTTTATCCCGCGTTTTTACGAGCGCCGAAAAGCGTTGGAAATTTCGGAAACCGAACGCGATATGGCTTTGATCGCCGCCGCGCTCGGCTTTTCGCAAAAATCGCAAACGGTTTCAGCCGAAAAACAAACGAACAATTCAAAACCCTCGCGCTGGGTGATGGCGGGCAGAAGCGCGGTGCTTTCGAATCGAAATTAATTTATAAAATTGGGAGAATTTTATTTTATGGAAGATTTTTTAAAGACTTTGATGGGAAAAAAAATTGACGTTTCGTGCGGCGGAAACGCGACGTTTCGCGGCGATGTGATTGATGTCAAAAGCGGTGTGCTGTTTTTGCGCGACGATGACGATAAGGTCGCTTACGTGGCAATTGATAAAATTGCGATGATTTGCGAAGTCAAAGAGCATCTGTCGCGTCCCGGTTTCGTCGTTTAGATTTTGTCCAACAAACTTCAGTTTATTGAAAGTGGCGCGGAGATCGGCAAACTGAAGTTTGCCGTACAAAAAAGCCCGAAGCAATTTTACTTCGGGCTTTTTTTTATGTTGTAAAAAAAATTACTCTGAAAAGTTCAATCCGTAATCGTTCGGAATGCGGCGATAGCCGACGATGCGTTTTTCCCAGTAGCCTTTGAAGGGCGAATAGGTAATTCCCTTGCTCGACGATGCGTGGTAAAAGCCTTTATCGTCAACGACGATGCCGACGTGTCCTAATTTATTGAGAAAAACGAGCGTTCCGAATTTGAAGCGGTCGTCGCCGTAAACCGGCTCGAAATCGTTCCAGAAAGTTCGCGCGCTGGTGCGGTTAAAATTAATTCCGGCTTCCTGAAAAACCTTCCAGATAAATCCCGAACAATCGTAGCGATTCGGTCCTTCCGAACCCAAC
>JALHNX010000251.1 GCA_022843305.1 Pyrinomonadaceae bacterium | reverse complement strand
CGAAGACCGAAGCTTAAAAAACAAAGACCAAACAAATGAACTTCTTAAACACATTTCGCGCCAGACTTTTAATAATCCTGATTATTCTGCTGATCACGACGCTTAGTTTTCAATATTATCTGAATTTGAAAACGCAGGAAGAAAATATCCGTCTGCGCGAAAAACAGGAACAGGCGCTGGTTGCCGGTTTCGCGCTCGGGACGGGCGGCATTACCTCGACCGATTATCTTTCTGATCTGGTCAAGCGCGAAGACCAGACGTTTTTTAACGAAAAAGTCAACGAGCGCATCAAAGACATCATCGTCATTAATCAAAACTGGCAGATTACCGACAGCCTGAATACAGAGGATTTAATTCCGACCGAAGGCGAAAACAGAGAGGTAATCTACAAAAATCTTGCGGATGTGGAAAATTTGCCGCCGCTTCGTGAAGCCAAACGTTTAGGCGCGGATGCCGCCAAATTTCCGAACGCCGATCTCGACCCGAACGGTAACTATGACGGCGAAGCGTATGTTATTCCCGTAGATACGAGCAAAGGTCGCTGGTATGTCATGGTCATTCTCAAAAGCGACAAAAGCGAAGCCGCGCAGCGTGCCGCGCAGCCGCTGATCTATACGCTCGGCGTGCTTTCGCTTTCGACTTTTATCACGATTCTGCTCGTCTGGCGTTTTACGCGCCCGCTCGCCGATCTGTCAAACGCGGCGCGGCAGGTCGCGCTTGGCAATATGTCGGTGCGCGTCAAGAATTACGGGCAGACGAACGAGATGGGCGAGCTTTCGGCGCGGTTTAACGAGATGACGGCGGAACTCGAAAAGAAACAGGAACTCGAAGCCAAATTGCAGGAAGTCGAAAAGAGCGCGGTCGTCGGCAGATTAGGTTCGGCAATCGCGCACGAAATCCGCAATCCTCTGAACTACATCAATCTGACGCTCGATCACCTGCGCGCGAAGTTTACGCCGGAAGATGTAACGCAGCGCGGCGATTTTGAAAAACTGACCGCGCAGTTAAAGGCTGAAGTTGCGCGAATCAACCGGCAAATCTCGGATTTTCTGAGTTATTCGCGCCCGCCGAGCATCAATTTACAGCCGACCGACGTGCGCAAAGCGATTGAAGACAGCTTACGAATCGTCGAAGCGCAAGCCGCCGACTGCCGCATCAAGATCAGCGTTGTCGAACACGAAAACGTGCCGCTGATCAGGGCTGACGCGGAATATCTGCGCTCGCTTTTCAACAATCTTTTCATCAATGCCGTTCAATCAATGGAAAGCACGGGCGGAAATCTGAACGTCAAAATCTCGCCCGACGCGGAATTTGTCAGAATCGAAATCTCGGACACCGGCAAAGGCATTGCAGACGAAAATTTAGACAAAATATTCGAGCCGTATTTCTCGACCAAAGAAACCGGCACGGGTTTGGGCTTGGCAATCGTGCAAAAAGTCGTTGACGTGCATAACGGAATCATCGAAGTGACATCTAATCTGAACGACGGCACGCATTTTGTCGTCAAGTTGCCGAAAGTAAGAGAATAAAAATATGAAAATAATCAGTTTACTATTGGCGTGTTTGCTGTTTGTCAGTTCGTCCTGCGGTCAAATCGAGAAATCAAACAAAAAAGAATTTGTTCTGATAAACACATCAACCTTTTATGATGAAAGAGTTGGCATAATACCTTTGGTCCTGGCTTTGAAAAAGCTGGATACGGAATTTGAAATTCAAAAAAATGAAGTGAAGGAATTAACTGAAAAACACAATAAGTTAGGTGATGAAATAGCCAGTTTAAAATCCCAAACTGAAGCTCGAATTTCTAAAGAATTAATTGATAAGAAGATAAGCGATTATGAAGTGTTGGATTGTAAACTTAAAAGTAAAACCGGAGAAGTGAGAAACGCTTTTTTGAAAAGGCAACACGAAGCAACGTTAGGGATAAAAAAAGATATTGAGAAAAGCATAAAACGATTTGCAGAAGATAAGAATTACAATATCGTTATAATAGAAAGCAAAGACGGGCAATTATTTGATGAATTGAGAGATATAACATTAGAATTTATTAAATTTTATCACATGCTGCCTAAAGAAAAAAAACAATAAATCTATGGCTAGAAAATCAATTTTAGTGGTTGACGACGAAAAATCTCAGCGCGAGATTTTGGAGATGATTTTGTCGGGCGAAGGCTACGACGTAACGACGGCTTCGAGCGGCGAGGCGGCGATGAAATTTGTCGCCGACCGGCATTTCGATCTCGTTTTGACGGATTTGAAAATGACCGGAATGAGCGGGCTTGAATTGTTAAAGCAATTGACGGATTTTGATAAATCGATCATCGTTTTGCTTTTGACGGCGCACGGAACGGTTGATTCGGCGGTTGACGCGCTGCGACTTGGCGCGTTCGATTATCTGCAAAAGCCTTACGACCGCGAAAAACTTCTCGAAACGATTTCGCGCGCTTTGAACAAATTAACCAATCTCGACGCGGAGATCGTTTCGGGTTCGCCCGAAATGGACAAGGTCAAGAAGATGATCCTGAAGGTTGCGAAATCGAATTCGACCGTGCTGATTCGCGGCGAATCGGGCACGGGAAAAGAACTGATCGCGCGTTCGATTCATAACAATTCACTTCGCACCGACCAGATTTTTCAAGCCGTCAACTGCGCGGCAATCAACGAAAATCTCTTGGAAAGCGAACTTTTCGGACACGAGAAAGGCTCTTTCACGGGCGCGGTCAACGAGAAAAAAGGTTTGTTCGAGGTCGCCGACGGCGGAACGCTTTTTTTGGACGAGATCGGCGAATTAGACATTTCTTTGCAGGCAAAAATTCTCCGCGCTTTGCAGGAAAAACAGATTCGCAGAGTCGGCGGAACACGCGAGATCAACACCGATGTCCGCGTTGTCGCCGCGACGAACCGCGATTTATTGAGTATGACGAAAGAAGGCTCGTTCCGCGAAGATCTGTATTATCGTCTGAACGTTTTGAGCATCGAAATTCCGCCGCTCCGCGAACGACGTTCGGACGTCGCGCTTCTGATGGAATATTTCATCAAAAAACACACCCGCTCGTCGAATCGCAAGATTTCCTTAACGCCCGAAGCGCGGCGGATCTTTGAAGATTACAGCTATCCGGGCAACGTCCGCCAGTTGGAATCGGCGATCGAACGCGCCATTTTATTGTGCGAAAACGACACCATCACGATTGACGATCTGCCGCCCGAAATGACCAACGGAACACGCGCCTCGTCAATGTCCAACGATCTGGTCAAACTGCCGCCCGAAGGCGTGAATTTCGAGGACGTTGAACGCAGTCTGATTATGCAGGCGATGGACAGAACCGACAACAACATCACGAAATCGGCGAAATTATTGGGTTTGACGTTCCGAACTTTGCAGTATCGTTTAGAAAAATTCGGCATTAAACGCGACGACGCGGCAGAAGAGGAAGAATAACATTTATCATTTATCATTTATCATTTATCATTTATCATTTACCAAAAACGCCCGCCTGAAAAGTGAGAAATGCGAAATGAAAAATGAAAAATGGTAAATGAAAAATGGTAAATGATTATGGAATGGTTTTCGACATTGACGCTGGCACTCGGTTCGGCGTGGACTTCCGGAATAAATCTTTATGCAACCGTGTCGGTTTTGGGTTTGTTGCAAAAATTCGGCGCGGCGAAACTTCCGGGCGGGTTGGACGTTCTCGATAACTGGTGGATCATCGGCATTGCCGCCGCGCTTTACATCATCGAATTCGTCGCTGACAAAGTTCCGTATGTGGACAGCGTCTGGGACGTTGTTCACACATTTATCCGCGTTCCGGCGGGCGCGGCGGTCGCTTACGCGGCGACGACCGGCGACGGCGCGGCGATCAATGTCATCGCCACTTTGCTCGGCGGCGGACTCGCGCTTTCGTCGCACGGCACGAAAGCCGCACTTCGTGCCGGTGCGAACCTTTCACCCGAACCGGTTTCAAATTGGATTTTATCAATTGTCGAAGACATCGTCGCTTTTATCGGCGCGTTTCTCGCGGTTTTCGCGCCCGTCCTGATCGCCATCGTTTTAATAATTTTCGCGCTTTTCTTCGCGTGGTTCGCGCCGAAGATTTTTCGGGCGATTCGCCGAATCTTTAAAGCGATCAAAGCAATTTTCGCGGGCGAAAGTTTTAAGGAAGTCGCGCGCAAGGCGGGCTGACTTTTTCGCGCTTTAGTCGTAGGATTTGCGCAGTTGAAAACCATTCGAAATAAGTAAAAGGTGATAGGTGATAAGTAATTGCGCTAAATTAGTTTAGCGGAAACCCCGGAATAGATGAGAGATGATAACTGACAACTGATAGATTTCATTTTTATCTTTTATCTTTTAGCTGTTATTTATTCCGACTCAATACGTTTATTGTCAGAATCTTTCGTTTTTCCCCCGACACACGGGCATTGAACATAAAACGTTCGGCGGAATTAATCGCATCAGATATACTGCTTGTAAAGCAATTTCGGAATTTCGCTGCTTCGGCAATAAGGTTTCAGCTGAAGAATTACGCGTTCCGACCGGCAAAGAGAAATTTAAATGGTTGGAATTTCAGCCGGAAAATTATCGCGCCGGTCGGACGGGAGTTTTATGTTAAAAAAGATCATCGCATTTTCGCTTCTCATTTTACTGAGTTTTCCGCTCGTAATTTCCGGTCAGACCGACACGGTGAAAAAACGCCCGACCGTCGGTTTGGTTTTGAGCGGCGGCGGCGCGCGCGGTTTCGCCCACATCGGCGTGCTGAAGGTTTTGGAAGCGAATCATATTCCGGTTGATTACGTCGGCGGCGCGAGTATGGGCGCGCTCGTCGGCGCGCTTTACGCGATGGGTAAAACGCCGGCGGAAATCGAACAGATCATCCGCACGCTCGATTGGGATAATCTTTTTCAGACGACCGGTTCGGCGGAAAATCTGTCTTTTCGCCGCAAGGAAGACCGCCGCAATATTCCCGCGCCGGTCGTTTTAAAAGGCAGCGTGAACAATCTGAAGCTGCCGAACGCGCTCAATTCCGGACACGAGATCGGTCTGTTGTTTGACCGCCTGACGCTGCCTTACGCGCTGGTCGATAATTTCGACGAACTGCCGATTCCGTTTCGCGCCGTCGGCACGGATATGGTGGCGGGCAATTCCGTGACGCTGAAAAACGGCTCGCTTTCGCGCGCTCTGCGGGCGACGATGAGCATTCCCGGCGTGTTCTCGCCGATTGAAATTGACGGGAAAATCCTTTCAGACGGCGGACTCGTCAACAATATTCCGACCGATGCTGTCAAAGCGATGGGCGCGGATATTCTGATTGTCGTCAATATCGAAACCCGGCTCGGCAGCCGCGAATCTCTGGAAAGTCTGCCCGGCGTTTTGGCGCAAACAATCAACATCTCGACGCTCGACAATTCACGGCGCAGTTTGCGCGAAGCCGATTTTATCATTGCTCCCGACCTCGAAAATTACACGCTGACGAATTTTAAGGACAGCGAAAAAATCATCGCGCTGGGCGAAATAGGCGCGCAGAGCAAGATTCAGCTTTTGAGATCGCTTTCGCTCAACGACGCGGATTGGCAGGCGCATTTAGAAATGCGAAAACGTCGTCGGCTGTCCGACGCGGCGCCGGTGCCGACATTTATTGCTGTCGAAGGAAACGACGCGGACGCGGCGCAGACGATCCGCGAAAAACTCGGCGAAAAATATCTCAATCAACCGCTCGACCGGTCACAGCAAGACCGGCTTGACAAAGATTTGTCGGAATTGACCGGAACCGGACGTTTCGACGCGCTCGATTACGATCTGACAAACAAAAACGGCGCGACCGGCTTGCTCATCCGTTCGTCGCAGATCGGCGATAAATTTGGGAAACCGACGCGGCTCGAACTCGGGTTGGATGTCAACAGCGTCGAATCGGACAATGTGAATTTTAATTTCATCGCGCGTCTGACGTTTTTCGATGTCG
This sequence comes from Pyrinomonadaceae bacterium, assembly GCA_022843305.1. GTDB lineage: Bacteria > Acidobacteriota > Blastocatellia > Pyrinomonadales > Pyrinomonadaceae > JAFDVJ01. Next base: position 573 of record JALHNX010000251.1, on the reverse strand, counting down.
GTCGCAACGGCACGGAATGGCGCAACGACCTGCGGATCGGCTCGAACACCTATCTCGCCTCGGAATATTTTCGCCCGCTCGGAAGATCGAGATTTTTCGTCGCCCCGCACGCGTCCTACGAACGGCGGAGAGTCGCGCTCTTTACGGACGGAAACCGGCTTGCCGAATACGCCGCCCAAACCGCGCAGGCGGGCGTCGATCTGGGTTACAGCTTCGATTCAAAAAGCGAGATTCGAGCAGGTTACACGCTCGGCTATCAAAACGTTTCGCGCCGCATCGGCGATCCGCTGCTGCCCAACGTGAAAGGCGCGTTCAGCAAGTTCGGCTTGCGCTACGCCTACGACAGTCTCGATAAAGCGCAGGTTCCGACCGCCGGCATCTTATCGAAAAATTCGCTTAATTATTATCTCGCGAGCCCCGAAGCGGTCGGCAGGTTCACGCAGTCGGAAACGAGAAACTTCGTTTTCAAATCGCTCGACGCGCGAAACATCGCGTTCGGTTTCGGCGGCGGCGGAATAACTTTCGGCGGAAATCCGTCGCCCTTCCAGCAATTTACGCTCGGCGGACCGTTCC
>JALHNX010000250.1 GCA_022843305.1 Pyrinomonadaceae bacterium | reverse complement strand
ATTTCGAGATCGCCCGCGAAGCCGTCGAACGCCTCCAAAAAGCGATGACCGAACATCAGACAAACCTGCCGCCAACACACACGCCCGTCAGCGTTCTCTTTGACGAAGGCGAAGCGGAAACGAGGGAATTGAACGAATAATACAATATTGTTTAGAAAACAGCATAGAGGCTTATGAAAATGAATAAACTATCTTCTAATAAACTTGAAGGCAACTATTTTCGAATATTAGACTTTACGCCAATTGCAAAGGTTGAAGGATGGAGAGAGTCTGATGTTATTTCTCCACCAATACCAAATCCTTATGGTTTATTGCGAACAGAATGTCCACATTTTGAGAATGAAGTTATAATATCAATTTCACACCGGCTAGATTTTTATAATGCATGGTTTGTTTTTAATAATTATTCACATTTTATTGACTTTCAAGACCGTTTAGAAGTTCTTGTTACTCATAAACCTATAAAAGGAATATTAGGTTCTCTTTTTAGTTCAACGCAGCCAATGCTTGAGTATTCAATTTTTCCGAAAGGACAGTTAGAGAAAATTTATAATGGAGAAATTTCGGAAAATGATATTGAAAAAGACCGCTTTGCTGTTTTATATGGTATAGATCGCCCTATGTAACAGAAACAACGGCAAGTAGTCTTTGACAAAAGCTAAAATCAGAATCATTAGCGCAAGACTGGCAACACCGAGCGAAAGAAGGGAATATGAACAAGAAAACGAATAAAGAAAATGAAATGCTTGAAGAATACGATTTCACGGGCGGAGTGCGCGGAAAATATGTCGAGCGTCTGACGAAAGGAAAAAATATAGTTATTCTCGAACCGGATGTCGCGCAAGTTTTCACCGATTCGGAATCGGTCAATCAGGCTTTACGCGGCTTGCTGCCGATTATTCAAAGACAAGCCGAAAAAGTTCATCAGCAGTAAAAACGTTTGCAATGAAAAAGAGAAAGAGGCTTGAATCATTCAAGCCTCTTTCTCTTTTTTATCGTGCCGGAGTTAATCGCGGGTCGGTTTTGAATTTGAGTTCGTATTCCTTTGGCGGCTCTACGCCCATCAGATGCCGGACGAAATAATCCCAGCGGCGGCGCGTCATATACCAGTTGTCCTGTCCGTAGCCGTGACGCGCGTTCGGGTAAATGATCAGATCAAAGTCTTTATTCGCTTTGATGAGTGCGTCAACGACCAGATAAGTATTAAAAGGCGGCACGTTATCGTCCATCGCGCCGTGCGCGAGCATTAATTTGCCTTTGAGATTTTTCGCGTAAATCTGGTTCGCCTGTTTTTCGTAATTGTCGCCCGACATCAAGCCGATATAGCGTTCGCCCCAATCGTCCTCGTAATTGCGGTTGTCGTGATTGCCCGACTGCGAAACGCCGACCTTGTAAAAATCGGGGAAACGAAACATCGCCGCGGCGGCTGCGAATCCGCCGCCCGAATGTCCCCAAACGCCGACTTTATCCAGATCGAGATACGGATATTTCGCCGCCAATTGCTTTAACCCCGCGATTTGGTCTTCGAGCGTGTTGTCCGCCATATTGCCGTAACACGCGTCGTGGAACGATTTTGAGCGATTCGGATTGCACGTTCCGTCAATGACGACGACGATAAAGCCGAGTTCCGCGAGCGCCTGATTGTCGTTGCGCGCCACGCCGAACGAGCGCGTTCCGACACCGCCGCCCTGCGGTCCGGGATAGATATAATTGACGACCGGATATTTGCGTTTCGGGTCGAGATTCGTCGGCGTGAACATCAAACCGTATAAATCCCATTTGTTGTCGCGCGATTTGACCGTGATCGGCATCGGCGGTTTCCAACCCGCTGCAGTCAGGCGCGAAATGTCGGTTTTTTCGAGATTCATAACCAATTTGCCCGTCAGATCGCGCAACACCGAAACGGTCGGCACGTCGGGTTTTGAGAAATTATCAACAAAATGTTTGCCGTCCGGCGAAAGCGAGATTTGGTGATTACCGTCTTCGGGTGTCAGCAATTTAAGATTATTGCCGTCGAATCCGATGCTGTAAAAATGGCTGAAATACGGGTCGCGCCCCGATTCGCGCCCGTTGGCGTTGAAATACAGAACGCGGTTGTTTGCGTCAACTTTAATCAGTTGCGTGACGACGAAATTGCCTTTCGTGATCTGGTTTTTCAGCTTTCCGTCTGCGCCGTAAAGATAGAGATGTCCCCAATCGTCACGCTCGGAATACCATATAAATTCGTTCGACGTGGGCAGAAAATGCCAGTTTGCCGCGCCCTGACCGGACTCATACTGCGTCGCGACCTTTTCTTCCATCACGTCGCGCACGTCGCCCGTCGCGGCATCTGCCACGCGCAGTTTTGCCGATTTGTGATCGCGCGGAGTGGAGATGAAAGCGAGGCTTTGCGCGTTGTCGCTCCACTGCACATCCGTCCAGCCGCCGCCGCAGAGAATATCGTCGCAGAGCGTCGAACGACGGTCATCGGGTGTCATCTTTAAACGAATCATTTTCGGCGCGTCAACTTCGATGATCACGCGGTGAATCTTGATAATTTCCTTGTCCTGCGGCAGCGGATATTTCCAAGCCTGCAGACGCGGCGCGCCGACGTTGGTCGAAACCAAATACATATCGCTGACATTGCGCTGATCCTGCTGATAGGTCGCAACCTTTTTCGAGTCGGGCGACCAGAGAACGACGGGGCGGTCGCTTTTTCGCCAGCCCGCGTTGTCGGTCGCGTAACCGAAATTTTCCGCGCCGTCGGTCGTCAACTGCGTTTCTTTACCCGAAGCCAGATCGCGCACCCAAAGATTCCAGTTGCGGATAAAGACGGCTTTCGTGCCGTCGGGCGAAGCGACCGCGTTCGGGTCTTTGTTAAGATTTGCCGGAAGCGTGTAATTCGCCAGAAACTCCGCTTGATTGGCGGCTGTTTTGCGCTCGCCCGTCGCCGGATTGATAAAAACGTATTCGATTCCGGTGGGTGTCAACGCCGGATACCAAAACGCGCCGTCGGGTAGAAAATTCGGTCGCACCGCGCCGCGGTCAACGAGCGGCGATGCGTTATAAATGAGCATTTTTTCGGCGCGGGCGTAATCCTCAGCCGTTAAAACACGCGGCGGCTGCGCAAAAACGCCTGCCGCGCAAGCGATCATTAAAAACGCGATAGTCGAAAATATCTTTTTGTTCATCGGTATTTTAATTCGTGAAAGCCGTCAAAAAGCGGTTTCAGCGAAAATTTCAGATTTCGGTAGTTTAATTTTTTGGATTTAATCAAAATATTTGAATTGTTTTAATGATAGCAAAATTCGGAGAAAAGTTTTAATTTTGCTATTATCAAAAACGAAATTTCAGACAAACAATAGTTTCGATTGTGAAAAGTCTGTTCATTTTAAAACTGTCGGAGAAACCGAAAAATATATTTTAATGACGGAAAAGACGGAAAGTTTAGGAAAGCTCATCAGCGTTTACGGCATCGCGCCCGCCTTTTTGCAGCGGGCGGTGATTGTCGCCGTGTTGTCGTTTTTCTTTTTTCTCGCGATGCTCGTGGTATTTTCGATCCGGCAGAACATCGGGTATTTTTTTCTCTCGACGGCGTTTCTGGCGGTTTATCTGCTGACGATGTTCGGCTGGCTGATGATGCGCAAAAATATTCTCAAAATCTACGAAAACGGGCTGACATATCGAAAATTCACGGCGCGCTGGAACGAGATCGAAGCGGTCGAATCAAGTAGAAAAGGCGCGAAACTCAACTTTGAAATCCGTAAGGTGAAAGGCGGGAAAATCACCATCACCGAATCAATTCATCAGGTCGAGCAAGCCGTTGCACTGATCGAATCGAAGATTAAATCTTAGTGAGAAACTTGCGCCAATCTTCGTTTTCGGCAATTTTTTTTATCAGCAAATTTCGTTCGGTCAGAAGATTTTTCATATAATTCCTTAAAAACAGCGCGTCGGCAATTTTTCCTAAAATCCAGAGCGGCGAATCATAATCAAAAATATCTTTCATCAAAACATTTTCGCCTTTCCGCTCAAAAAAATGGTCGTGCGTAAAGCGTTTGAACGCACCTTTGACCATCACGTCCCGAAAGTGGAACGGGCGATTATAGGCGGTGATTTTTGAAGTGAGCTTTTGTCTGATACCGAAATGCGTTGCTTGCCAGGTTACGGTTTCGCCGAGATTTATTAAGCCTTTCGTTACGCCGTCAATCGCTTTTTCGTTGGTTTTCGACATTGTTTCTTCGTGCAGATCAATACCTCTCGCAAGGTCGAAAACTCTTTCGATCGGTGCTTTTATTTCAAATTCAATTTCTATAATCGGCATAGTTTTTCTCGGAAAAGATTTTCCCGCAAAGGCGCAAAGCGGCTGAAAGTAAAGTTTATAATTGTATGCTTTTCACTTTTCCGCGCATTTTTTAGTATTCTATACATTTGATATTTTTATACAGCAATTCATTTATAAAACGGAGATTATATGAGCGTAGAAGTCGTAATGCCGCAAATGGGCGAATCTATCACGGAAGGCACGGTGTCGAAATGGTTAAAAGCGGTCGGCGATAAGATCGAAAAAGACGAACCGATCTTAGAAATCTCAACCGACAAGGTTGATGCCGAAGTTCCCGCACCGGGCGCGGGCGTCCTTTTGGAGATCAGAGCGGAGGAAGGCGAAACCGTCGAAGTCGGCACGGTCGTCGCCGTCATCGGTGACGAAAGCGGCGCATCGGCGCCGAGTCCGAAGCCGGAAGCGGCAATTCCGGTTGAAACGCCGGAAGCGGAAGAACCGAAGCCGGTCATCGAAGAAGTAAAAGCCGAACCGGTCGAAGAAATTGCCCAAACTGCAGCCGCGAGCGCGGCGGAATCAAATCCGCAATCCGCAATCCAAAATCCGCAATCGGGCGAAGCGACCGAAGTTGTGATGCCGCAGATGGGCGAATCCATCACGGAAGGCACGGTTTCGAAATGGCTCAAAGCGGTCGGCGACACGATCGAAAAGGACGAACCGCTGCTGGAAATCTCGACCGACAAGGTTGACGCCGAAGTTCCTTCGCCGTCTGCCGGAAAGCTTTTGGAGATTCGCGTCAACGAAGGCGAAACGGTCGAAGTCGGTTCGATTGTCGCATTAGTCGGCGCGGCAGGCTCACAGGTCGCGGCGGCAAGTCCGAAGGCGGAAGTTTTAAGTCAACCTGTTGCCGAACAAAAAGCCGCCGCCGCTTCATCGCAGGGCGTTTCGATGCCCGTCGCAGAAAAAGTCGAAGAAACCGAAGGCAGAAGTTACGATTATGCGCGTCCGGACGCTGGCGAAGATGCGCCGACGAACGGAAGATCGAACGGTGAATTGTCGCTCGAAGAACTGCGCCGCACGAAATCTTCGCCGCTGGTGCGCAATATCGCCAAAGAACACGGCATTGATATTTCGCGCATTCCGGGCAGCGGCATCTCGGGGCGCGTGACGAAAAAAGACATTCTGAGCTTTATCGAAACCGGCGCCGCGCTTCGTCCGCAGGATTTGATGGTCAAAACGCAGGCAAGAGTCAAGAGTCAAGAGTCGAGAGTCGAAAGTCCGAGAACTCAGGACTCAGGAATCAGGACTTCGGTGGGCGACCGGATTGAGCCGATGTCTGTGATGCGCAAGAAAATCGCGGAACATATGACTTTTTCGAAGCAGACTTCGGCGCACGTGACGAGCGTATATGAAATTGATATGACGAACGTCGCGCGTTTTCGTGAGAAAAACAAGTCGGAATTTAAATCGCGTTACGGCACGAAACTGACGTTTATGCCGTTTATTTTTCAAGCCGTCAATCAGGCGTTGCGGAAATTTCCGGTCGTCAACGCGCAGATTTCGGGCGACAGCATCATTTATAAAGGCGACATCAATCTCGGAATGGCGGTCGCGCTCGATTGGGGCTTGATCGTGCCGGTCATCAAAAAAGCCGATACGCTTTCGCTTTCGGGATTGGCGCTCGCGGCAAATGATTTAGCTGACCGTGCGCGGACGAAAAAGCTGATGCCCGACGAAGTTCAGGGCGGAACTTTTACGATTACGAATCCGGGCGTTTTCGGCGGACTTTTCGGCACGCCGATCATCAATCAGCCGCAGGTCGCAATTCTTTGCGTCGGCACAATTGAAAAACGCGCAAAGGTTTTAACATCGCCTGACGGCGACGATTACATTGCGATTCGGCAGATGGCTTATTTCGCTTTGACCTACGACCATCGAATCGTGGACGGCGCGGATGGCGAAAAATTCCTTTCGTTTTTAAAGGAATATCTCGAAACGACGCAGTTCAATCTGTAAAAGAAAATCGGGAAATCAAACTAAAAACGGCGGTTGCAGATAACCGCCGTTTTTAGTTTGTTAAGAAAAACTTAAATTTAACAGGAAACTTTTTGAAAGCCTCGCCGATAACATTAGTGTAATGGATAGAATTTTCAAGGGGGATTTTTCGGCAATGCTTATGATGGAATGCACAAAAGCAAAAATGAATTTGCCGGATACTCGTCTGCGTAAATTTTCTGGACGTAACAAATACGGATTTTTACAAATGTTCGTAAACAGGACAGTTCAATCAGATTTGTTCGGTTGTCGTCAAACGAGCGAAAAATATACTATTTTCAACTGTTTGGAAATAAAAAATAATATAATTCGCGTTTTGGCACAATTTTTG
>JALHNX010000249.1 GCA_022843305.1 Pyrinomonadaceae bacterium | reverse complement strand
AGTGAGCGGTAGCGAACACCTTTCTATACAAGGAAGTTTGATAATAGCAATCGTGTTCGCTACCGCTCACTATACTGATTTTTATCTCACTTTTTGACGCAACTTGGTATAATATTGTGCTAAAGCAAAATAGACCACCGGCTAAAGCCGGCGGCAATTTATTCAAATTCTTTTTTCATGGCAAGCCTTTATCCGAAAAAGCCGCATAAATTTTCGGAGATGCTAAATCGATTGGCGAACTTCGCGGAAAAGTTCGGCGAGATCGTTTGCCTGATAATGCGCGTTCAAGCCGCTCGGATTCGGGAGAACCCAGACGGGAACATCGGCGATTTTTTCGTCCTGCAAGCCGAGTTTGGCTTTCGGCTGCCGAAAAGCGGCGCGAAAGGCAGTGATGCCTAAAACCGCGAGCGTCTGCGGTTTGAATTTTTCGAGTTTTTTGACGAGCAATTTACCGCCTTCGATAAATTCTTCCGCGCTTAATTCGTCGGCGCGGGCGGTCGTGCGTTTGCAGAAACTCGTGATGCCGCAGCCTCGTTCCAAAAGCTCGTATTCTTCCGACGGATGCAGAATCCGGTCGGTAAAGCCGGCGAGATGTAAGACTTTCCAGAAGCGATTGCCCGGTCGCGCGAAATGAAAGCCGGTCGCGGCAGACCACAACCCGGGATTGATGCCGCAGAACAGAACTTTTAAATTATAATCAATCAAATCTTCGGTCGTGCGGTTGACGGCATCGCGTAAATCTTCTTTTGAGGGCTTGAAATTTTTCATAGTTCAATCATACAAAATTGACGGACAAAGATGCTAAAATCTCTTTTTTGCAAAAAATTATGAAATTCGGTCTGATTGCCGGAAACGGAAAATTTCCTTTTCTTGTTCTTGAAGGCGCACGCAAAGCGGGCGCGTCTCTGGCGGTTGTCGCTATCAAAGAAGAAACGGATAAAAGCATCGAGGAATTCGCGGACAAAGTAATTTGGGTCGGCATCGGTCAGCTTGGAAAGATGATTTCCTTCTTCAAAAAAGAAGGCGTTGAAAAAGCGATCATGGCGGGACAGGTCAAGCACGTCCAGATTTTTTCGGGTTCGTTGCCCGATTTAAGGATGATAAAAATGCTCTGGAATCTGCCGCAGAGAAATACTGACGCGCTGATTGGCGGCGTTGCCGACGAGATGGGACGCGAAGGCATCGAATTGATTGATTCGACCTATTTTATTAAAGACCAACTGGCGCAGGAAGGCGTTTTATCAAAGCGAAAACCCGACGACAACGAGCGGGGAAATATCGAATACGGCTTAAAAATCGCTAACGAAATCGCACGTTTGGATTTAGGACAGACAATCGTTGTCCGCGCCAAAGCGTGCGTCGCCGTCGAAGCGATGGAAGGAACTGACGCGGTTATCAAACGCGCGGGCGAACTGGCGAAAGGAAAACTGACGGTCGTCAAGGTCGCCAAACCGAATCAGGATATGCGTTTCGACGTGCCGGTCGTCGGCGTTCCGACGATTAAAACGATGCTCGAAGCAGGCGCGACGTGTCTTTGCCTGACACCAAATAAAACCTTAATGTTTGAAAAGGACGAAATGCTCAAGCTCGCCGACGAAAATAAAATCTGCGTCGTCGCCGTCAACCAAAAACAAAACGCGTAAAAAAAGAGAATTTCAACGCCGCGATAAGCGAATCAAAGATAGGAATGCGCGTTCGAGAAATATTCGGAGCGTTGATTTTCCGCTGTGGATCAAAGATTTGAATTAGAAGTTTTGAAACCCGAACGCCGGGTTTCGCGTAGTAACGCACTTGGTTTCAAAGACAATTTTTGGGAGAAAAATGAGAAAAAATTTATTAGGTTTATTTTTAGTCTTGACGTTTCTTTTTCCGTCGGTCGCGCTTGGGCAAGCGGCGGTCAAACTCACGCCGCAGGAACGTAAAATGGCGGAAATGATTACGGCGGCACAGCTTAAGGATTATTTGTATTATGTCGCTTCGGACGAAATGGGCGGACGCAACACGCCTTCGGTCGGGCTTGATCTGACGGCGAAATTTATGGGAACGCTGCTTTCGCGCTGGGGATTAAAACCGGCGGGTGACGACGGCACGTTCTATCAAAAAATGGATATGCACCGCAACGCGGTTAATCAGGCAAGCACGACGGCGACGCTCGGCGGGCAGAATCTGGTTTACGGAACGGACTTTTTCGCTAATCCGTTTGCCGGAAACATCGCCAATGCGCCGTTGGTTTTCGGCGGCAACGGCTGGCTGATCAAATCGAAGGGCATCGAGCCTTACAAAGAAACGGACGTGCGCGGCAAAATCGCCGTTGTTTACAGCGAAAATTTCCCGCGCGGCGCGACTTTTCAGGAGCTTTTTGCGAGCGGCAAGCAGGGCGAAGCGTGGGCAGACCCGATGACCTACGCGAAACAGAGCGGTGCGGTCGGCTTGATCGTCGTCGCTTCGCCGAATGTAGATAAAAACTGGCAGACGATTCGCCCTTTGCGCGAACGCAGCGGTTATGTCGTGGACAAACTGCAGAAAGAGACCGAAAAGCCGCTGCCGACGATCTATATTTCGAGAAAGACGGCGGAAAATCTTTTCAAAGACGAATCCAGCGATCTGAACAAAATCACCGAAATCTTCGACAACACAGCGACACCGATGCCGACCTTTAATTTCAGCGCGGACAAAACGGCTTCCGTTTCGGTTTTGACAATGCAGGAAAAAGCGTTGACGCAGAATGTGGTCGCAGTCTGGGAAGGCGCGGACCCGGTTTTGAAAAACGAATACGTCGCCATCGGTGCGCATTACGACCACGTCGGGACGAATCCGAACGCGCCGGGCAACGATAAAATCTGGAACGGCGCGGACGACGACGGTTCGGGAACGGTTGCCGTTCTGTCAATCGCCGAAACGCTCGCCAAATCCGGAAAACGCCCGAAACGTTCGATTCTTTTCGTCTGGCACGCGGGCGAAGAGAAAGGTTTGTTGGGCAGCGAATATTTCAATAAATTCCCGACTGTTGACATTAAAAACGTCGTTGCACAGCTCAATATTGATATGATTGGGCGCAGTAAAAAAACGGGCGACACGGATAAACGCAACGCCGAACTTTCGGGTGAAAACGACATTTATGTGATCGGTTCGGAAATGATGAGTTCGACGCTCGGTGCGGTTACGAAAAGCACGAACGATCAGTATTTGAAGATGGGTTACAACTATAAATACGACGACCCGAAAGACCCGAATCGTTTCTTTTTCCGTTCCGACCATTTTAATTACGCAATCAACGGCATTCCCGTCGTTTTCTGGTTCGATGGCGTTCACGAAGATTATCACCAGCCGGGCGACCACGCCGACAAGATAGATTACGCGAAGATGGAAAAAGTTACGCGGACGATCTTTCTGACGCTCTGGGAAATTTCCGAATTAAAGGAACGTCCGAAAGTTGATAAACAGCTTCCGCCCGAATTGATGCAAAGATAATTTAAGGCAAAAGTAAAAAGGCAAAAGGCAAAAGTTAAGAATATCTAACTTTTGCCTTTTTCTCTTGTTGAAAAAGATTTTACTGAAAAACAACGCCGAAGCTGAATCTCACGTTATTGGTTGTTTGACCGTCTTTGCGAATCGGGTTGTAATCGACCTGAAAGACGCGAAAACTCACACGTTTGCTTGCGCGAATGTCCAGACCGCCGCCGAAAGCCATCGCCAGAGCGGTTTCAGATTCGCTGAATTCCGCCGGACAATTCGTGCCGAGTGCTTCCTGACAAAAAGCGTCGTTCAATTTCGCTTTCGTAATTCCCGCGCCGACGAGCGCGTGCGCAAAAGGTTTGACGCGCCGCTCTTTCGAATTGTTTTTGACCTGAATTCCGCCCAGAACATTATAGAGCGAAGCATTGATCTGCGGCTGATTGGTAAAGCCGGGAATTTCTGCGCTGAAATTTCTGTAATGCCCGGAAACATCGGCTTTCAGACCGACGTATTTTGAAAAATTATAAACGCCCGAAACATTAAAACCGCGAAAATTGCGCCCTTCGCCGAGTGCGTCGTCAATGTCCGGATCGCCGCTGCCGTCAAAATCAACGCGGTTCACGGAATAACCCGCAAAAAATTCGCCTTTTGAAATTTCATCCGTCTGCGCAAAGGCGTTTGACGCGCAGAGGATCAACAGAATAATTGCTAAGAAAGTTTTTTTCATAATATCTCCTTAAATTGAAAAATAAAGAATCAAGGATTTAAGATTAAATTTTGAGAAAAAATCTTTCGCCGCGATTTGTGACAGTTTTTGAAGTCTCACAACCGGAGGAAGTTATGAGTTTACAAACCGCAAATCATTTGGCTTTCTGCGATTGGACGATCCGATATGCTTCGGATTTGCTCAAACCGAATTCTTTGGCAGCTTTTTTGAGCGCGGTTTTATGGTCAACGCCTTCTTTTTCGAGTTCGCCGATTCTGGCGGTCAGAGTTTGATCGTCGGAAATTTGAAATTTGAAATTTGAAACCCGAAATTGTTCGATGACCAGCACGATCTCGCCTTTGGTCGGTTTCGCCGCGAAGATTCCGACTAAATCCTGCAAACTTCCGCGAATCGTTTCCTCGTGAAGTTTTGTCAACTCGCGGGCGACCGCCGCTTTTCGATTGCCTAAAATTTCAAGGCAATCGCCCAAACTTTTTTCGATGCGGTGCGGCGTTTCATAAAAAACGAGCGTCGCGGGAATTTCTTTGACCTCTTCCAGACGGCAGATCCTTTCGCTTTTTTTCGACGGCAGAAAACCGCCGAAAAACACGGAATCGGTCGGCAGTCCCGAAACGATCAAAGCATTGACAAACGCGACCGCGCCCGGAATCGGCACGACGCGTGCGCCGATTTCCTGCGCCAGTTCGACGATTCTGAAACTCGGGTCGCAGATCGCGGGCGTTCCGGCATCGGACACGACGGCGACGGATTTTCCCGTCTTCAGCATTTCAGCTAATTCGGCGGCGCGCTGCGTTTCGTTATGTGCGTGATAGCTGACGAGCCGGTTTTTGATCGAATAATGATTCAAAAGTTTTTGCGTGTGGCGTGTGTCTTCGCAGGCGATCACGTCAACCGTTTTTAATGTTTCCAGAGCGCGAAAAGAAATGTCCTGCAAATTTCCGATTGGCGTGGCGACCAAGTAAAGCGTTCCTATCATTCGTAGATTGTAAATCGTTCGGCGGAAAAAGTCAGAACCGCCTGCGGCAGCGGGCGGGTTTTGTTACAGTTCGCAGTCAGCGGTTGGCGGAAAGCAGTTTACCGATATGTGTCTTGACTGCCGACTGCGACTGCCGACTGCCAACTACCGGATTACCCGCCCGCTACCGCAGGCGGTTCTGACCATTGAAAAAAGCCCGAGTCTTTTGAACTCGGACTTTTTTCTTCAACACGGCTTATAGTTGGTTTCGGAAGGGCTGGATTTTAAGCCGCGCTAAATTTCTAAAAAATTAGAAGGGAAACGGCAGTCTGTTTCGCCAATCTCCGTAACGGTTGTTGCGATTGTTGCGGTTGTTGTAACCGTAAGCATTGGAAAGAATATTCAAATCCTGTTGGATTCTGTTCCAATCGTTTTGCACGTTGTAGCTTAAACCCGAACGATAGAGCGCGTTGCCGAGCCGTTGACCGATCTGAATAACGCGGCGCGCTTCGTCGGCGCTGCGGTTGTAATCGCGTCGGTTGTCATATGATCTATCCAAATCATTCGCCGCGCGTCGGAAATCTTCGGCTAACCTGTTCAGACGGTCTTCGCGGTTGCGGTCGTCATAACGGCTGCGGTTGAGTTCGCGGTCTAATCTTTTCTCAAAATCCTTACTGCGATTTTTCAGATTTTTGATGGTTGATTCGAGATTGCGATTATATCTTCCGTTGCGGTTGTAATCGTCATCGCGGTCGCGGTCGCGCCATTGCGCCGAAGCGATTGTCGGCAAAGCCAAAACTAAAAGCGAAAAAGCAAAAACTGCAAATAAATTCTTAAAACGGTTCATTTTATTTTCTCCTTATCAAATACTTTTTCCGGCGACGCTTTGTGTGCAAATTGCTTCTTACCGTTTCGGTAAACCGGCGTTGCCTCTGCCAATCTAAAAGCAAAGTGTATGCCATTAGATTTAGAAAACTTTACAAATCTTTTAAGTTATTTACATTCAATGATTTAATAAAGTTTGAAAACGACGCGAAATATTTTACCCAGACAATTCCGTATCTTCAATGTTCCAAATGGTTAACAGGGATGTCGCAGAAGGTTGAAAAAAATGTCGCCCGCGTTCAAACTTTAGTTTGTCGCGCCTTGTTTAAATTTCAGTTTGAACTCAGAAACTATTTCTTACGCGGAAAAACCAGAATCGCGTCGCTGACGCGGCGTTCGCCTTCTTTGTCCGAAGGTTTGTTGACGACTTTGCCGCCTAAAAACATCGTCGTCGAACCGCCGCCGTCGAGATTCATCGCGTCCACCGCGCCGAGTTCGAGCAGAAACGCCGCGAGTTCGTTGAGATTCATCCCGACACTAAAATTCAGCTGGCGACCGTCAACCGTCACCATCAAAAACTTTCCGTCCTTTAATTTCGCGACTGCCGTGCGGGGATGGCGCGTTTCGACAAACGCCTTAGAAGATTTTTCCTGTTCCCAAGTGATTTCGATTTTCCCGTCCTTGATAAGCTGCGGAACGCCGCCGATAATATCTTCGGAATTGGTGAAAGCCTCAAATCGAGGAAAATCGGCGCGGCTAAAGCGTGAATTGCTGTCGTATGAATCGTAATCGGTAATCTGCAATTCCCATATTTTCGTGCCGATTTTGCAGTCCTTCACTTCGTCGCGGTATTTTCCGCTTGCTGACAAAACAAAGCCGTTTGGTGGAATTATAGTGCTTCCTTTTCCGTTGATAATCTGCGTAACTTTTCTATTTTGAAAAACAATTTCCAAACCATCTTGATTTGTTAAAGTCGTGCGGTGAAATTCAGGCGTGTAAAGTATGAAATCGTTTTCATTGCGCTGGCGATTGATTCCCGTAATGACAGAACCACAACTGCGATTTTTATACATCAATT
>JALHNX010000248.1 GCA_022843305.1 Pyrinomonadaceae bacterium | reverse complement strand
GCCTTGCCTGCAAAAGCGTTTGAAAAACGCTCAAATCGCTTCAATTTCTTTCAACTTCCAAGAAATTTAAGCGCAGATTTACGCCGCTTTGCAAGAAGGCGTTGCAGGCAAGGCTGCCTGCGCTCCCGGCGATAACGTCGCATATTCCGAACCGGCGTTTATCTATTGGCAAACAATTAAAGGCGGGCGATGAGCTTTCGGCTTATCGTCCGCCTTTTTATTTACCCATGAAACGCTTTTTTGAAAGAAATTTCGGACAAACGTTTACAAAAAAGGCGATTTTGAAATCGCGTGTGATAAAATCGCTTTATATGAAAACAGCAGTATTTCGCTATGCAAACGGCGAAGTCGAGAAAAAACTATTTGAAGGTGCGCCCGTTTCCAAACGGTTCGCCTATAAAAAAGGCGAACACGGCAGCATCGTCGGTCGCGTTTACTTCGAACTCGAACCGGATCAGGATTTAAAAGCCAAGGTCATTCACTACAAAGAAATCTCCGCCCCCGAACGCCAGTAATCAGCCCCGCATTATTACCGTCCGCCGCCGGCAAACATTTTTTTCTTGACTTCAAAGTCGAACATAAAGTAAAACCTAAATCGAAACGTATTCAGCATTACCGAATATCCCAAATTTATGAAGTTCGGACTCTCGCGTTTTCTCAAAACTCCTGTGCTTTTATTTAACACGACGGTTTCTGCCGCCGCCCGACACTCGGAGTGTGTTCTAAAATACAAAATTATTATTAAGAGGTAAAATGACAAATCAAATAATGAAAAGGCGTTTAAAATTATTCAAGATCGCATATAAATAAAATTTTGTTGTTGTCGGCTTTGTAAATTGCCACTAGCTTTAGCTCTATCGTTTATACACATCCTTTAAGCGTTGTTGCAAATAAAGGATTTAGCGCATTGCTCATATATTTAGCGATGTTGCAAACAAACAACTTACGAACTTGTGTATAAACGGTAGAGCTTTAGCTTGTGGATAAAAAGAGAAATAAAAGGCTTTAGCCGAATTCCTTGATTAAAATTTCAGATTGGCTTTAGCCGAATTTGCGCTGAAGCGAAAAGGATAATTGATTTTCTGTTATTTGTTCGGCTAAAGCCGAATTTCTTGCTGAGGCTGTCCACTAGCTGAAGCTAGTGGCAATTTAAAGAGAAATAAGTTTTTGGTAGTGAATAAAAATTAATGCTACTTGAAATTCTTTACAAATTGCCTCCGATTTTAGTCGGAGGCAATTTGTTTTTATATGAAAGCCCAATTACAAATATCAAAAAATCATTAATTTTGTAATTGGTAATCCGTCTTTGAATCAGCAGCCGTGATAGATGCCTAATTTCACTTTGGCTTCGGCGATTTTGATGCCGTTGCGCCATTTTGTGAGGCGACCTTTCAGGAAAGCTTCGTCAGTGTATTCTTCGCCATCTTCGGATTCGTACTTTACTTCTTGAGCCTTGATAAACCTTCCGTCAAACCGATAGCTGATGCCTTTGCGCTCGCGTGTGTCCAACGAGATACGTTTGCCCGTGATGTTGAGCCGCGAAAAATTGAATTCTTTTTCCATACGCAATTCGCCGTTCGGTTTAACAGCGACGACCTTATCGTTTTTGTCATCCCATTTATGCGTATTGACTATCAGAAATTCGAAATCTTCAAAGCCTTTCGGTTTGTCGCCGATAATGTAATAATCGCCCGTTTCGCCCCAGTCTTCGGGTTCTGCTTCCGGCTCGCTTTCTTCTTGCGGCGCAAAAACGGGTTGTTGAAAATCGGGAATCTGCGGCGGAAAATAATACGTCGGCTGGATCGGTTCGAGCGGTTTGATCTCGACCTTTAAAGGCTCGAAAGCCGTGCGGATATAATTTCCGATTTCCAAAAGCCCGAGACTCGCCCCGAAAGCCGTCAGCGCGACGGCGACGCACAGGATAAATTTTTGTATTTGCATAAACGAAAACACCTCTCTATTTCAAAGTGTTTCGATTATCGCGCTTTATTCGATGAGTTTTTAACGGTTTTGCCTCAGTGTTTAGTGTGGATTGCCACAATGAAAGAACTATCCTCTAATGAAATGAGCAAAAATCCTTCGGTTCTTCGCCCTGCCGGAAAACCTTCGATTCCTTTTCGGGACAATTTATCGTCGCGCGCATTCCCGACAGCGGGCAGACCATCACTGTTATCCGCGAAGCCGGATTGATCTCGATTTTCGAGTTGCTGTTCGGCGATGGCGTCGCGCCGGGTTTGATTTGTTCTGTCCAGGTGCCGTCAAGCGGTGTCGGTGTCGGTTCGGCGGGTTTGGTCGGGTCTTCGATGATGCCGTCATCGGCGGGCAGCATCATTCTGGTCGGCACGGTTCCGGCGATAAAAAGCTCGACGCGGCGGAATTCGGGCGGCACGTCCGTGACGTAGATTTCCTTCGGCGCGTCAGGCGGTTCGAGATCAACAGCCGGTTTCGTGTTCGCGTTCGAATTCTTTTTGCTTTTCTTTTGCTCAGCCTGAACCCAATCGGCTTCCTCGTTCGAAAGCTCGCGGATCAGTTTGCCGTTGCGCATATCTATCTCGGCGCGGCGGACGCCCGAAGGCATCTGCCAGTCGCCGTTCCATTCGGGATGAAGATTCAAAGCCTCGCGCATAAAATCCGCCCAGATCGGCATCGCCGAATCCGAACCTTTCATTCCGAGATCGTCGTTATCGTCAAACCCGACATAAACGACGACGACCAGTTCGGGCGTGAAACCGACAAACCAGCCATCGCGCGAAGTTCCCGTTTTTCCCGCAAATCCCGTCTTGCCCGCGACGTTGCGAAAACCCCAGCCCTGCAATTGCGCCGCTGTTCCCTTATTGATTACATCCTTCATCATATCGTTCATAATGTAGGAAACATCGGGACGAATGACGTTTTTTCTTTCGGTTTTCGGTTCGACGACGGTTTTTCCGTCACCAGTCGTGACGCGGCTGATCGCAACGGGCGACGCTTTATCGCCGAGATTCGGGAAGATCGTGTAGGCGGTCGCCATCTGCAAAGGCGTCGCTTCGGCAGTTCCGAGCGCCATCGAAGGATACGCTTTTTCGACGCGCGGAAGTCCGGCTTTGGTCGCCAGATTCATCACTTTGCCGATGTTCAGTTCCATTCCGATGTCAACCGTGATCGTGTTTTTGCTTTTCACGAGCGCGTCGCGCAAGGTGATTTCCTTGTTAGAAAACGAGTCGCCGTAATTGTTCGGCGCATACTCATCGTTGCCGAACGTGAAAACTTTTTTCTCGTCGCGGAAAATCGAAGCGGTCGTCAGAATGCGCGAAGCCGAATCGTATGCCGTGTTGAGCGCCGCCGCATAAACGAACGGTTTGAAGACCGAACCCGGCTGACGCTGTGCGCTGGTCGCGCGGTTGAATTGATTTTCGAGATAATTGCGCCCGCCGACCATTGCGACAATCTCGCCGGTTTTCGGACGCATCGCAACTAAAGCGGCGTTCAAATTCCCTTTCGGCTGTTTCGGAAAATATTTCTCCAATTTATCGAGCCGCGCGGCGACAATCTCGTAAGCCTTTTTCTGCAAATCAGGGTCAATCGTCGTATAAATGCGTAAATGTTGAATGGCTTCGGGATCGTTGACAACCTTCGGCAATTCTTCAATCGCGAACTGCGAAAAATACGGCATTCCCTGTAAATCTCTGGTCGCCGAAATTTGTTTCAGTTCGAGTTTTATTTGTCTGCCCTCGTCGTGCTGTGCCTGCGAAATCTCGCCCGCCTGAAGCATTGATTCCAAAATCTGATTGCGTCGTTCGGCAACGCGTTCGACGTTTTTATAAGGATTATAACGATTCGGACTGCGGATAATTCCCGCTAAGAAAGCGGCTTCGGACAGAGTCAGTTGCGAAACGTCCTTGCCGAAATAAACGTTCGACGCTTCGCCGACACCGTAGATCGAGATGCCGTTTTGCTGTCCGAGATAAATCTGATTGGCGTAGAGCGTGAAAATCTCTTCCTTGGTCAGACGCGTTTCGAGAATAACGGACATCAACGCCTCTTTCGCCTTGCGTTCGAGCGTCTGCTCGTTTGTCAAAAGCAGATTTTTCACCAATTGCTGAGTGATTGACGAACCGCCCTGATTGGCAATCGGCGAATTGTCTTCTTCCTTTTCGTAACGCCGCCAGAGCGCCCGCGCGATGCCGCGAAAATTCACGCCGTAATGCTCGAAAAACGCGCGGTCTTCCGTCACGGTGATCGCTTTGACGAGCTGTTTCGGCAGATCGTTAAACGTCACGACCTTGCGCCGCCCGTTGCCTTCTTCGGCAATCGAACTGAGGATTTTCGGTTCGAGTTTTGTTTGTTCGACCGCCTGTTTCGCGTTGTTGTCGGTGATCGTATCAACCGCTTTGCCGTCCTTGCGGAATTTGATCGTCAAAGACGGAAAAACGCGAACGCCGTCAATCGTGCCGGTCGTGCCGGGTTCGATCTCGATTTGATTTTCGGTTAATTGATAACGCGAACGCGAAGCGTCAGCCTGATTGTTTTTTTCGATGTAGCCCGCCGATTTGAGATAGGCGATCAATTCTTCGGGCGTTAATTGTTCCTTGTCCTTTAATATTTTCGGCGCGGAATAAATTCCCGAATTCGGCGTATAGACCTCGCCGCTCAGAAGCCGCCGGTCAATAATATCGGAATATTCGAACCAAAAAAAAGTCGCCGTTAAAAACACTGCCAAACTAACGAGCAGAAAAGCGGAAATCGTGTAGCCGTTGAAAACCGCCCGCCAAACTCGTTTATATAACGGCGGTTTCGGTGCTTTAAAGGTTTTGACCGGATGCCGGTCGCGCCAATATTTCGGCGGTTTGATCGGTTTTCGGCTTTTTCCTGAAACTTGGTTCGGCATTTTCGGTAAGTTTTACGTTGAATTAGTGAGAAAAACTTCGGCAGCGGTTGCCCGATAAGAATTTTATAAGTTTTTAAACCCGAATGTCCAGTTTTTTAAGATGAATATTTTTTCAACGTAGAGTTCTATTTGTTTTAGGGCTTTCCTATAAAATGAAATTAGCATTTCCGGCGTTTGATAAATTGCCTCCAACTTTAGTTGGAGGTCAGGTTTGATTTTTATGAAAGGCTTGAGCCGAATTTCTGAAAAAACAAACATTCCTTACAGCTTTAGCTTAATTGAGCTAAAGCTGTAAGGAAGATAATAATACCAAATCGCGTTAAAAAATGAGGTTCAATTTTAGCCGAAAGCTCTTAGCTGACAGCTTTTAGCTAAGATTTTGAAACTCTTTTTATTCAGCTACCTGGTATAAAATTAAAGAATTCGGCTCAAGCCTTTTTTGTGGAATTTCATAACCTCCAACTAAAGTTGGAGGCAATTTATTTTTATAGGAAAGCCTTGTATTTTTTATTCACTTTGCGTCTTAGCGTCTTTGCAACTTTGCGTTAAAATCTCAGTTATGAAAGTTCTCGTTACCGGCGGCAGCGGATTTTTAGGCACACACGTCCGCGAATATTTTAATGCCGACGATTTTTCCCGAAAATCCGGGCGCGATGTGTTAAATTTGCAGGACGCGCAAATCGTGCAGGATTACGATGTTGTCATTCATCTCGCCGCTGAATTAGACAAATCGCCCGAAAATTCGGAAAGCATTTTTCTGACGAACGTCGAAGGCACGATCAATCTTTTGCGCTCGATGCGCGAAAATTCGGTTTTTATTTTTGCTTCGACAAAGGATGTTTACGGGCGTTTTGCGGATAACTACGCGGAAGTTCCCGAAACTTGTCCGATCGTTTATTCGGGACAAGCACCGCTCGAATGGTCGAAATTCGTGGCGGAAAAATACTGCGAATATTACGCTTATCAAAACGATTTCCGCTCGTGCATCTTTCGCCTTTCGACTATTTACGCGCGAAACTCCGAAGGCAACACGCCGAATTTCGTAACGCATTACGCCGACGCGATAAACTTCGGCGAAACCCTGCGGCTTCCGGCTAACGGCACGCCGCGCCGCGACCTTCTGCACGTCAAGGATTTTGCCAAAGCGTGCGAAGCCTTTGCCGATTCTGCGCTTCGTCACGGCACATACAATCTCGGCGGCGGCGCACGAAACGCTCTGAGCTTGCGCGAGCTGGTCAAAAAACTCGAAGAAGTTTCGGGCTTGCAAGCTGTCATTGATGAAGAAAACCCTTTGCCCGCGCCCGTGCCGATGAATTACGTTTCGGATTTACTGCTTATTACGCAAGAACTCGACTGGAAACCCGAAATCGGTTTGGAAGAAGGTTTGAAGACTCTGTTTTTTTGAAATCAATCAGTATAGCGAGCAGTAGCGAGTCCGTTTCATCTCGATAATTCATTTTTGCGAAACAAACTCGCTACCGCTCGCTATACCGATTAAAATAATCCTGTGAAAATCCTTGTGCGCGGAACAAATTGGGTTGGCGATGCGGTGATGACGATTCCCGCTTTGCGCGAACTTCGCCGGATTTTCCCCGATGCGCGGATTACGCTTTTCACGCGCAGTTGGGCGGAAGGAATTTTCCGCGATGCCGCGCTTTTTGACGAAATTCTGACATTCGACAAATCAAGATCGAAGATCAAAGACGCGATCATCCAAGCTAAAGAACTCAAAAAACATAATTTCGACTTAGCCGTTTTGTTTCCGAATTCGTTTGAAACCGCGCTCGTCGCGAAAATGGCGAAAATTCCGCGCCGCTTTGGTTATTCAAAAGAAGGCAGAAGTTTTCTTTTAACGGATTCGGTCGAAATTCCCGCGTGGAAGAATGAACAGCACGAGATTTTTTATTACTTAAATCTGGTTGCCGAAATCGAACAGGAATATTTTGCCCGAAAAACGGTTTTAGAAAATGAGCCGCGCATTGATTTGCAGGTTTCCGCCGAAAGGCGTGAAGCGGCGCGAAAGATTTTGGAAACGAGCGGCGTTGATCTGTCGAAAAAAACCGTCGCGCTCGGTGTCGGTTCGACAAATTCGCGGGCGAAACGCTGGCAAGCAGAATCTTACGCGAAACTCAACGATTTATTGCAAATACAATTAAATGTCAATGTAATTCTGGTC
>JALHNX010000247.1 GCA_022843305.1 Pyrinomonadaceae bacterium | reverse complement strand
CTCATCGCGCCCGTGCTTCGCTGGGTTGTTTCGCCCGTGTGTTTGACCTTGCCGGTGGACACTTCGATGAGCCGGGTCTTTATGATCACACGACCAAAGCCGTCTGCATCCTGCGGCGTGTATTCGACCACGGTACCGGTCAGGACATAGCTCACACCGAGCTGCTTGCCGAGCTTTACCGCCGCGGCAGTGGAAGAACCGCCGTTGAGTTCCCCAAGATTGCCCTGTGACGCGTTCCGCGTATGCCTGACATCCACGACTTTGAATTGGTCGGTTCTGTAAAGTGCGTGCGCCAGGGCGGTCTGAAGCTGGTGCTTGGCATCGTCCTTCATCCCCGAGGCATTCGGACCCGGACTGAATTCGATCACGGCTAATTTCAACTCGGATGCCTTGGAATTTCTTTCCGACGAAGTTTGAGCGAGCGAAACGCCCGCCAACGCTATTCCCAAAATAAATGCTGTAAATAAGTTTTTCATAATATTCTCCTCTTAATTATCCGGCAGCATTTTCGCTGCTGCCTCTAAAGGCGTTCGAAACAGAGAAAAACTATCATGCGGACAAAAATTTTTTTTATCGGGCAGATTAAAAACGAAGGAATGGCGAGGGTTTCGGACGGAAAAAGCACGGCGTTCCCGCGAACCGGCGGGCGAATCCCGAAGAAAATTCGTGAATGCATCCGTGTCTGGTAGGTGCCAACTTATAAAATAAGTAAGTTACGAGACAAAAACATTTTAGCAATGAATCCACAGATTGACACAGATAAACCCGGATTGTTATTCGATAAATCGAGGCTTTTTTTAGCTTGTGTGCATCTGCGATAACGCGAAGCGGGACGGCTTCATAAAATAATTCTGTCCGTTTACTTAATTTAGAATTTTTATTAACCGCGAAACACGCGAAACATACTAAAAATATGACAAAATATTTTTTTCGTGTTTTTCGCGTGTTTCGCGGTTAATATTCTTTCAAAAATTCCAGATTGCGCGTTCGAGTTCGAGAAGCGAATAATCAACCGCTTTCTGACGCAGCCGCATCGCGTAACGGCGCAGATCGCTGTATTCATAAAACATTGTCAAAAGCATCTGGCGTTTGCGAAGTTCTTCGTTGATTTCGCTGTCGGCGTAACCGTAAGCGCGGAAAAATTCGCGTTGCAGCTCGCCCTGACCCTGAATTATTAAAACGCAGACGGCGAGAAAATCATATTCGTGAAAGCCTTTGAGCGAATCTGCAAAATCGAATAAACCGGAAATCTGCCATTTTCCGCCGCTTTTTAATAAACGCAAATTCCCGAAATGAACGTCGCCGTGCAGAAAAACCTCAGAAAAATCGGTCGGCAATAATTTCAAATTTTCTTCCAAATATTCGGGAATCTGCGCCAAAACTTTTTCATTCACCTGACACGTTTTTTGACGTTCAAAGCAGGTGTCGGCTTGATGCGCGATGAATTTTTCCCAATCAAAATCAATTTTTGAAGCGTCGGAGCGATGCAGTTCTTTTAAGCCTTCGGCAAGCTGTGTGAGTATCGAAATTTGCTCGCGTTTTTCTAATTTCAGCCAATTTTCCCGCGTCATCAATTCGCCTTCGATTTGCGTCGTGATCAAATATTTATAGCCTTCGAGTTCGCCGAAATCCGTAACTTCGGGCGTTTTAAAATTTGTTCGGGCAATCTCGAGCGCGGTTTTTTCGCGTTCAAGAAGGTTGAAATCCGGCGGATAAATTTTGATGACAAATTTATCGTCAATCAGAAAAACAACGCAATCGCCCTGCTCGGCGCGGCTTAATTGATTGAAAGAAAGTTTATGTTTTTCGCAGATGCTTTTCGCGCCGTCAAACCAGCTTTCGCTTTTGAAATCGCGCTCAAAATCTTCAAAAACGGGAAGTTTCATAAAGTTAAAAGTTTTTCGACAATTTGGCGCGAGGAATCGGGACGCGCAAATTTTCGGACGTTTTCTTTCATCGCGTCAAAACGCGTTTTGTTATTTACAAGCGCATCAATCTTGTAAGCCAAAACCGGCAGATTATTGCATTTTATCGCACAGCCTTTTTCGAGTAAATGGTCGGAATTGCGTTCTTCCTGTCCCGGAATCGGGTTGACGACGACGAAAATTAAACCTTTCGCCATCGCTTCGGAAGTCGTCAATCCGCCGGGCTTGCCGACAATTAAATCTGCCGCCGACATATATTCGTCCATCTCACGCGTAAAGCCGATGGGTTTGAAGGTAGCGCGTTCATTATTTAACTTTTCACGCGCAAGTTTTTCGAGTTTTGTTTTTAATTCTTCGTTGCGACCGCAAATGGCAACGATTTGCGAAGGCGTTTGCAAATCGCTCAAAGCCTCTAAAAGATGCTCGACATTGCCGACACCGAAACCTCCCGCCGAAACAAGAATCGTCAGTTTATCTTTCTCCAAACCGAATTTTTCGCGCATCGCGGTTTTGTCCTTCGATTCGGCAAAAAGCGGATCAATCGGAATGCCCGTCACCGTGATTTTATCAGCCGGAATGCCGATTTTTGTGAGATGAATTTTCGTTTCGTCGAGCGCGACGAAATATTGCTCGTAATTATGACAAAGCCACATCGCGTGTGCGTCAAAATCCGTGACGACAACGCCCAGCGGAAAATCTGCTTTGCCTTTCGCCTTGAGCCACGAAATAATCTCGGACGGCAGAAAATGCGTGCAGACAGCGAGATCGGGCTTTTCTTTTTTGAGCAGATTGATAAACGGATGTGTGTTCAATCTGTCCAAAGCAAGCCGTCTTCGTTCATTTTCCCAGGGTTTGTCGAGCGAATCATACATCCAGCCGAGAATTTCGGGCATCGTGTTGACCATATCTAAATAAGCCTTGCCGTAAAGCCTGCGAAAAAGCGGATTCGTGTAATTCAAAACGTCAATATTTTTGACTTCCGTTGCCGCATTCATTTGTTTAAATGTTTTTTCGAGAGCTTCCGCCGCGCGAAGATGTCCCGCGCCGACCGCCGCCGAAAGAATCAGAACTTTTTTGAACATATTAAAATCAAAAACAGTTTTTGCAAAAAGAATGTTATTGGATAATTTGCTATTTTAGCTAATCTCAAAATCGGTTTTTGATTTTTACGTTATAAAATATTAGGAAACAAAAACATCAATAAGCAATTCTTTCGGGGCGTGGTCGTTCACTTCAAATCGCAGATGATACCTGCCGTCATCAAGGTTTGACCATGTTTGTGTTTGTGTCCCGATAATAAAACTTTTTTCATCGCCATCAGGATTCCAAAAACCGAAACCTTCATTTATCGGCTTAATGAGAAAATGGTCAGGAGGATTACTGCCGCGATCCCAATGTGATGTGCATCTCACAGTAAGCGAGCCGCCTGAAACATCGAACATACTGTTTCCGTGAACGAGATTTTCGCTGGAATGAATTGTAATACTACTTGAAAACGGGCGACGTTGCAAAGTTCTTGCCATAAAGTTTCTCCTTTTAGATTTATAAAATTTTCAGCAGAGAAAGGACGCTGGTTGAGAAAGTTTTTGCCTTTGATGATAAACTTTAAAAAATCTGCAGTGGTAAAAGCTAAAAAACTCCGAAACAACCAAAATTTTTTAAGCGAAGGTGTGCGCTCGATGTTTTTTTCGACGTTTGCTTTTTTTCTGGCGAATGTTTGCGTCAAGCAGGTTTCGCATCTGCCGGCGATGGAAATCGTCTTTTTCCGATGCCTGCTCGGCGTTGCGTTTTGCTGGTATGGTTTGCGCCGCGCAAATGCGAGCGTGATCGGCTCGAATCATAAAATTCTCGCCCTGCGCGGCATTTTCGGAACGGTCGCGCTTTATTGTTTCTTTGTTACGGTGCAGAATATTCCGCTCGCTTCGGCGATGACGATTCAGTATCTTTCGCCGATTTTTACGGCGATTATTGCGATTTTTCTGCTTAAGGAAAAAGTGCGTCTGCCGCAATGGAGTTTTTACGCGATTGCTTTTGCGGGCGTGCTTTTTATCGAACAATTCGACCCGCGCGTTTCGCTGTTTTATCTCGCGCTCGGCATTACTTCGGCGTTCGGTTCGGGAATGGCTTACAATCTGGTGCGAAGCTTGAAGGAAAAAGAACATCCGCTGACGGTCGTTTTTCATTTTCAACTGATCGGAATGATCGCGGGTTTTATTTTTACGATTTTTAACTGGCAAACGCCCGTCGGTTGGGATTGGTTTTATCTGATTCTGATCGGAATTTTCTCACAGTTCGGACAGATTTTTTTAACCGACGCACTGCAAAAGGAAAAAGCCGCGAGTGTCGCGATCATCGTTTACACGGGCTTGATTTACGGGCTTTCAATCGGCTGGATTTTCTTTGACGAACCGCAGGGAATGGGCAGTTTGATCGGAATGCTTTTGGTTGTAATTGGCGTAATTTTGAGTATTTTCTACAGCCGCCGAAAGGTCAGCGTGGAGGAATTGGAAGTTACGCAAGGCTGATAAGGTTTTTTATATGAACGACAAAAAAATTCGTGCAATCGTCGTGACGGTCAGCGATTCGCGCAAGGAAGCGGACGATATTTCGGGTGTCACACTGCTCGGACTGCTTTTATCAATCGGCGCGGAAGTTCACGAAAAGTTAATTGTTTCCGACGATTTCGACGATTTGCGGCAGACGCTTTACGTTTTGACCGAGCGCGACGACGTAAATTTGATTATCACGACGGGCGGAACGGGTTTTGCGGAACGCGACAACACGCCCGAAGCGACCCGCGCCATGATTATGAAAGAAGCACCGGGATTGGCGGAAGCAATGCGTTATGAAACATCGAAAATCAATCCGAAAGCGATGCTTTCGCGCGGCGTTTGCGGAATCCGCAACAATACTCTGATAATAAATCTTCCCGGTTCGCCGAAAGCCGTGCAGGAATGTTTCGACGTTCTCAAACCCGTTCTCCAGCACGCCGTCAATCTTTTAGCCGGAAATACGAAACATTAAACCGCACCAATTTTTTCAAAACATTCCCCCTTATCTTGGAAGCGAGCTTTGAATAAATCTTGCCGCGTCTTCCTTTAATTTCCGCAGGGAGTTTTTCTCGATATACATCATATGTCCGGCTTCGTAATAGCTGACGGAGATGTTTTTGCGCAGGACGGGTTCGAGATTCATCGCGGCGAGCGTGTATTCGGTCGCGTAATACGGCGTTGCCATATCGTAATAGCCCGACGCGACGAAAATTTTCATATACGGATTTTTGCGCATCGCGGCGTTGAGCGCGACGCTCGTGTCGGCGTAACCGTTGTTGACGTTCCAGTTCCACGGCGAAGTAATGCCGCCGCCGAGGATAAAATATTCCAGGTCGGATTTGAAACCGAGTTCGCGGCGCACGTAATCGTTAAAAGCCGACGTGTAAGGCGGTCGAATCGCCGTCATTGACGGGTCGAAATCAATTCCGTTGCCGGCGGCATCGCGGTCGAATCCGGTAAAACGGCTGTCTAATCTGCCCGTCGTTAAACGCCGGTCGCGCATCAATTCTTTCAAAAATTCGCCGAGATCAACGCGCAGATTGTTTTGCTCGACAAACGTCCGGCTCAAACCCGAATATTTGCTGAAATTGTCCAGCACGCTTTGCCGTTCGGTCGGCGTTAATCTGTCAGCCTTTATCAACGCCGATGTAAATTCGCCGCTCGCAAAATTTTCGGCTTCGGCGAGAACTTGTTTGAGCGATTTTGCTTGTAAATCAGGGGAAAGTCGTTTGTGATACCACGCCGTTGCCGTGTATGAAGGGAAAATCAGAATCAGCGGCAGATCGTTGCCTTCGGCAAAACGGATTGTCTGAAAGCTCATCACGTTCGACACCAACAGAATCCCGTTCAGCCCGATGCCTTTTTCAAAAAGCAGGTTCGACAACCCGGCGGCGCGTGTCGTGCCGTAGCTTTCGCCGACCAGAAACATCGGCGCGTTCCAGCGTTCGTAACGTCCGAGATACATTCTGATAAATTCGCCAACCGATTCCAGATCGCCGTTGACGCTGAAAAACTTTTGGGCAAATTCGGGTTTTGTCGCCCGCGAATAGCCCGTGCCGACCGGATCAATAAAAACCAGATCGGTTTCCGTCAACCACGTTTGGTCGTTATCTTCCAATTGATACGGCGGCGGCGGCATAAATCCGTCGTCGAGCATTTTCACGCGGCGCGGTCCGAGCGCACCAAGATGCAGCCAGACCGAAGCCGAACCCGGACCGCCGTTAAACGAAAACATCAAAGGACGATTCGCGGGCGGATTGTCGAGCGTGTAAGCCATAAAGAAAATCCGCGCTTCGGTTTCGCCGGTGCGGTCATTGCGAATCGGCATATATCCGGTCGTCGCCGTGTAATTCAGCGTTCGATTGCCGGCGCGGATCGAGTGTTTCGTGACGACCGGCGCGACATCCGTGACCTGCGGCGTTTCGGGCGGTTTCGGCAAAGGATTCGGCACGGGCGTTTGGTTGGGAATTATTCCTTGAAAAAGTAAAAGAAAAGACAGAAATATTGTTGCAAGCATAATTTACGCGGAATAGATTTTATTGAATATTTTTGAATCGGACTGCAAAAAAAGAGATTATCACAAAAGCCTATTTAACAGAAAGTTATCACGCTTCTAACAGTAAATTAACCGCTGCCCGTTATTCTGTGTTTGATTTACGAATAAAATTTATCGGAGAAGAAAAAGAAATGGCGAATGATGAGTTTAACGACGACGAAGTTATCGAAATTATTGAAGAAGAAACGGCGGAAACGGCGAGCGCCGAGGAAGTTGAAGATGAGGATTCCGAAGATTTTAATGAAACGGATGAAGATTCGGATGAAGCTTCTGACGATCAAGCTGAATAAATTATAAGACTCTTGCGAGTAGCCTCCGGCGTTTTCAAACACGCGGAAAATCAGCCTTCCCGTTGTTTTTGAAAAAGCCTTTTGAAGCGGAAATACACAGGTTTCCGCTTCTTTTTTTGTTTATCATAGACATACTGCCAGTGATTCCAACGCCATTTCAGACTTAAAGGATTTGACGTGCGATAAAGTCCCAATAAAACCGTCAGACGTTTTTGCGAATAATATTTGAGAAATAATAATACTTTTAGCATTTAACCCTCTTGCCGATTAACTATAAATTCGGCTTAGACCATTCTGAACGCACCGATTGACAAAAATGTAACG
>JALHNX010000246.1 GCA_022843305.1 Pyrinomonadaceae bacterium | reverse complement strand
AATATCCTGAAACCCAAAATTTCCTAAACCTTCTTGAGTTAAGTCATTCGACATAGTTTTGTGAAAGATTTTCTATTTTTGATTTATTTTAATTTCACTGCCCGAAACATCCTGAATGCCGATGTTGTTGTTTCCGATTTGCGTCATCGTGTTTTGTTTATTCGTCACCGTCAAAAACGGCTGAACGAGCTTTTCTAATTCTTCGGCGGCTTTAGAATTCGCTTCGAGTTTCGGTTTCAGCGTTTCCGTCAATTCCTTTTGCAAATCGGTGTTTTCGGGATATTTTTCGAGCAGATTGAGAGTCGTCAATTCTTCGCCGACAAGCAAACCTCTGACTTTTTCCAAAATCGCCGAACGGTTTTCAAAAGCGTGTTCAGCCGATTTTTCCGTCAACTTTTCCGCACCTTTCATTGCGAGTGCCGTAATAATTCCGCCAATTATCGTTTCTATTGCCATACTTTCAGGAAACCTCTTTTTGAATTTTGTAAAGCGTTTTATCCGATGGCTTGCATTTTAGCACAAACTTGCCGGAAAATTTCTATTAATTATGAAACGAATCGAACCAAACGCGGGACAGGAATCGGTCTGGGATTACCCGCGCCCGCCGAAATTAGAATTGACAAACAAACATCTCAAAATCATTTTCAATGGTGAAATTATCGCCGAAACAAACCGCGCATTCAGAGTTTTGGAAACGAGTCATCCGCCCGTTTTTTATTTTCCGCCTTCGGATGTGCGGACGGAGTTTTTGACCGAAGCCGCGAATTCGAGTTTTTGCGAATGGAAGGGTCGCGCCGGTTATTATGATTTGCGGGTCGCTGATAAATCCATCAAAAATGCTGCGTGGTTTTACCCGAATCCGACCGGAAGTTTTGCCGAAATAAAAAATCACATCGCCTTTTACCCGTCGAAAATGGACGCGTGTTTTGTCAACGATGAATTGGTTCAATCGCAGGAAGGCGATTTTTACGGCGGTTGGATAACTTCCGAGATCGTCGGACCGTTCAAAGGCGGCGCGGGAACTTTCGGCTGGTAAAACCTTTTTCAATCAACTCAAACCCGATAAATTTTAGTATTATTACAAAATGAGTTTTCTTGGCTGGATGGCACTCGTCGGCGCGGTGCTTTTATTTATGGCGTTATCTTCGGCTTACCTGCGCCGTCTGCCGGTAACGACTTCGGCGATTTATCTCGCGCTCGGGCTGGCGGTCAGCCCGCTCTGGCTGAATCTGATTCGGATTGATTTTGTCGAATCGAAAGTCTGGCTCGAACATTTAACCGAAATCGCCGTCATCATTTCGCTTTTTATCGGCGGGCTGAAACTTCGTCTGCCGTTCAAGCATCGGGCGTGGCGGGCAACTTTCCGGCTTGCCGCGCCGGTGATGCTCGTATGCATCGTCGGCGTCGCGCTTTTCGCACATTACGTTTTCGGTCTCGATTGGGCGGTTGCATTACTGCTCGGCGCGGTTTTAGCGCCGACCGATCCGGTTCTGGCAAGCACGGTTTCGGTCAACGACGCGGCAGACCACGACCGGATGCGCTACGGGCTTTCGGGCGAAGCCGGTTTTAACGACGGCGCGGCTTTTCCGTTTGTCGTTTTCGCGCTGCTGTTCGCGGAAAACGGCGGTTTCGGCGGATGGGTCGGCGGATGGTTTTTGCACCGCCTCGTCTGGGCAATTCCGGCGGGACTTCTGCTCGGTTATTTTCTCGGCAAAGGTGTCGGGCGGCTCGCCATCTGGCTGCGCTCCAAACATCAGGACACGGACGCGCCGAACGATTTTCTCGCGCTCGCTTTGATCGCGCTCGCCTACGTCGGCGCGGAAGTCATCGGCGCGTGGGGATTTTTGGCGGTTTTTGCGGCGGGTGTCGGAGTTCGCAACGCAGAAATCAGAACGGTCGCAGATAATCCCTCGCCCGAAGAGGAAGAAAAACCGAGCGAAGATTCCGAACCAACGACTTCACACACGCCTGCCGAAGAATCCGTCGGCAAAAAGGTCAAGGAAGAAGATTTGGCAAATCCGCGGGTCGCTGCCGGACACGTTGTTGCCGAGATCGTCTCATTCGGCGATACGGCGGAAAGAATTCTCGAAATTATGCTGGTTTTTCTCGTCGGAATCTGTCTTGCGCTTTACTGGGATTGGCGCGCCATACCGCTCGCCGCCGCGCTTTTCTTTTTGATCCGTCCGCTGTCCGCGTTTATTTTGTTATGGAAAACGCCGACGACCAAGGTTCAGCGAGGCTTGATGGGTTGGTTCGGCATTCGCGGTATCGGCAGTCTTTATTATCTGGCTTACGCGCTCACGCACGATAAAACGGGCGAAGCGCAAAATGCCGTCGGCATCACGCTTTCGGTCGTCGCCCTGAGCATTGTAATTCACGGCATTTCAGCCACGCCGATTCTCGATCAATACGAAAAATATATTTCGAGAAAATTTCAAAAAGAATAATGAAAACTACTCGTTCTCTTTGGCGATTTCTTTAATTACGGTGTCCCGGCTGTGGCGGTCTTCAAGAATTCGCGCTACTTCGTTCTGCACGTCCGCGAATGTTTTGCCGACCAGATTTTCGCCGTCGAAGAAATTTTCGCCCGTTACTTCCAGAACCATAAACGGCGGAAGTTCGAACGCCTGTAATTCTTCGAGCGTGTCAAAGCAGATTTTTGCCAGATTCAAGCCCCAAAGCCCGCCCAAAAACACATCCATCTCGATCTGCTTTTCTTCGTATTCAAAAAAATAGCGGTTTTTGCGGATTTCATTGCCTTCGAAGGTTTCCAGTGTGTGATACTCGATCTCGTTCAGATAAATTTCCGCCACTTTCCAATGCGCCGAATCTTCGCCGACGGCAAATCTTTGCTGCAAAATCCACGTCCATTTTTTTGTTTCGGGAACGCGGATCGAACGCAGGCGAAGCCGCGTGTTTTCGATGTAATTATCAAAAAATTGTAAGTGCGCGTCGGCGCGCGTCATCGGTTCGGGCAGATGTTGGAGCAGAAAAAGTCGTCTGAATTCGTCGCGGTATGTTTTGTCCATTTTTCGTAAATGTTTTATACTCTGTTGTTTTCAAACCTATTTTAACAATTTTGGAGTAAACTATGCGTTTTCAGATTTTAATTTTTTGCACGATTTTAACTTTTACCTTTATTTTAACCGGCTGTCCGTCAGGCGGACCGAGCGGCAACGCGGTTTTAAACACTAATCAAACGACCGTCAGCGACCCGAACAAATCGAATTCGGCTTTGAATACTTCCAAGACACCGACCGAAGCGACGACCAACGACGCGCCGACCGTCGCGCCGGTTTTCAAGGCTTACTGCGACGCGATGACCAAAAAGGACGAAGCCGCGCTCCGAAAAGTTTATTCGCAGACGACTTTGAAATATTACGAACAGGAAATGAAAGCCGACAACGTCAAAACATTGCTCGAATATATGGAAGCCGAACAGGTTTCGAACAAGCTCTGCGAAGTCCGCAACGAGAAAATCGAAGGCGACGCGGCGACCGCAGAAGTCAAAACCGAAGGAATGCCGAACGGCGTGAAGATCAAATTCGTTAAAGAAAACGGCGAATGGAAAATAACGAACGAGTTTCCCGATTTTGATGCCGTCAAGAAAGGCGCGGAAAATACGAACACCGCTAAATAAAAAGTCAGAACCGCCTGCGGTAGCGGGCGGGTTTAAGTTTCATTTTGCCGTATCGGTTTGAGTTTTAAGCAATTACCCGCCCGCTACCGCAGGCGGTTCTGACAAAATTTATGAATCAAAGTTTGTCCAACATCGCCGCACATCTTTTTCAGGAAAAACTTTCAAATCCGCAATCCGCAATCCGCAATCAAGAATCGCGCCAGCCCGTTCACGTCGTATATGGCGGCGCGAATCTTTTTAAAGCCGACACGATAAATAAATTGGGCAGAATCGCGCTCGCATCGCTGGAAACTTACGCGCCGAATTTCGTCGAATTTGCCGATGCGATCTGGCTCAAAGGCGCAGACCGTCTGCCGAAATACGAAGAATTGATCCGGGATTTGGAATTTCGCCTTGCCGACAATCCCGAAAAAGTTAAGACGGAAAATTACGACGCGTGGCTTGCGTGGACGATTCACAACCGCGTCATCGAAAAGCTCAAGCGCGAACCGATCGAAGATTTCCGCATTGATTTTGAAGACGGTTACGGAATCAGAAGCGACGCGGAAGAAGACGCACACGCGATTTCCGCTTCCGGCGAACTGGCAAAAGCCTTGTCAGAACCGTCGGCGGCAGCGGACGGGTTACGCAGTCAAAATAATCTTTCTCCTTTCATCGGCTTTCGCGTTAAATCTTTTCAGTCGGAAACTTACAAACGCGCAGTTCGCACTTTGGACTTGTTTTTGACGAATCTGCTGGCAAAAACGAATAATCAACTGCCCGAAAATTTTGCCGTCACGTTGCCGAAAATAACGCGCGTCGAGGAAGTCGTAGTTTTGTGCCGGTTGCTCGGCGAAATCGAAAGGCAAAATTCTTTGCCCGAAAATTCGATAAAAGTTGAAATAATGATCGAAACTCCGCAAGCGATTCTGCTGATGCGCGAACTTGCCGACGCGGGAAAAAGCCGCGTCAATTCGGCGCATTTCGGTGCGTTTGATTACACGGCGAGCTTCGGCATCACCTCAGCGCATCAGCATCTTCAGCACGATGCCTGCCGTTTTGCGCGTCAGCTGATGCAGATAAATCTCGCGCCGCTCGGAATCCGCCTGTCGGATTCGGTGACGACCGAAATGCCCGTTCCTATTTTTCGAGGCGAAAATTTGTCCGAAAAACAAAAATCGGAAAACAAACGCGCCGTGCATCAGGCGTGGCGCAAACATTTTAATAATGTCACCTGTTCATTAATCAACGGTTTTTATCAAAGCTGGGATTTGCATCCCGCACAACTCGCGGCGCGTTACGCGGCGGTTTACGCATTTTTCTTGGAAAGTGCCGACGAACAAGCCACCCGATTAAAGAATTTTATCGGCAAAGCGACGCAGGCAATGATGACGGGAAATTTATTCGACGACGCGGCTTCGGCACAAGGGCTTTTGAACTTTTTTATCCGCGCCGCCCAATGCGGAGCAATGACCGAACCGGAAATTTTGCAAAAGACCGGTTTAAGTTCAGCCGAACTCAAATCGGCTTCGTTCGCCAGTATTTTAAAGTTGAAAAGGGAAAAAGGGTAGAAGTTAAAGAGTGAAAAAGTGAAAAAGTTTTGTTGATTATATTCAAGCCAACTTTTTCACTCTTTAACTTTTTCACTTTTTCACCTTAAAGCTCGCTCGACATAATATTTTCTAAAATCTCGTCCTGCTGTTTGCGGTTATCGGTGATCGAAGGCGCTCGTCTGGCGGCAGCTTCTTGGGCAAATCTCGGCGGATGGGCAAACGGGTCAATCTGCATCGGCAAGCCTTCCTGCGAAAGCGCGTGCGAGATAATTTTGCCGACGAGTTCCTGCTCGAATTTCGTAATATCAATAAATTTCGCGCCGATTCCGTTGTCCTCGAATTTATAGAGAACCTTGCAGACCAGCGGCAGCCAATTCAGGTTCGGCAATTGAATTTCAAGCCGGAAAACTTCGCCCGTCAGAAGATTTTCGTCCCATTCGAGCAGGCATCCGCCGATGCTTATCTGATGAAGCAAAGTTTCCTGTTTTTCGCCGAATTTCGAATAGCGAATCGCGGGAATGTCAAGCGAAAACCTGATATGTTGTCTTTGATTTATTGACATTGGTAAATTTCGGTTGGATTCAAACGGCAAGTTTCAAATGCGTCTGCCTTGAACATTTTAACCGCTTCATTCGCCTTTAAGCAACAATTTTCTTCAAACTTCCGAAAAATCGGGTAAAATTCGTTTATGAATTTCAAAATTCTCGCGGCAATCTATTTTTTCGCGCTCGCGGTCGAGATTTTCGCGCAACTGACCGGCAATGCGCAGTTGCAGTATTTTTCAAAACCGGCACTGATGCCGATTTTGATTTTTTATTACGCATTTAATACAAAAAAAATCGCTTCGGCAAAATACCCGGTAATTTTCGCGCTCGTGTTCTCGTGGTTCGGCGACGTGCTTTTGCTTCTTGATAAACAAACAAAATCACTTTTTATCTACGGTTTAATCGCTTTTCTGATCGCGCACGTTTTTTACATTTTCTACTTTTTGCAAATTCGTAAAATCAATAAAATCAAAAATTTCCCGAACGCTCTCATTTTCTTTGCCATCGCCGCATACACTTTGGCTCTTTTCGGATTTATCGCGCCGAATGTTAAAAATCTGCTCGTTCCGGTGGGAATTTACGCGCTCGTTATTTCGACGATGCTCGCGGCGAGCGTCGCGGCGTTCGATTTCGGCAAACAAAATTTCGGCAAAATCTGCGTCGCGGGAACTTTGCTTTTTATCGTTTCGGATTCGATTCTGGCGATCAACCGTTTCGCCGCGCCGTTTGAATACGCGCCGGTTTTCGTGATGCTGACTTACGCGATAGCGCAGCTTTTGATCACGGAAGGAAGTTTGCGGAATTTGAGAGCAATTAGTTTAACGCCAAGACGCAAAGACGCGGAGACGCAAAGGTTTTAATAATTTATTCTTTGCGTCTCCGCGTCTTTGCGTTAAACATTTTCAGTAATTAATTATTCGCCGCGTCGGTTTTAGTACAAACTTCGCCGAAAGCGTTGACTAATTCCTGCGCGATCATCAATGGATGACGACCTTCGAGGTCTTTGCGCTCGAACATTTTGACGAGCTTTCCGTCCTTCAAAAAGCCGATTGACGGCGACGAAGGTTGATAACCTTCAAAATAATTGCGGGCGACATCGGTTGCGTCAATGTCCGCACCGGCGAAAACCGTGATCGCTTTGTCGGGTTTGACTTCCGAATTCTGCAAAGCCATCGCAATGCCGGGACGCACGCCGCCGGCGGCGCATCCGCAAACCGAATTGACGACGACCATCACGGTTCCGTCCGTGTTTTCAACCGCTTCTTTCACCGCTTCGGGTGTTTTTGTTTCTTCGATTCCTAACTGCGCCAGTTCCTGACGCATTCCGTGAATCATTATTTCCGGGTATGGCATAATATTTCCTCTATAATTTCAAATTTAAGATTCTCAAATTTCACATTTTTGAAACTTGACCTTTTTTTCAAGTATTGAATTTTGCGCCGGTTTAGTCAAGCAGGATTATAAAACTTAAGTAATGCCTCAATAAAAAGTTACAAATGGATTTTTTTGCCCAGCCGCTCCGCGAAACACACGAAAGCTACGAAATAGTTTGATGATTTAGCATATTTTCGTTTTTTTCGTGTGTTTCGTGGGCAGATAAAACTTTTTATTGACGCATTACTG
>JALHNX010000245.1 GCA_022843305.1 Pyrinomonadaceae bacterium | reverse complement strand
CTCTTCAAAAACCGCTTGCAAATCGGTCGTTTCGACATTGGCAAACTCGTGTTTGTTCAGATAAACATTTATTGCCCGCCAAAACACTTTTTCGCCGACTGTTTCGCGCAGAGTATGGATGACCGCGCTGCCTTTTTGATAAGTTACGGAGTTGAAAATCGAATCGTCAGGACGCGCCAGTTGATTGAAAAGCCCGTGTTTGCGGCGCATTTTCGCTTCTTCGGCAAAATACGCATCTCTGTCTTCCGCGATCTTTCGCAAATAATCGCCGCGCCCGAACATTTTTTCGCGGTAAACGGCTTCCATAAATGTCGCAAAACCTTCGTTGAGCCATAGTTCAGCCCAATTGCGGCAGGTCACGAGATTACCGAACCAAGAATGCGCGATCTCGTGCGCGATTAGGTCTTCAACGACCAATCGGTTACTGTCCGAAAAGAAAATTTCTCTGTCCGAAAGCGTCGTCGCCGTGATATTTTCCATTCCGCCGAGCTTGAATTGTGCGACAATCGCCTGATCGTATTTGTTAAACGGATAAGCGATGCCGGTTAAATCTTCAAAAACGCGCAGCATTTCCTTGGTATTTCCGAAAGTCTGCTTGTAATAATTTTCATTGCCCGGATAGAGATAAACCGCGAGCGGTGTATTTTTATAAGAGTCGGTAAATTTCACATATTTTCCGACGATAAAAGATGTCAGATAAACCGAATGCGGAACGTCCATTTTGAAATGAAAGGTTTTCGTGCCGTCCGCGTTTTGCAGAGTTTCAATCAATTCGCCGTTTGAGATTGCGGTTTCGTCGGCTTCAACCGTTAAAAATTGCTCGGTCGTCGCTTTGTCGTCGGGAAAATCGTAAGAGGGAAACCAGAAGCGTGATTCTTCCGGTTCGCCTTGCGTCCAGATTTGGTCATCGTGGACAAGCGTTCCGCCATCGCGCCGCGCATTAACAAAATAAACGCCTTTTTTTGGTTTAGCTGAATATTTCAAGCGGATTTTTATCAAATCTTTCGGAGAATAATTTCTGCCGAGCGCGATAGTTACTTTATCGCCACGCGTTTCAAATTTTAAATCGGTTCCGACGGGCGCGAGTTTTATGGATTCAAAATTCAGATTTGCGGCATCGAGTTCAACGGAATGAAATCCGCCTTTCAGCGGTCTTAGCGAAACCGTCGTGTCGCCGAAAATAGTTTTGCTTTTGCGGTCAAAACTCGTCCGAATCAAATAATGCTGCGCGTCGAAAGTGTGGATTCGATTGAAATTATTTTTAACCGGTTGAGCAAAAACAAATTGGAAATGAATGAGTGAAAGTAATATGAAAATGAACGATTGAAAAAAGCGTTTCATATTCAAAACATATAAAAATGTATGGTTGCTTTTCAAATTCCGAAAAGAACTTTGCATAAATATTATGAAGCCGAAGGGAAAACAAAAAGGCAAAAGTTTGAAAACTTTTGCCTTTTTCGCTTTTCGATATACGATGTTTTTAATTTTCCGGCGAAGGTGACGGCGAAGGCTCGTTGCGGCGTTTAAGCTGCGGTCGGTCCTTGTTTTCGTCAGGTGTCGTGCTGCTGTCACTCGTCGGGTTCGTTGAATCGGCTTCGGGCTGACGGCGCTTGAGCGTCGGTTTGCTCGATTCGGTATCGTCAACATCGCTGGTGATGCCGGCTTTCGCGTTGGTCAGCTTCATCAGATGCGCTTTAACGCGCTGAAACTCCGAAGTGCTGATGATATATTCGTCCTTTTCGGGAAAACGTGAAACCAGCGCGAGACTCGCATCGCGGCGGTCGAGCGACTGCGGATGCGACGAGAAAAGTTTGGCTAAAGTATTCGGTTTCTTTTTATTTTGCGACGCGAGTTTTTCAAACATCGTCGCCATTCCGGTCGGGTCATAGCCCGAAGCGTAAAGATATTGAACGCCCAAACGGTCGGCTTCTTCTTCCGCACCGCGCGTGAATTTCATCATTCCGAGCGCGCCCAAAATACCGCCGCCGTTCTGAAGAACCGTGCTGACAATGCCGCCGCCGAAAATAATTCCGGCAAGCATTCCGTAATTCATCGCCTGCGCCTTGCCTTGATTTTCCATCGCGTGCCGCGCGGCAACGTGCGCGATTTCGTGCGCCATTACGCCCGCCAGTTCCGATTCGTTATCGGCGGCAAGAATTAAACCGCGATTGACGAAAAAGAATCCGCCCGGAAGCGCGAATGCATTAACTTCGTCCGAATCAATAACTTTGATGGTAAACGGAACTTTCGCGTCCGAATGAAGAACGATGTTTTGACCGACGCGGTTGACGTATTCGGTAACGAGTTCATCTTCGACCAGTTTTGCCTGCTGTTCGACTTCGAGCGAAAGCTGGCGACCGAGTTGAATTTCCTTTTCACGCGAACCGCCGAGCCAACCCCATAATTTGTCGCTGCCGCCGTTGATATTGCGTTTGCCGATCATGCTCGGGTCTTCATTTGGCGAAAGTGCTTTTTTTCCGTCGGTCTGAACCGACGCAGTTTGTTTTTCCTGCTTCGGTTTTTCTTTTTTGTTTTTCTTTTCTTCTTTTTTACTTTTTTCTTCAGTCGTTTGCGCCGCGATGTTCAAAGGCGCAATCGCCGTCGCGCTTAACAAAAAGGCGAACATCAGAAAAAAAGCATTCAGTTGCCGAACAAATCCTTTACGCATATCAAAAAAATCTCCTAAAATTTTTATCAGCCGATTGTAAAATTTTAACTCTTTTCGGATTGTAAAATCAACGTCCGTATGATGCGTCAACTTTTGGGAAAGTTGTTAGTTTGAAAGCGGGAATCAAAAAAAATCAAAAAAAATCCGCGAAATTTTGTTAAAACTGTTTTTTTTAATGCGAAAAATTGGTAAAGTATAAATTGCCGAAAGACTTTTCGGCGTTCCGACCGATTAACAAAACTCTTACCAAAGTAATTCAAAATCAGCTTATTTTACAATGAAACGCATAAACGAAAAAGTTAAGGATTTAGTCGAAGTTCGTTCGTATAAGAGTCTGCACGATTTTTTTACTGACCCGACCGAAACGCTTGTCGCCTATCATTTTACGGATGCGACATCGGATATGATGTCGAAATGGCTCGATAGAATCTCGGAAGTCGAACAGGAAAACGGGCAGGCGATGGCGCTCGCGGGTTATCGCGGAGTCGGGAAAAGTCATTTTCTGGCGGCGCTCGGCGCGATCGTTGCACAGCCCGAACTGCGTTCGAGAATTGCCGACCAGCACGTTTCGGTCAGCACGCAGAGATTAAAACGCCGCCGTTATCCGGTCGCATTCGTGCGGCGCGGAACTCACCCGACCCTGCTCGCCGAAATTAAAGACGCGATTGCCAAAGCCTTTTCGATTGATGCCGCCGTTCTCAGTAATTCGATTCTTGATTTGCTGACGTTGGCAATTGAAAAATCGGGCGATATGCCGTTTATGTTTATCGTTGACACGGCTTACGAAAGAACTTCGCGCGTGGCGCGTGACGATGGCGTGATTTTGGGTGAAATCGCCGAATTTGCAAAGAATCTGAATATGTTTGTCGGTGTCGCGCTCGATGATGACATTGCCGGCGCGGATGGCGTGAACGCCGCGATCGCGCGTTCGTTTTCGATCGATTATCTCGATCAGGAACATCTCTACAAGATCGTTGACGCGCACGTTTTTCCCAAACATCGTCACACACAGCCATTACTTCACGACATTTATAATTATTTTCGGGAAGTTCTGCCGCATTTTCGCTGGAGCGAACAGCGTTTCAGCGCACTTTATCCGATGCATCCCGTAATTTTGGAAAATGCGCCGTTCGTCAGGCTTTACGCGCCGGAATTCGCGCTTCTCGGATTCGCTTCGGAAGCCGGAAACAAAATTC
This sequence comes from Pyrinomonadaceae bacterium, assembly GCA_022843305.1. Classification (GTDB taxonomy): domain Bacteria; phylum Acidobacteriota; class Blastocatellia; order Pyrinomonadales; family Pyrinomonadaceae; genus JAFDVJ01. The sequence continues at coordinate 3,478 of JALHNX010000245.1, read as the reverse complement.
TCGGTCGTCCGGCAAATTCGCTGATCGCGCTCGACGAGGTTTTCGACTGCACCGAACATATTTTGCGAAAGGTTGACGATTTGCAGGAAGCCTTTATCGCTTACGACCGCCTGAACACCGAAGTTGTCGGCGGAATTCCCGTGATGCAGAGGCTTCAGGCAAAGCTCATTCTGAAGGGTTTACTGCTTTTATCGCTCGACGGCGACGGCACGACGGCGGGCGAAATCTGCGCCGCGATGCTGATTTTCGATGAAAACAATCCGACCAACGGTTTGCAGATGGTCGAGAATCTGCTCGAAAATTTTGCGGCGGTGTTGCCCGATCAAATCTGGCGCAAAGCCGAAGAAGGCAGGGAAATCCGCTACAGTTTGAAAGTCAGCATCAAGGAAAGCCTCAATAATTCTCTGAACGAAGCGATTGCCAATGTTTCACCCGACATTGTGCCGAAAACCTTACGGAAAATCGCGCGGGAACGATTTTCCGATTGGACTTTCGGCGACGAAACTGACGGCAAAAGCGCGAATTGGACGGACGCGCAGATTGTCTGGCGCGGCGGTTTGCGGCGCGGGCGTTTGTGCTGGAATGTGGAAAACGACGAACAGGATATTGCGCAAATGCCCGCCAATCTCGAGATTACCGATTGGATGGTGATTATCAGCGGCGAACAGAATTTGCCCGCAAATCCGAATCCTGACGGCGTTCCGCGAGTTTACTGGCAGCACGCGCCGCTCAGAAACGACGAAATCGAAACGCTTCTGCGTTATCACGTTCTGGTTCACGACGAAAATCTGCGAAACGAGTTCGGCGACCAGCTTCGCGCCGCCGGACACGCGCATTCCTTAGCGATTGAAAAAATCTTTAACCGGATATTTTTGGCGGACGGAAAATTGATCATCGAAGGTTTTGATTTCAATTTTACCGATGAAGCCCGAAACGCGCAGAGTTTGTCGAAAATTTTTACGATTATGCTCGAATCGCTGTTCGAGATGAAATTCCCGACGCATCCGGTCTTTACGCAGCCGCTCGGGATGACCGAAGTTTCGACGCTCATCAGCGATCTTTTCAGCGGAACGCGGCAGAATTTAACCGAGGTTCAGCGTTTTGCCGAACTTTTCGCTTTGCCGCTCGGTTTGGTAACGCGGCGCGGTAATGCTTTTGTTCTCGAAACCGAAGAAAATCTTTTGAAAATACCCATCGCGCAGGAAGTTTTGGCGTTGGTCAGGAAATCTTCGGCAGAAACGGTTTCGCTTCGCACGGTTTACCGGCATCTGAAACGCGAGCCGATCGGTTTGGTGCGCGAAGCCCAACATCTTGTTTTAACGGCACTAGTCGCTAATCGGCAAATCGAATTCGTGACGACGAAAGGCGACCGCATCAGCCGCCGTTCGCTCGATCTGAAAATCATCTGGGACGACATCGAAGGCATCGCGCTGCCGACGGCGACAACCTACACGACCGAGCGTTTGACGCATTGGGCAAAGGTTCTGACCAGCAACGACACTTTTAATTCCATAGATTTGCCCGAAGAATGCGAAGCCGTCAAAAAAGCCTTAAATATTTGGATTTCCGATTGGCAAAAAGCGCGGCTTCTGGAGCGTTTCGGCGAATTGCCGGACGAGATTCTGAATACGAAAATCTGGCGTTTGTCGCTGCTTGCGGAAAAAACCTTCGGTTCGGTGGCGACGACCGCCGCTTCGGTTCTCGATGAATCAATCACGCTCGAAGAAGGCTTGCACCGCATCGCCGACGCGTTTTCGGATTCGGAAGAAGAATATTTTGAACGCGCCAAAGAATTGGTCGTTCTCGAAGATTTCGTCAGCGGCACACATCGCCGCGAAGACATCCGCACATATCTCGCGGTTTGCGAAACGACCGACGACGCGAAAATCGAAGTTCTGCGCGAAAAGCTTTTCCAAATTCTCGAAGAAACGACGATCAACCCGAGCCAGCTGACGAACCGTGAAATGGAAAACGTCTGGCAGGCGTTTCACACGCGCTTTGCCGAATATTTTTCGGGCAAGCACGATATGATTATGAAATCGCACCATTTGCAGGAGCAGTTCGACGAAATAATGCGAAGCAACGAATGGTGGGAATTTGAAAACCTCTCGCAATTATCAATCGCGCCGCAGCTTTATTACCGCGAGGCAAAACAAATCTGCCGACAGCTCAAAGAACTCGATTGTCTGTTCAGCGTCCGCGAAATGCTCAAAACTCATCCGTTCTGCGCCTGTTCGTTCAATCTCGCGCAAATTAACGAATGGGAAAAACTTCCGCAAACTCTGCGCCAAACGGTCGAAAATGGACGGCAAAGCTATCGCAAAATTCTCCTCACGCTCAAAGACACGCTCGCGCAAATAATAACGCATTTCGGCAACCGTCCGATGGACGAGGAATACAAAACGGCTGTCCGGCATCTGATCGAAATTTTCAAACAGGGAACCGGAATTCCGCTTCTCAACAATGCCGAACTCGTCATTCTCCAAAAAGCATTTGAAAATCTGCCGACCTCGATTCTGCTCAAAACAAGTTTCCCGGCAACCAACGATTACGTCAGCCGTAACGACCTTAAAGAACAGGTCAATCAATGGCTCGACGAACTGCCGAACGAACCGGTTTTGATGAAAATATAAGGCGGGTTAAAAAACAAATTTCCTAATGCGAAATAAGTTTCAAAAGGTGCGCGTAATGCCCCAATAAAAAGTTAGAGAAGGATTTTTTTGCCCAGCCGCTCCGCGAAACACACGCAAGAAACGAAATAGTTTGATGATTTAGCATATTTTCGTTTTTTTCGTGTGTTTCGTGGGCAAACACAACTTTTAGTTGAGGCATTACAGGCGTGCGAAAAAAAGTCTTGCAATAAAAATAAAATTTTGGTAACCTCATTTCACCTGATTAAGCCAAACAAGTCATTTAAGGTATAAACCGCCTGTTTTCTGATGTCTTTCAAAGGATAATTAGGGTTTTACACTGAAAAAATGCTCTTTGACATAAAGGATTTAGCTTTAAAAATACTAACAATTACAGTTAATAAATCGTTATTTATGGTAAATAAACGGCTGATTTTATTCGATAAATCGCCGATTACATTCAATAAATAACAATCTACATCGAATAAATAGTTGCCTGCATTGAATTATTAATGTCTTACGTTCGATGAATTGTAATCTTCATTGCCTAAATTGCGGATTACAGTTAATAAAAAACGGCTTACAGCCAAGCAATTACAAAAACACTAAAGAAATTTTCTTTAGCTCCAAAGAAATTGCTGTTGAAACTCCTGAAAAAGTTCCCAGCAGCTAATCTTTGCGAATTACAAGCGGGATTTTAACCAAAATCTTTAAACCACGGAGGTAATTAGTAAAGAATGAACGCCAGACAAAAAGCTAAGTCTGATATGTATCGGGTCGTCGAATCGGTTTGCGACGAAAATCCCGCAATAACCGCCGGACTCGCCGGCTTTCAAACAGCATTTAAT
>JALHNX010000244.1 GCA_022843305.1 Pyrinomonadaceae bacterium | reverse complement strand
GAAGTCGGCAACGCCGTCGTCATTTGTTGGGCGGTTCGGGAGCCGTAGTCAGACGAACGATGCGAAAACATCGAACGTTGAGCGAGCAATGGCTATCTAATTGTCAAACGACCCACTAGATTAAAGCTTGTTCGACTTTTCTTTTTCCTTAAATTCTTCAAGCACCTCAAAAACCTGCAAAGCGTATTTAACATTCCCGAACGGCGCGGAAACCTGCACACCCGCAATCACGTCGCGGACTTCCAAAAGCGATTCGCGAGCAATCGCAATCCCTTCTTCACGGGCTTCTTCCTTACCTTTTTCGGATGCAATTCGCATTCTTTCTAGGATTTCTTGGGTTACATTCACACCCGGAACTTCGTTGTGCAGGAATTCGGCGTTTCTGAAACTTACGAGCGGCCAGATTCCCGCGATGATCGGGATGCGGACGCGTGATATTTTGTCTAAAAAGGTTCGTAATTGTCCGGTGTCGAAAACCGGCTGCGTGATGGCATATTCCGCACCGGCTTCGACTTTCCATTCAAAGCGGCGGATTTCTTCTTCAAGATTGACCGCGCCCGGATTTACGCCGACACCGATTGTAAAAGTCGTCGGTTTGCCGATCGGATTGTTGCCTAAGTCAAGCCCGTGATTGAGCCGGTTGACCATATTCGTCAAGCCGATTGAATCAATATCGAAAACAGCAGTGGCATCCGGATAGGGTCCCATTTTCGGCGGATCGCCCGTAATTATTAAAAGATTCCGCAAATCGAGTGCCGCCGCGCCGAGCAAATCGGACATCATCCCGAGAAGATTTCTGTCGCGGCAGCAGTAATGCAGAACTGCTTCGATACCGATTTCGCGTTCAATTAAAACCGAAGTCGCCTGCGCCGACATACGGGTTTGCGCGCGCGGTCCGTCGGGAACATTGACGGCATCAACGCCCGCATCTTTCAAAAGTTTAATAGATTGAAGCGTTTTTTCGGCATCACATCCTTTCGGCGGCAGAACTTCGACCGATGTTACAAATACACCTCGCGCAATTTTACCGCCCCAATTCGAGCGTTCGGCGAGCGGCATAACCGACACGTCGGCGGGCGTTAATTCGTCAACCGTCGCCGGCTGTTTGACGAAAACCTGCGCCGCCCGTCGGGGCGAAACCGAGCGAATCGCGTCTGCCAGCAGTTTGATATGCGAAGGTGTCGTGCCGCAGCATCCGCCGATAAAGCTCGCGCCGACCTGAATAAATCTTCGGGAAAATTCCGCCATATATTCCGGCGAACACATATACATCTGCCGTCCCTGCACGTCGCGCGGAAGTCCGGCGTTCGGCTGCGCGGAAAGTTTTTTGGTCGTTACTGTGCGCATTTTTTCGAGCGCGGTCAAAAACAGCGCGGGTCCGACACTGCAATTCAAACCGATCACGTCCGCGCCCCAATCTTCCAATCTTTTCGTGAAAATTTCGGGCGTTGCGCCGAAAACCGTATTGCCGTCCATCTGAATCGCAATCTGTGCGACGATTGGCAAATCGGAAATTTCCTTGACCGCTTTTATTGCCTGCTGGATTTCCGATAGATCCGAAAAAGTTTCCAGGACAAAAAGGTCAATTCCGCCTTCAAGCAAAAATTCGGCTTGTTGACGGAACATCGCCTTCGCTTCGTCAAATGAAGTCGGTCCGTAAGGCTCGATGCGCAAACCTAAAGGTCCGAGCGTTCCCGCGACGAAAACTTTGCTGCCGGCGGCTTCGCGGGCAATTTTAACAGCGGAAAGATTTATTTCGCGGAGCTGCGTGTCCAACCCGAATTGCTGAAGTTTATTGAAATTCGCGCTGAATGTGTTGGTTTGAATAATTTCCGCGCCCGCTTTGACGTATTCCTCGTGAACTTCGCGCACGAGGTCTTTATTTGTAAGGTTCAGCTCGTCGTAGGAACGATTGATATAAATGCCTTTTTCATAAAGCCGCGTTCCCATCGCGCCGTCAAAAACATAAATGCCGTCGGATTCTATCAGTTCTCGAAAATCTCGCATAATTTAATTTGCGATTTGCGATTTGCGATTTGCAATTGATTACTTGTAAAAGCGACAAATCTTGAACAAGAAACCAAAATCGCAAATCGCAAATCGCAAATCTAAAATGAAAAGTCTCGCCAAACAGCGAGACTCTTCAAAATATTTGTCCTCTTAGCTGTTTAGCGGCTTATTTTACGTGGTCGCAAGTCGCATTAACTCACCACGAAAGTTAAGTTAGATTCTGCGTTTTTCGGTGAAAACTGTCAAGCAAAGTAAAGGGGATTTCACCCTGGTTTCGCTTTTATTCCGCCGCGCCCGAAGACAATTTTCCGTTGAATTTGTATTTCGCTTTTTTGCCCTCGATTTCGAGATGCCAGTGCGTGAAGTCTTCCGCGTTGTCGCAGCCGTTGCCGCGTCCCTGAAAAACCAGAAAATACGTCGTCGGTTTGACGATTCCCGCACGGAAAATTCCCGTACCGTTTTGAACCGCGCCTTTGAAACGAAATTCTTTGTATAAACGAACGCCCAAGCCGGTGTCTTTCGTATCGTGAATGTCAACCTTAAATTGAACCATCTGCGCCGGAACGGGAAGCGTCAGCGTGCCGGTTTTTCCGCCCGGCGTTTTGATCGTGAATTTCCACGTTTTTTTCGTGAATTGATTGACCAGATCGAACGTGTCGGTTTCGTAATTCCACGAACCGCCTTCCATTTCCTTTTTGATGTCGTCCAAACCTTTGATTATTTCGAAATCGGCTTCGGTCATAAAAAGATCGGCTTTCGAGTCGAATTTCATGTCGCCTAAAAGGTCAACGATATAAGTTTCCGGCTTGACTGTCCGGATCGAATAAGTTCCGGCGTCGGCGCAGCACGCACAAGCCAGCGCGGTATTTGTCAAAGACATTAAACAGACAACTGCCAAAAGTGTAATAAATAAACGTTTCATTAAATTTATCCTCTTAAAATTTTCTAAATTACTAATTTCTGACGAACGGGAAATTTATTTCGGCTGACAGCGCGGGCAAAAATACGTCGAACGTCCGCCCTGCACGATGCGTTTGATCGCTGTTTCACAGTTGACGCACGGTTCTTTTTCGCGGTCGTAAACGCGCCAGTGATGCTCGTAACCGCCACCGTAATAACTGCCGTCAATATTTTCAGGATTGACGTTTAAAGTCGAGCCGTGCGCGATTGATTCTTGTAAAACTTCGCGGATTTTTTCAAATAAGACGTTCGCCTTTCGCGCGGAAAGCCGATTTGCCGCGATCTGCGGATTCGCCCGCGCCAGAAACATCGCTTCCGACGCGTAAATGTTTCCCAAACCTAAAACCTTTGTCTGGTCGAGCAGAAATTCCTTCAGGCTTTTTCTGGAAGTTTTTAAAACAGCGCGAAAATACTGTGCGCTGAACGCCTCGGAAAAAGGTTCGGGCGCGAGCTTTTTTATTTCCTTCGCTTCGTGCAGTTTCGCGGTTGCGACGATTTTCATAAAGCCGAAATGCCTTTGGTCTTGAAAAACGAGCCGCGTTTCGTCTTCAAAATAAAAGACGGCGTGCGAATATTTCGGCAAATCGCGCTCGACGGGCAAAAGCATAAAGCGTCCCGACATCCGCAGATGCGCGATCAGAGTTTCGGCGTTGTCCAGATCGAACAGGATGTGTTTTCCGCGCCGGTGAACAAAATTTATCGTTGCGCCGCTTAATCTTTCGGCAAACTGCGCGGGCGGATTTTCCGGCGCGAGCCGTGCGCGCAAAAGCTCGGCGACGATGATGCGCCGACCTTTAACTAAAGAATCCATAGATTGTACGACCAATTCGACTTCGGGCAGTTCGGGCATATTTCAATTTGGGATTTGGGATTTCGGATTGCGGATCGAAATATTAAATCCCAAATCCCAAATCCGCAATCCCCAATCGCTAGATTTTCGTGTAATCGGTCAGCGAAGTTTTGTCGCCCAGAACCGCGCCTTTCGAAACGACCGCGTTTTTTCCGATATAACAGCTTCGACCGATGACCGCGCCGCTGATTTCGGCATTGCTTGAAATTCGTGTGTGCGACCAGACGACCGAATTTTCGATGATCGCTTTTTCTTCGACCAGAACGCCTCTGCCGATGACCGAATTGAAAATCCGCGCGTTTGGTTTGATGATGCAGTCTTCCGCGATCAGCGAAGTTTTATCAACAAACGCCGTGTGCGAAATTTCGGCTTTCGCGCTCTTTCCGATCTCAAAGCCTTTGATCTTGCCGCTCAAAAAATCGTGGTGTCCTTGCAGATAACTTGCGGGATTGCCGATGTCGCGCCAGTAGTTTTCCTGCATAATATATGCGTAAAATACTTTTTGATTACTCAGCAAATCGGGAAAAACATTGTATTCAAACGAATAATTTTCGCCTTTCGGAATCAAATCTAAAACTTCCGGTTCGAGAATGTAAACGCCCGCGTTGATCGTGTTTGTCGTCAGTTCGTCGAGTTCCTCGGGTTTCGGTTTTTCGCGGAAACGCAAAACTTTTCCTTCCGGGTCGGTTTCGACCAAACCGTAAGCCGATGGATTTTCGACCGGCACGAGAACAATCGTCGCCGCCGCCTTTTTGGATTTGTGAAATTCGACAACCTTTGAAATATCCAGATCGGTCAGAATATCGCCGTTAAAAACTATCGTTGTTTCGCGGATGTCGCTCGCGGCGAATTTATACGCGCCGCCGGTTCCCATCGGACTCGGTTCGGTGATAAAGCGAAGATTTACGCCGTAATCCGAGCCGTCGCCCAGAATGTCTTCGATCTTATCGGGCTGATAGCTCAAAGAAAGCGTGATGTTTTCAATTCCGGCGCGGCGCAGAATTTCGATTTGATAAAGTAGAAAAGGACGGTTCAAAAAAGGCACAATCGGTTTCGGCGTGTAAACCGTCAGCGGGCGCAGCCGCGTTCCTTTTCCTCCGGCTAAAATTAGTGCTTGCATATATTTGAAACTTTTCGAAAGAAAATACAGATTAAATTTTAAATATTTTCCGATCAAAAAGCCAAAGTCGAAAATTTTTATTATGAAAATCGCAAAACATTACAAAAATTGTAATGCCTCAATAAAAAGTTACAGAAGGGTTGTTTTGCCCACGAAACACACGAAATAGTTTGATGATTTAGCAAATTTTCGTGTTTTTCGTGTTTTTCGCGGGCAGATAAAACTTTTTATAGAGGCATTACGCTTCACTTTTTGTTGGTAAAAAGTTTGTTAAAGATTGGTATCAATTTTCTATTATTTTGGTGGCTATCATTTCTCAACTCCATAGGAGACTTCCAAATAACGATTAAAACCAACGCCGCACACAGCAGGGAAAAGCATATCGCCGAATTCGGTCCAGCAGAAATGACTGCCTGAAAATAAAACAATACCCCGCGCTTTGCCAAATCTTTCAAAAACCTTCTCAAATCCGCGTAAAAAGTATACAAAGCCTGCCTAATTCAGCAGGCTTTGTATATGGAAATGTTACTTTTGTGTAATATTAGTTAGAATACGCCAGATGTTCGAGTTCCTTCTTTGTTTCAAGAATTGTTTCGACATCAGGATTGTGTTTAGCAGCAATTTCTTCTGAATATTGCCAAAGTTTTTCAGTCGATCCTTTTGACAAAAATTTAGCTAATGGTGAGAGAACTATCTTGGATAGTAGAGATTTGGCTGCAAGCATAGATAATCTAATAATAGACGAATGCAAAAACAGCAGAGTTCCCATAGCGTGCGCTTGTTTGGCGACCATCTTTTTAACTTTCGGACTCCAATTTTTGCTTTCTTCCAATACCTGATGATAAAGCTCAGACCTTTCACCGTGTCCATTCATTTTACCTGATAGAATTTCTCGCAAAACCTTGCTTAATTGGTCATATCGTTCCGGGTTTCGCATAACCGTCGTATCGGTGCAGTAAAAAAACCTGAACGTTGCGGATGTTGGCAACAATTCATTCTGTGAAACCAACATCATTAGATCATGGCGAGCGATACCAAAACTCCGTTGCGTAACGTCAGTGTATCTTGTGCGACGCAACCGTCGGATTCGACGACTGTTCAGAATAATAAAAATGATTTGATAGATACTAAAAATTAACGCCACAATAAATACCAATGTTAACGTACTCATCTCTCTCTCCTTTGCCTTTTGGGCTGTTGCTTCGATGGCTTAACAGGGGGATTGGTTTTATTTCTTTCCAAAATCGCCCGCGCTTCGGCGGGATTTGCAGGGGTGTTTTCTAATACTAACGCAGTAATCATTTCGTCGGATAATCCTTTTTCCTTTAGTTCCAATACGCGGTACTGGCGGTTTTGTTCCGCGATTATCTGGATGGTTTTATCCTTTGCTTGAAGGGCTAAATGAATTTCCCGGTCTTTTCGCCAGTCCTTGTAACATCTAAAGGCAAATAGTAATATGCCTATACCTAATAATAGCGCAATCGTCCACCCCACGCCAAGTTTATCAAAAAATAATTTCAATAACGGTTCAAGTGATTTTAAAATTCCGTCCAAATATTTACTCCTTGAATGTAGAAATAAATAAAGCCTTAGATGTTCCTGAATCCCTGAATCGTTATGTTAAATCTATCGCTGACGAATGTTTATTTTTACTGAAATAAATTCCGCATTTACTGCAATGATTTTTACTAAAACCCTATAACCGTCAAACTTAAAACCTCAAAGAATCTGCATCGGCAAGTTCTTTAATTTTTAGCATTTTATCTGATAAATGCTAAGCAGGTTGTTGTTGTCGGTTATATAGAAGTTTAGAAATTAAAAGTCTGATTGATTATATTTGGTTGATACAAAACTGTCAAGCCTTTTTATACGCCTGTGATAATGCCTCAATAAAAAGTTTTATCTGCCCACGAAAAAAACGAAAATATGCTAAATCATCAAACTATTTCATATCTTTCGTGTTTTTCGTGGGCAAAAATCCTTCTGTAACTTTTTATTGGGGCATTACCAAAAATTGTTAAAAGTTGTTGACACATTTTGTAAAGGCGTGGTAGTTTAAGTTATGTGGGTGGAACAAATATTTCATCTGCTATTTTTGTCCCATCTAACTGGCGGTGGCTCGCAAATTCAAGTCAAAAATATAGATTTCTGCATCATTCTAAATCACGATGAGCTTCGATAAAGTAAAAGCTATGCGAAATGCTGAGCGATTTTTGTCGCAAGGCAAGATTCGTTCGGCAATCAGCGAATACGAAAAGATTGTCGAAAACGACCCGAAGGATTTTAGCACGCTCAATACTCTGGGCGATTTGTATGTTAAAAACAATGAGGCAGATCAAGCAGTCGTCTGTTATACAAAAGTTGCGGAGCATTTCAGCAAGCAGGGATTTGCGCAAAAAGCGATTGCCATTTACAACAAAATTTCGCGTCTGAAACCGCATTCGGCGGACGTTTCGGAAAAATTGGCGACACTTTACCGGATGAAAGGTTCGTTTGCCGAGGCGCGTTCGCATTATGTCGCGCTTGCCGAGCAATACCAGCGCAAAGGTCAAAAAGCGGAAGCCCTGGAAATCT
>JALHNX010000243.1 GCA_022843305.1 Pyrinomonadaceae bacterium | reverse complement strand
GAAAGTAAATCTCCCCTTCTCCTTTTCTCCTCTGCTCCTTTGCTCAATTAAGCCCGCGTCAAACTGCGGTATTTGATGCGGTGCGGCTGGTCGGCATCGTGACCGAGACGGCGTTTGCGGTCGGCTTCGTATTCCGAATAATTGCCGTCGAAATATTCGACTTTCGAATCGCCTTCAAACGCTAAGATGTGCGTTGCGATGCGATCCAAAAACCATCGGTCGTGCGAAATAACGACCGCACAGCCGCCGAAGTTTTCCAAGGCTTCTTCCAGAGCGCGCATCGTGTTCACGTCCAGATCGTTGGTCGGTTCGTCCAAAAGCAAAACGTTCGCGCCCGATTTCAGCATTTTCGCCAAGTGAACGCGGTTGCGTTCGCCGCCCGAAAGCTGTCCGACAAATTTTTGCTGATCGCTTCCGCCGAAATTAAAGCGCGAAACATACGCCCGTGAATTCATTTCGCGCTTGCCGAGCTGAATCAAGTCCAAACCGTCGGTGATCTCGTCAAAAACCGTCTTGTCCGCCGCCAGAGAATCGCGCGATTGGTCAACGTAGCCCAATTTAACGGTTTCACCGACACGAAAATCGCCCGAATCCGCCGAATCCTGCCCCGTAATCAAACGGAAAAGCGTCGTTTTACCCGCGCCGTTCGGACCGATCACGCCGACGATTCCGCCTTTCGGCAAACTGAATTCGAGATTCTCAAACAAAAGTTTGTCGCCGTAAGCCTTTGAAACGCCGTGCGCTTCGATGACAATATCGCCGAGACGTTCACCGGGCGGAATGTAGATTTCCAGCGTTTCCGAACGTTTTTCGGATTCCTCGGCGACGAGCTTTTCGTAATCGTTGATACGCGCTTTCGACTTCGCGTGCCGACCTTTCGGCGACATCCGAATCCATTCAAGCTCGCGTTCGAGAGTCTTCTGGCGTTTGTCTTCGCCGCGCTGTTCCTGCGCCAGACGCTGCGATTTTTGCTCCAGCCACGACGAATAATTTCCCTTGAAAGGAATGCCTTCGCCGCGGTCTAATTCCAAAATCCAGCCCGCGATATTATCGAGAAAATAGCGATCGTGCGTGACGGCGATGATCGTGCCTTCGTATTTCTGCAAATGCTGTTCGAGCCACGCAATGCTTTCCGCATCCAGATGGTTGGTCGGCTCGTCGAGCAGCAGAATGTCGGGCTTCTGCAGCAGCAGACGGCAGAGCGCGACGCGGCGTTTTTCGCCGCCCGAAAGATTTTTGACCGGCGTTTCCGGCGGCGGACAGCGCAGCGCGTCCATCGCCATCTCAAGCCGCGAATCCAAATCCCACGCGTCGGCGTGATCGAGTTTTTCCTGCACTTCGCCCTGCCGTTCGATAAGCGCGTTCATCTCGTCATCGGTCATCGGCTCGGCAAATTTCGCGTTGATCTCTTCAAATTCTTTGAGAAGATCAACCGTGGATTGCACCGCTTCTTCGACCGTTTCGCGGACGGTTTTCGATTCGTCGAGTTTCGGTTCTTGTTCGAGATAACCGACCGAATAGCCTTTTGAAAAAACGACCTCGCCGTTAAAATCCTTGTCCTGCCCGGCAATAATCCGCAAAAGCGAAGATTTTCCTGAACCGTTAAGCCCGAGAACGCCGATCTTCGCGCCGTAGAAAAACGATAAATAAATGTCTTTGAGAACAGGTTTCTTATCGTAAAACTTGCTCACTTTGACCATCGAAAAAATGATTTTGTTAGGTTCTTGATTGCTCATAATAAAAAAGGAACGCCGTCATCCTGACGGCAATGAACGCCCAAGCGTTCAAAATACGTTTCATAAAATTCAACTTGAAATTCTATCACGGAAGTTGGATTGCTTTGCAATCTGTATAGTTGGAACGCCGTCATCCTGACGGCAATGAACGCGGTTAGCGTTCAAACAACCTTTCATTAAATTCAACTTTTGGATTAACCACGTATTTTAGATGGCTCACGCAATCTGTGCCGTCAGGATGACGGCGTTCCGTTCTAAATCCGTGTCGTCAGGATGACGGCGTTCCGACGAATGCACTGCCGAATTCCCAATCACTCGGCTTTTCACAGAAACCTGCTTTGACCGGATTATTTTCGATATAGCGAAGTGTTTTTTCAAAATGTTCGTAATCCCGTATGCGACGGTCAAAATATTCACGCATCCAAAATTTTCCGCTTCGATTCAAAAGTTTGTTCGCTTCCTGTGCGGTAAAAGATTTAAATGATTGGAGAATTTTAGACAATTCCCATCCGTTCAAAGGTTTAAACAGAAGATGAATATGATTCGGCATTATTACCCAAGAAATTAATTTGTATCGCTCGCCGTCGAATTTCTGAAGCGAATTCCTGACAATTTCCGCGATCCTGCGTTCTTTCAAAAAACATTCGCCATAACCGGAATCAAGAAATTTTTCTATCAATATCATTACTTCTCGGTCAATGTTCCCGACATTTTTTGTTTCCAATTCGGCACGAAATTTTTCTAAAATTTTTTGCGGCAAAGAATCAAACAAACGACAGGTTATAAACTGCGTCGCTGATCCCGGATCATAGTGCGGCAAATATCCGCGTGAATACCAGTCTTTTGGAAGTTTGTTGTTCATAATCCGTAAGGAACGCTGTCATCCTGACGGCACAGATTGCGCGAGCCATCTAACTCGCTCGATAACATTCAATTTGAATATAAACGAAGCCCTCTTGAACGCTGAAGCAGCGTCCATTGCCGTCAGGATGACGGCGTTCCATCAGCATTTTATTTTTTGTTCAAATCAAATCGCAAACCGACGCGCACGAAACGCGGCGCGGCGACGGTGCGGTTCGGCGTTAAACCGATGTCGTAACGCGAATCGAAAAGATTTTCGATTGCCGTAAAAATCTCGAATCGTTTGAATTTATAAGAAGCAAAAGCGTCGAAGGTCGAATAAGGTCTTAAACGCAACGTGTTTAGATCGTCTTCAAACTGCGCGTCGGAAATTCGCGCTTGCATTGAAAACGTAAGTTTTGCGGTCGGGCGATAAACGGTTTGGAAAGTTAATTGATTTCGGGCGACTTGCGGTAAAAAATTTCCGATCAATAGCGGATTTGACGGAAAATCGGCGACACGCGAATCGGTGAAAAGATAGCTTGCCGAAAATCTTAAGTTTGCAAACGGCGAATATTCCGCGTCGAATTCGATTCCGCGAGCGCGGGTTTTGCCGACGTTTTGGCGTTGTCTTGTAATCAAATTCGGCGTTGTAGTCAAAGTTACAGAAACCACCGGACTCGAAACTTCCGTCAGAAAGAAATTTCCGCGCAAGTTTATTTTTCGTGCAAAACCCGTAAAATTCAAACCCGTTTCAAACGTGTCGGCGCGTTCCGATCTTAAATTTTCATTCGCCTGCGTCAACACGTTTCCGACGCGAAAGGCGCGGTAAAGCTCGTTCAGATTCGGTGCGCGAAAAGATTTTGCGTAAGACGCGACAACTGAAAAGTTTTGATTTATCGCGTAAAGCGCGGCGATGCGCGGACTGAAAGCATTTTCGCTGCGGTCGGGAAAATTCGTTGTGTTTGTCAGATTGTTCGCCAAAGTTTTGGTCGAAACGAGCGCGTTTTTGTTTTCCCAATAATCGAAACGACCGCCGAAATTTAAGGTTAATTTCGGCAAAACGCGCCAAACGTCCTGCACGAAAACACCGAAAATCTGCTGATTTCCGCCCGAACCGACGAGCGAACTTTGGCGGTTATTAACAAAAACGATCTCATCGCTGAAACCGCGAACTTGTTTGAATTCGACCGATGAAGAAACGATATTGTTTGCGCCGAAAACTTTTGACCAAAAAAGATTCGCGCCGAAATTTTGGGACGGAACGCGCTGAATTCTCGAAAGCGTTTCTGTATTTCGATTGTTGGAAATCGCCGAAAATGTCTGATCATAAGTTTGTTTTTCGACGAATGAACGAAACTGAAAACTTCCCATTTGTTCGCCCGAAAAATCCGCGCCGAGCGCGACTTGGCGAAAATATGTGCGGTTATTTGTCAGGCTCGTGCCGTTGTCGCGTCGTTCGCTGAAAATGTTTGTTTTCAGGAAAATTCTTGAAATGCCGAAATTTAACCCGCCCGCTACCGCAGGCGGTTCTGACAAATCATCCGCGCCGCCGAATCTTTTTTCGATGGTCAAAAATCCGTTATGGTGTCGGCTGTTTGCGTTTGTATCAATCGTTCCGCGCTCGTTTTCAGCGGTCGGAATATAGCCTGCCGTTTGAAAAGATTCCAATGCAAGCGCAAAATTCCAGCCGCGTTTTCCGTAAGCGGTGAAAAGACTTCCGTCGAAAGTTTTGTTTGTTCCGGCAGAAGTTTGAAGTTTAAATACCGGCTTTTCTTTAAAAGAACCTGTCCGTAGATTGATTGCGCCGCTCAAGCCTTGGTCGCCGTAAAACGCGCTCGCGCCGCCGCGCAAAACTTCCGCTTGTTCGACGGCAATGTTTGGAATTCTCGACCAAAAAGTCCAACCGCCGAAAGCGTCATTCAATGATAAGCCGTCAAGCAAAACCGAAGCGCGTGACGCGCCGCTGCCTGCCAAACCGCGAAGATTCGCGCCCTGCGTCGTCGGATTTGTTGTTTTGCTCGAACTTCGGCGAAACAAAGTAAATCCGGCGATCTGACGAAGCGCATCGTCAACGGTTTGCGCGGCGGTCGTGTCCAAAGTTTCGCGGTCTAAAACAACCACGCTCGCCGGAGTTTCCGAAAGCCGCGATTCGGTGCGCGTAATCGAAACCGTTACTTCATCGCGCACAGCTTGCGGTTCTAAAATAATCGTTAAATTTTCGCTGAAATCTTTCGGCAGAAGTCTCGAAAAACTCGCAAAACCATTCACTTTGACGGTCAGCAAAGCGTTTTGCGTGTTCTGCAAATCAATCGAAAATTTGCCGTTTGCATCGGTCGTCGTCTGCGCGATGGTCTTTGTTTTATCGAGCAAAACGATTTCCGCGTTTTGAACCGGCGCGTTTTTTTGGTCGGTAACAACGCCCGAAATCGTCTGCGCCGAAATGGGCAGAGCGAAAAGCAAAATTAGCCAGAAATGAGCATAATTAAACACGAATTTTTTAATTTGAAATCTGAAATCTAAAATTTTACGGACGCTTTTCGCACCGCCAGTTTTTCTATCAAATTGCGTTTTACTTCAAAACCGATGCCGATTTTTTCGGGCGCGATGATGATGCCGTTCGGCGAAACTTCAACCGCCGGTTCGATAATATCTTCGTGCCAGTAGCGTTTGCTCGCCGAAACGTCGCCCGGAAGCGTGTAGCCTTTGAGCGTCGAAATCGCGATATTGTGCGCGCGTCCGATGCCCGATTCCAACATTCCGCCGCACCAGACGGGAATTCCCGCTTCGCGGCAGATTTTTTCGATGCGTTTCGATTCGCTGTGTCCGCCGACGCGTCCGTTTTTTAGGTTGATGATTTTGCCCGATTTTAATTCAATTGCTTTTCGCGCATCTTCGGGCGATTTTATCGGCTCGTCAAGACAAACCGGCGTTCGTATTTCGCGCTGAAGTTTGGCGTGGTCAATAATGTCGTCGTGCGGCAGAGGCTGTTCGAGCATCATCAGTTCAAACTCGTCCAGACTTTTTAATTTATCAATATCGTCCAAAGTGTAAGCCGAATTCGCGTCGCCCATAAGCCTTATATCGCCGAATGTTTCGCGCACCTTTTTGATAATTTCGTAATCCCAACGCGGCGAAATTTTGATCTTGATGCGCTGATAACCCGCGTCGAGTTCGGTCTGGATTTTCTCCAAAAGCTGTCCGACTGAATCCTGAATGCCGATAGAAACGCCGCACGCGATCTCGCGGTTTTCGCCGCCCAAATGCCGCCACAGCGGAACATCCGATTTTTTCGCTTCCAAATCCCAACAGGCGGTTTCAATCGCCGCTTTCGCCATCCGGTTGCCGCGCACCTGTTTCATCAGATCCCAAATGTCCGCAGCAGATTCGACCTGTGCGCCAATCACCATCGGCGCGAGGATTTTTTCGATGACCGCCCATGCCGCGTCCGTCCATTCTTCGGAATACGAAGGCGTTTCGCCGCAGGTCGCTTCGCCCCAGCCTTCCGCGCCCGTATCGTCCAAAACGCGCGTTAAAATTATCCGGCGCTCGTAAGTTCTCCCAAAACTCGTCTCAAAAAAATGAACGAGCGGCAGATTTATTTCGATAAGTTCGATTGATTTGATTTTCACCATTTTTATTTTCAACGCAAAGACGCAAAGACGCAAAGACGCGAAGAAAAATTCGGCAGCGTTCTGATTTCGGTTGGATGAAAAAATCAGTATAGTGAGCGGTAGCGAACAGGTTTGTTCAATGACCGGTTTTTGATAAAGAAACGCGCCTCGCTACCGCTCGCTATACTGATGCCATCAACGAATCAGGAACTACTAAATTTTAAAACTTCGCGTCATCAGCGTCTTTGCGTTAAATTTCAACTCAATTACATTTGCCGCAATCGTCCGTTTGTTTTTGCCGATTAACGGTTTTCAAATCACGCTGATAGCCTTCGATGATATTCAAAATAAACCGCACATCCTTGTCTTCCATATTCGGAAAGCGTTTGTAGGTTTCCGCCACCGACACGTTTAAAACATTTTCAGCCTGCCGATAGTTTTTTCGTTTGGCGGCTTCGGTCATCTCGAAAAGCGATTGCGCCAATTCGGCAATCGTGTAATTTTTCTTAACTTCCGTATCAGCCAAAATGTCGCAGAATTTTTGTTCGCTCGGAATTAATTTAACTTCTTGGACTTCTTCAACCTTTTTTTTCTTTTGAACATCGAAATACGAAAGTCGAACTTTTACGATTGAGGAAGTTTTCAACGGATTACGAGCACGAAAACGCAGCATCACCACCTGCGTCAAACCGTTGTTCATATCGTCCATCACAACCGAAAAACCGTTTGTCCGGTAGCGCGGCGCGTAGCCGTAAATCTTTTCAACCTGCAAATTCGGGTCGTAATCAACGCTCACTTCGACACGTTTGGCGACCTGCGAGATCAGGCTTTGCACTTCGTTGACGAAAACCTTTTCGATGTCCTGGTAATCGGAAACGAAATGATAAAGCCCGCGTCCCGATTTTGCCAGGGTTCGCAAAAGGTCGTTGTTCAGATTAAGTCCAACGCCGATGGTCGAAAGATCGAGTCCTTGCCCGTTGAATTCCGAAGATTCGGCGGCGATCTTGTTCGGTTCGACCGTGCCGACATTGGCAATGCCGTCCGTCAGTAAAATTACGCGGTTGGTCGCGTCCTTGCGGAAATTTTTCAACGCTTCACGATAACCGAGCATCAAGCCGCCGTGCAGATTCGTCGAGCCGGCGGGTTCGATGCAATCAATCGCGCGGCGCAATTCGTAACCGTCGCCGATGCGGGCGGCGGGAAATAAAACCTGCGCGTCGGTGTCGAAAACGACGATTGAAACAACATCGTCGGGGCGCAGTTTGCCGACCAACGTGCGCAGAGATTCTTTGACCCGCGACATTTTATCGCTTTCCGCCATCGAACCGCTTTTGTCAATCACGAGTGCCAGATTGAGCGGGCGGAGATCGGTTCGCTCCGTTACTTCGGCGGTCGTAAAACCGATCTGCAAAACGGCTTCGC
>JALHNX010000242.1 GCA_022843305.1 Pyrinomonadaceae bacterium | reverse complement strand
TTCCGAGATTGATATTCAGGCTGTTTCGCAAAAATCCGTTCGTTGCGAGCATTCCTTTAAATAGAACCTGCACGGCTTTCGGTTTTTCGTTGACGGCATCGAAAATCTTCTTGTGAAACAGATACCAGAGGCGCGGCACGGTCGTTAAAAGCGTCGGTTTGAATTCGCGCATCGCTTTGCCGAGTTCGTCGGGTGTCATTTCTTTCAAATAACCGACTTCCGCGCCGTAAGTTGTGGCGACCCAGAGATTGACGATTTGCAAATAGGCGTGAAATAGCGGCAGAAGGCTGAGAATTTTTTCCTTTTCGGTGAGCTGTAAAACCTTGTAAATGCCGTCGAGTTCGGCGGTAATATTGCCGTGCGAAAGCGGAACGCCTTTCGGCGTGCCGGTCGTGCCGCTCGTATAGATCAAAAGCGCGGTGTCGTCACCGGCGGCTTGCGGGATTTCCTGCTTGAAGCTTTCGGGAAAATCCGTGTTTACCCAATCCTCGAACTTTTGAAAACCGTTCGCCGAATTTTCCATCCGCCAGACGACCGACGGAATATGCCGCCCGAGTTTTTCCTCGATCTGCGCGAATTTTTCGGTTACATCGGGCGACAGAAAAGCGAGTTTGGCTTCGGAATTTTCGAGAAAGTTCGTGATCGTTTCGATCTCGCCGTGCGGGTCAATCGGCACGCAAACCGCGCCGCGATAAAGCGTTGCAAGATAGGCAACCGCCCAACACGGATGATTTTCGCCGATCAGCGCGACGCGGTCGCCGAATTCGACTTTTTCTTCGGCGATCCGATAAGCGACGGCGCGGATTTGTTTTAATAATTCTTCGTAATTATAAACTTCCGTTTCATCGCCGACGATGCGCATCGCGGTTCTTTCGGAATGTTTTTCGCAGGAAGCAATCAATCGCCGGCAAAATGAATTGTTCATAAAGTTTTTAGAGTTCGTAGAGTTCGTAGAGTTCGTAGAGTTCGTAGAATAATGGATTTTACTCTAAAAACTCTATGAACTCTACGAACTCTACGAACTGATTTTCGGAACACGAACCTTTAATGCCTTGGGCAAAATCTCGAACGTCGCGGGCAGTTTTCCGGGCAGCTCGCCGTCAACTTCGATATGGATTTCTTCCGAGTTCATCGGCGAAACCTCGATTTTTCGCGCCAGAGTTGATTTGACTTCCTCTAAACTCAGATGCGAGCCGCGATAAAGCGTGTAGCCGCGAAGAAGTATTTTCGCGGTTTTGATGTCGCCGATATTGACGACATCGAAAAATCCGTCGTTGATCACGGCATCGGGCGCGATCTTCATTCCGCCGCCGAAAAAGCGCGAATTGCAGACGCAGAAATTTATCGTATTCAAAGACTTTTCTTCATTACCGTCAAATTTTACCCGAACGGTATCGAAATTTAAACCTAAAAGTTCCTGCAAAGTCGAGAGCGCAAAGCTCGTTTTGCCGCGCAGAATGTCGTGCGGAATCCACCCGACGATGTTCGAAGATTTGACGCGCTCGATGATCGCCGCCGAAAGTCCGAACGACGAGACATTTAAAAAATAACGCGATGTTTCTTGATTTTCGTGATCGAGAAACGTAACTTTGCCGACATCAATCAGCTTTGTTACACCGTTTCTCAGAACGACTCCGGCTTCGCGGGTATCGTTCGGAATGCCGATTGTGCGCCGGAAATCGCCGCCCGTGCCGGACGGCAAAACGCCGAATTCTATTCCAGCGCCCGATTGCAGAATACCGTTGGCGACTTCGTTGATCGTGCCGTCGCCGCCGCAGGCGATAATAAATTTTCTGCCTTGCTTTGCGCCGCGCAATGCCAGAGCCGTGCCGTCGCCCGCTTTTTTGGTAAAAGCAACCTGAAACGCGCCGAAATGTGCGCGAAAATCTGCCGCCGTTTCCGCCCAGCGATTCTGCGTCGAACCGCCCGCCGATTTCGGGTTGACGATGACGAGCGGTAAAGTCGAACTTGCGCCGTTATTGAAAGAATTGTCCTTGGTTTTGTTTGACAAAATCTGCGATGTCCTTGATTTTCTTAAAATTTTCGAGCGTGTAATTCGCGTCCTCATTGGTCGCAAACTCTTTTCCTTTGTTCACATAAACCATATTTTCGCTATACGGCGCGGTTTTCGCGCTGCACATTCCGGCGATGATTACATCGGTCAAACTGTCTTCGTTCAAATCCTGAAACGCGACGGCTTCCACCCAACAGCCGGTCGTTACGCCGTTAAACTGGTTCGGGAATTTATAAATTTCCTTGCCGTCCTGATAAATAAAAAACTCGGAATTAAGCGGCGGATCGTCAAAGACGGGGTCGTGCGCGGTTACAAAACAAGCATTCTTAAAAGGTTCGTGATCAAACGCGAAGGTTTGTTTTTCATCAATCTTTTTGCCCGCCACTTTGATATTCAAACAATCTGTTTTCTCGGCGGATTTCGTGGTCTCGGTCTTTTTCTCGGATTGATCTGAACCCGCGCCCGAATTCGATTTTTCGGCAGATGCGTTTTGGTTATTCGCCGCTTTGTTTTCCGTGCCGGTCGTTTTTTCGCTTTTTGAACTGAAAACACACGCGGCGGAAAACAATGCGCTTAAATATAAAATTGCCGTTATTTTTTTCATTTGAGTTTGGTTAAAGGTTTTTGCTTTAATTGGTTTAACTTTTTTCTGCCCGTTAGTCAATCAGACAAAGGAAAACTCAAAGGCAAATAGACGAAACCTCGTTGGCTTGTTAGAATTTACTACGGTCTAATAACTTATTTTAACAGGATAAAAAACTTGCGAGTTGCGGTTCTATCTGCGGAAGCAGTTCCATATTCAAAAACGGGCGGTTTGGGCGATGTTGCGGGCGCACTGCCGAAGGCTTTGCGGCAGGTCGGGCAGGACGCTTTTTTAATCACGCCCTGTTATCTGCAAACAAAAGGCGAATATCTCTGGCAGACGGCGATTGACGACCTTTCGGTTGACTGGCGCGGCGGCAAATATCCGGCAAAGGCTTTTTATTCGGAAGCCAACGGTTCGCCGACGTTTTTGATTGATGCTCCGGCATATTTTCACCGCGATTCGATTTACGGATACCGCGAGGATTACGAGCGATTCGCTTTCTTCAATCTGGCGGCGCTGGCTTTGATCAAACGGCTCGGTTCAGCACCCGATATTGTTCATCTGAACGATTGGCATTGCGGTTTTGCGGCGGTCAAAATCGCGCATCTCCGCTTTTGGGATTCATACTGGCGCAACACGCGGACGGTTTTTTCGATTCATAACCTCGCGTATCAGGGCGGATTCGGTGCGGAAGAACTTTGGAAATTCGGCTTTTCGTCGGATTACGAACGCAACGCGTTTGCTTTTAACGGCTACGCGTCGGCGATGAAAGCCGGACTCGCGGTTTCGGATATGCTTTCGACCGTTTCAAAAACATACGGCTACGAAATGCAGACCGCCGAAAACGGTTACGGGCTTGACTGGCTTTTGCGCCAACGGTCGAACCGTCTTTACGGTATCGTCAACGGTGTTGATTTCGACATCTGGAATCCCGAAACTGACAAAGAGATCGGCGCGCATTTCAACGCCGATAATTTAGACGGAAAACTCGAATGTAAACGTCAGCTTTTAGAACAGTTTTCGCTGCCCGAAGATTTGGAACGCCCGATTTTTGCAAATGTTACGCGTTTGACGGCGCAGAAGGGAATTGATCTGATGATGGCGGTCGCGGGCGATATTCTGGCGACCGGCGCGTATATCATTTCGCTCGGTTCGGGCGAACAGCAATACGAAAATTTCTGGCAGAGATTGCGCGATTACGCGCCGCGGCAAGTCGGGATTTTTCGCGGCTACAACGAAAATCTGGCGCATAAGATCGAAGCCGGTGCGGATATGTTTATGATGCCGTCAAAATTCGAGCCGTGCGGTTTGAATCAGATGTATTCCTTGCGCTACGGGACAATTCCGATTGTTCGCGCGGTCGGCGGTCTCGAAGATACGGTCGAAAATTTCGATGCGGTAAACGGCACCGGCAACGGTTTCAAATTCCGCGAATACCGCGCCGACAAGTTTCTGGAAAGAATCTACGAGGCGTTGTTTGCCTATTACGACAAAGAAGCGTGGCGCAAATTACAGCGCAACGGGATGAAGATTGACAATTCGTGGCAAAACGCGGCGCGGAAATATGTGTCGCTTTATCATAAGACGAGAAGTTAAGTTTTGAGTTCCGCTTTGAGGCGGCTAAATTTGTGAAACAAAACCGCCTCAAGACGGAACTCAAAACTTGTCGAAAATATGTTCAGCCTGAAAGTGGATAACGAACTGGAACTTGCTCTGCCGTCCGAATCGAATATCGAAAAAGCGTTTGCGGTCGTGATGAAAAACTACGACCATCTGCACGAATGGATGCCGTGGGCGAACGCCGCTTTTACTCTCGAAAGCGTCAGGGAATATTATCGAACAACCTTGCGAAAGTTTGCCAATAATGAAGATGAAATCGGATTGAATATAGTTTTCAAGGGCGAAATCGTCGGCGGAATCGGTTTTCACGAAATCAACCGGCGTGATAAATCGGCGGAAATCGGTTATTGGCTGGCACAAAGCGCGACCGGCAAAGGGTTGATTACAAAATCGGTTGAAAAACTGCTCGAATACGGTTTTGAAGAATTGGTTTTGAACCGCATCGTTATCAAATGTGTTCCCGAAAACACGAAAAGCCGTGCGATTCCCGAAAGATTGGGTTTTACAAATGAGGGCATCGAACGCGAAGCCGGCTGGCTTCACACGCGGTTTGTTGACCACGTGGTTTATTCGATGCTGGCGAGAGAATGGCGCGAGAAATTAAAAAATAAAAATTAAAAAGGCAAAAATAAAGAATGATTATCGTAATTATCGGCGCGCAATGGGGCGACGAAGGAAAGGGAAAAGTAGTTGATCTGCTCGCGGACAGGTTCGATATTGTCGCGCGTTATCAGGGCGGACATAATGCCGGACATTCGGTTTATGTCGGCGACAAGGCGTTTGTTTTAAGGCTTCTGCCGTCGGGCATTATTCACGAAGATGCCGTCTGCGTCCTCGGCAACGGAATGGTCATTGACCCGATAGCTTTTTTCGAGGAAGTTGACCAGATGACCGCGCAGGGAATTTCGATCACGCCCGAAAGATTAAAAGTCAGCTCGCGGGCGCATCTGATTATGCCGTATCACCGCGCGCTCGATCATACAAGCGAAGAAAGATTGGGCAACGAAAAGATCGGCACTACTTTGCGCGGCATCGGTCCCGCTTATGAAGACAAAGCCGGACGGCGCGGAATCCGCGTTTCCGACGCGCTCGTTCCCGACCTTTTAAAATTGCGAATCGAAAGAAATCTTGAAGAAGCAAACCGCATAATCGTTCTTTACGGGCGCGAACCGCTTCGTTCGGACGAAATTTTTGAAGAAATTTCCGGACTGATGGAACGAATGCGCCCGTTCGTCGCCGAAACCTCGCATTTCTTTGCCGAAGCCAAAAAGCAAAACAAAAAGATTTTATTGGAAGGCGCGCAGGCGACGCTTTTGGACGTTGACCACGGAACTTATCCGTATGTTACGTCTTCAAATCCGACGGCGGGCGGCGCGGCGGTCGGCGCGGGAATTCCGCCGCACCATATCAGCGGCGTTTTGGGAATTGTCCGAACATACGCGACCCGTGTCGGCGAAGGACCTTTTCCGACCGAAATGCTCGACGAGGAAGAAGATATGGCGAATCTCATCCGTCAACGCGGTAACGAATACGGCTCGGTCACAAAACGCCCGCGTCGCTGCGGATGGTTCGACGCGGTTGCGACGCGCTACGCCGCCGAATTGAACGGTTTCGATTCGCTCGCGCTGACAAAACTGGACGTTCTCGACGCGCTTGCGGAAATAAAAGTCTGCGTCGGTTACGAAATTGACGGCAAACGAATTGACACATTTCCGGCAGTTTCCTACGATTTGGCAAAAATTAAACCGATTTACGAAACATTGGAAGGCTGGCAAAGCGAAACTGTGGGAATCACCAAAATTGATGATTTACCGGAAAAAGCCCGAAAATATGTCGAGTTTCTTTCAAGCTCAATCGGCGTTGAAATCGGCTTGATCTCGACCGGACCCGAGCGCGACCAAACCATAATTTTACAGGATTCGGTGATGGAAAGCTGGTTTAAAAGCTAAAGAACATTGAGAAAACTTTCACGTCACCACTTGCAAAGTTTATTTTCGATATGTAGAATCATTGTTTCGGTTTGAGGTTGAAAAAACTTCAATTTGAAAAGTGGTCCGATAGCTCAGTCGGTAGAGCAAATGGCTTTTAACCATTGGGTCGAAGGTTCGAGTCCTTCTCGGATCACCATAAACATTGACTAAGAAGCGGATGCATAACCCGCTTTTTTCGTTTAGGTACTATCTTGGTATTATCTGACCCATTTATTCTTAGTTTTATGATATATCGTCATCGGTCTGATTTTATTTTTAATCTGGCAAGGGAGTTTGATATACCTCTTCAAACAGGGCAGCACAATCCTTTAACTGATTCTGATTTTGAATTATTCAAATTAAAATATTTAACATTAGCTAATTACCGGGACAATCAGTTAAAAGAATATCTAAATAAAACCCCTTCATTATTTAGGGTTTTTATACCAAATAGCGACAGGGCATATAAGGTCGCACATCAGATGATGTGGTATGTTGATGAACTTTTAATTAGAGACCCTGTACAGGCTGTCCTTACTAGCAAATATAAGGATATTGAAGAACAGAAACATGATCTAATCCACAACTTGAAGGCACTTCATAGTCAAAAAAATGCGGTTTTAAGTGGTATTTTTCTATTACATGGACCGAAGTTAATTGATACGGACATCCAAAACATACCGAATCACTTTGATGTGTTGTTAGAAGATCCCGAAATTTACAAAGGTTTAGTTGATGCCGCTTATTTCGGAATTAAAAAAACTAAAAGTAAGGTTCATGGATCGAAAATGTTTTTTCAGGTTAAGCTCGATTCAGGTTTTCTGTTAGGACTGAAGGTTGAAAAAATTGCGAAAAAAGGGCAAGTCGGAACTTTTAAAATTGGAGAGGATTTTCCACAGGTTTCACCTGACGAGTTCTTTAAACTAATCGGAGAAAGTACTAATGAATTACAAGGTGTATTTCTAACAGAAATAAAAAGAATTATTAATGCTACCGTAAATGCAAACAAATTAAGCTCAGCTATTATTTTTGATCGAAATATCGACGGAGTTATTTTAAATCGCGCAGATGCGCAAATTTCTAAACATAAACAAATTGCTAACGTCAGTTCGATCAATTTTGTGCTTCCTTATTTACAGAACGTATCATCTGACAAACTGTTTGAATTAAGAATGCGCTTGCCGAATGCCTTCATCGATTTTAGATGTCAACTTACGGAGATTGTTTCAGATATACTAAATAAAACAGATTTGTCAATGGAAGAAATAAAATTTAAATTCGATAAAGAAATCATCAGGAATACGAGGGTGTTGGAGTCTGAATTAAATTCAGAGTTAACTAAAGCTAGTGTTTTAGGTGTTTAGTCCCAAAGTGTCATGGCTTGGGTAAATCTTAAAACGTTCTTTGTCATTTTGCCAACATTTGACGATATATTCGTAAGCCGTTAAGCCGTTCAGAGTCTTGAGCCGT
>JALHNX010000241.1 GCA_022843305.1 Pyrinomonadaceae bacterium | reverse complement strand
GCAATCTCAACTTGCGGCAGTTCATTAGCTTGAATCGTTTCGATAATTCGCAATCGAAGATCATCGGAATAGGCTTTCATTTCTCAAGCATACCATACATACGCCTCTAATCTGCTCTAGATCTAACCAGTTGGCTGTCTTAGGATATAAATTGACAAAAACTTAATCTATCTTGAAATCAATGTCAAATAATTTTTCGATCTGGAGCAAATTTCAGTTTAATGAAAGACAAAACTATTCGGAATGTGTAAAAAGGGATAAGTAATAAGTGAGAGGTTTCTTAACCTTTTTCACTTATTCCGAATTTGTATAGCATCTGTTTGAAAACCGCTATAGGTTAATCTTTTAATTCGTTGAAAATCAAAAATCTATAATCAGGTCAAAAACTTTTCTAATAAAGAAGCTACAGAAATTCTAACCTTAAAGCTTTTCTGATTACTTAACCCTATCTGACAGGCTATCGACAAGGACACCGGTTGTATATAGCCAGTCAATTATTCCAGCACTTTCAAGAGGCGAAATATATGGCATCCATGCCTGTTTTATTTCCGCAGATGTTCCGCCTTGAGGAATTATATTTAATAATGAAGCAATTTCGGCATTGTTTACATAAGCAACCGGGCGCTCAAAACTTGGATGAATTAATCCGCGCCTCTTTACAATAATATCGCCGGCAATACACGGTACATCTATTAATGTTGCCGAATCTGACAATCTCAAACGCATATTATCGGATAAATCGGAGACTTTCTGCGGAATTGCGGGAAGCAACGATGACTCCGAATTGACGCGTTTCCGCCAGAATGATTCGGTGTCGTGAAAATACGCTTCGGAATAAAATTGAGCAGCAAATTTATGATGGCGAGCAACTGTTTCCTTTTGCCGGTTTTGGTAAAATTCAATTGCGTCTGCCGAATTTTCCGGTCGAGTCAATAAAGTATGCACCACGAAACTGCCTTGTAAACCGGAATTCATTGCTGCCTGAACGCCTTGTGATGAAAGAGGATCAATGGAAAAACAAGTTTCGCCGACTTTTATTGAATGTTTATTAACAGGTTCTGTATCAATATAGCTTGAAGCATCACATCCTTTTACCTTACTTGTAATTGTTCCTTCTAAGCAGCCGCGCAAAAGAGAAGACTCCGCAAGAAGCGAGCGATAGAACGATTCCAAATTTCGGTTGCTTCGTTTACGTTTCGGGTCAATAAACACCATTGCGCTAAAATTGCCGTCCGGCAAATGTGCGCCCCAAAACCACTCTTCCCGACCGGCTTCAATCAGCGTCGCGTATTTTTCGACATTCGGATTCTGCCAGTAAGCGTAAAGCGCAACTGTCGGCGCGGAAAAACGCTCTTTCTTCCAACCGAAAAAAGATCGTTTTCCAACCGCCTCTACCAGATATTTCGCTTTAATTTTCAGCAATCCCGAAGAGTATTTAACCGGAATATTCCAACATTGTGTGTCATCAAATACGGGACGCATCGCCTGTGCCGGTTGAATCACTTTTACGCCCGCTTCTTTGGCAGCTTCGAGCAGAATTTGGTCGAAACGTCCGCGATTTACCAGAAAGCCGCGTTGCCCGTTTGAATGTTTTGTAAAATCGGATTTGTCAGACCATCGAACGATAGTTTTATCGGGTCGAAGAAAGGAAGCCTCTTCAATGCGTTTTTGCAAACCGAGCGCGTCGAGCAAAACTAAAATATTAGGCGGTAAAGATTCGCCGACTTTATTTTGAGAATTGTCCGTTTTTTCTATCAAATAAACGCTGTGTCCTAAAAGAGCGAGCTGGCGCGCAATGGTTGCTCCGGCAGGACCGCCGCCGATAACGCAAACTTCGGCGTTTATTTGGGAATTTGAGTCGCCGAAGTGAAAATTCATACGCCAAAATAATCCGGTCGTTTTTCCAAAAGGCGGATGTAAGCCTGCAGGCAATAATGCAGCCAGCCGCGAATATAATTGCAGGCTGCTCGTCCGCGTTTTATTACTTCGTGATGACAGCCGCCGCCGCACATATAGCGCGCCCAACAGCTTCGACACGGCTCTTGAAAATGAACGTGTCGCTTCGAAAGCCAAAGGTTTTGCTTTGCGCGATCAATTCCGTCCCAAACTTTCCCCATCGCGCCGTCTTCATCCTCGACAAAGCGATGACACGCATACAAACCGCCGTCAGCCGACACGCCGAGATAGCCTGCGCCCGCGCCGCAGGGATACGGTCGGTGCGTGCCTTTGTGGAGTTCGCGAAGAGCGTTGGTCATATTCAAAAACGGGAATCGCTCGCCCGCGGCGACTCGACGCTCAAACTCTTCACCGCAGGAAATCATCTGCTCAAGCATCACGTCCAATTCCTTTTGTCCCATTTCGCTCTTTCCGGTCGGCGATGAAAGCATCGGCGAAAAACCGACGCTGTGAAATCCGAGCGAGATAAATTCGTCGAGCGTTTCGCGCAAAAACAAATTGTCGGGCGTTACGGTCACGCGCGCCGAAACCTGCATATCGCGCTGCATTTTGAGCAAAGGTCGAATGTTTTTCAGAATGCGATTGTAACTTTCATTCCCGCTTTTGAATGCGCGCAAACGATTATGAACATCGCCGATGCCGTCGAGACTGACAGTTACCGCGAATTTATGTCGCTCAAAAAACTCGCCGTCTTCGGGCGTAACCAGTGTGCCGTTGGTCGTGATTGAAAAATTGACCGCAACGCTTTTAGCTTTTGATAAAGCGACGGCTTGTGCGGTGCATTCGCACAAAAGTTTTCGATTCGTCAAAGGTTCTCCGCCAAGAAACGCGAGATTAACCGTTTCCCCTTTGGAAACTTCCGAAAAGAGCAAATTCACCGAAGCCATTGCCGCTTCCGCGCTCATATCCTTGTTTTTTGAACCGAAATTTCCTTCCTGCGCGTAGCAGTATGTACAGCCTAAATTGCATTTTTGCGCGATGGCGAGTGAAAGAGAACGAACGGAAACGTCCGCGAGCGGCTCATCCGTAATATAAGCGGGCGCGGAAAGTCCGAACTTTTCAAAAAGCTTTTCCGCGTCGTCCGCGTTGCCTTCGAGTGCCTGCGTGATTTCATCGGAAATCGTAAAAATACGCGAGCCGTTGGCAAGCAGAATATGTTTGCCGCTTTCGGTGTCGAAAAGATGAAAATTCGCTTGCTTCGGAGGAGTCGTGCAGGAGGAAGCGCCGAAATTTCTTTGAATTTGGATTAACGGCGCATTCGCAATTGTCTCTTTCATAAAAATTCCTTGTTATTCCACCTTTTGCGGCGGCTGCTCGTCTTTGCCGCCGATGATGAATCGCAAAGATTCTTCCCAATGACGAAAAAGGTCGGTGTAGTTTACCAGATTGATGTCCATCCAATCATCGACGATGTAAACATTCGGCGTGTCGGGCGTGCGGTTTTTTTGCATCCAGTTATTGCCGGTGCTTGTTCCGTCGGGGCGCGCTTCGACGTTGACGTAATCGGGACGCGTCGCCGCCCAGTAGAAACAGGCGCACTCGCGATAATCGTTCTGCCAAGGCGAGCAAAGACTTTGCGTTAATTGTCCGGGCGGCGCAATATCTTTGGCTATTACAGCCAGCTTTACCTTTTCGCCGTTAACGTCCGCTTCGTCAAAAAACTTGCGCACTTTTAATTTGACCTTGACGGTCTTTTTCGGATTTTCCAGCGATTCAAAGACGCAGTGAACGGATTTTCCGCTGTAGTTTTGTATAATTGAAGCGAGCGCGTTTGACCATTCGAGCGACATTTGCGGGTCGCCGAAAGTTGTGTCGGGCAAAGAAACATTGTCTCCGCCCGGATAGAGCGGTCCCGTTACAGCGACCATAAATTCGATGCCTTCGATACTCATTAAACGATAATCGTTATCGAGCTGTCCGGCGGCGGGCGGCGCGTCGTCATCGACGGCGACGACAAAATTGCTCGATTCGTGCAGCTCGATTCCGACCAGAATTCGCTTCCAGATGTTGCGGAAATCCATTTCCAAACCCGGAAATGCGTTGGAAATCGCCGTCTGCGGAAGCGTACTCGGCGGATTGCCCGCCGCTTGATACTGCAGTTGTGCCGAAAGATTTTTTGCTTCAATTGATTTGCTCATCTTTTAAATACCTTCTGCTAAATTGATGTAATATTCGGCGGCGGCGCGGACTTTATTTACCTGCCGGCGCGTTAATGCAAGATGTCGCCCATCGGCGCTTCGCATCAGCGCGGGCATTTTTCGTCTTTTTTCGTCAGAAAGGTCGCCGACTTCGTCGTAATCTCTGAGTACGCGCGCAAACCAAGCCAGCGAACCGCTTTCGAGCGCGAGCAAAACGCGTTCGTGACGTGCGCGAATCGCCAGCGAATCCGCCACCGCCGGATCGACAATCGGTTCTAACGCGCGATTAACGTCGAGAAAATCCATTCGCGCCATCCCGACACCGCGCTGTTTCGACGGCAAATTCATCTGCGCCGTGTTCATCAGCCGGACGGTTTCAAGCGCGCGCCGGACAATATCGCGGACTTCTGCAATTTCCTGCTCGGTCGCCTGTTCGTCTTCCAAATCCGGTCCGAACATCGCCTGCTCAAGCTCGTCGCCGACGGTTCTGACCGGCATACTGTCGGGCGCGAAAGTCGGCGGACCGGCGGCTATTCGGGCATACGCGCTCAACTTTTTGCCGTTTACCTTAAGCTCGACTTCGACTATTCCGTCGCACTCGTCGTCGAGATAACCGTAACTTACGACGCTGTTGCCGTCATCGGTCGGCGAACCGGCATAAATCTGCGCCGGATTTGTCGCCCGGCGAACTCCAATCGGGTCTGTTTTGATGTCCCAGGGGTCAAAATAGCCTTTCCATTTTCCCTTCTGCGGGTCGTAAACGTCGTCGGCAATATTCGGGTCGGTCGTGCCTTTTTCGGGCGGCGGACCATAAACTTTTCCGGCGGCGGGCGTAAAACGCAAGCGAATTTCGGGAAACGCGTCGGAAGGTTTGACATATTGCACAAAACCGAGCGGAATGGATTTATTTTTGCGAAAGTTTTTACAACTTCCTTTTAATGGTTGTAATTGATGATGGCTGAAACTTCCGGTCGTCGCTATGACACGGTCGTTCGCATCGCCCGTCCGGCGAAACGCTTTGATGTTTGCAACCTCGACATTCCATTTCAAATCGGCGGGCGAAAGTTTTGCGTGCGCCAAAATTTCCATGGTTAAAGGAACGAGATTGTCGTCGCCGTCAAAGCGAACCCAGACTTCGAGAAACGGGGAAATCGGGCGAATCCTCCCTTTCGCGTCGCGGAAATTGACTTCAAACGGAGGTTTTTTGAGGCTGATTTCGCCCGTGTTACCGTCAATCACAAAAGTCTCGGCGGGCAGAATCTGCCGTGCGCCAATCGGGTCTGTAATCTCAAGCTTGTAATTATCCATCGGGTCTTCACTTGAGCCGAGACGGGCGATTGCGAAGGGCGGAAGAATGCGCAGTTCTGCTACTTTTTTTGCCATAATTTAGCCTCCGATTAATGTTAGTACCTGTGCCAGCGCGCTCTCGTTGGCGGATTTCAGACCGTTTAAATAATTCGTGTATTTACTGCTACCCTTCAGCTCGCCCAATAACTCCGCGACGTATTGCTGTGAAGCCGTCAGCAAATCGCGGTGCATTCGCCAACGGTCGGTGCTACGAGCGGCTAAAGCCAGCGAATACGGCATCTCGAACGGTGGTCCGGCGAGAAGATCGTTATCGTCGTTGAGCGGCAAGTCCATCAAAATTTCGGTGATTGAGCGAATATTATACATTTCGCCAAACGCCCACGAAACAAGCAAACCGCGCGGCGTTCGTCCCGACGCTTTTAAAGGAGTTTCTACCTGAAACGAATGCATCAGATACATTAACAACATTCGATAGCGCAGATTTAATAATCCCGCCCAGAGAGAAGCGACCTTGTTGCTGATGTATCTGTCAGGCGGCGCGGAAGAATCGGTAGTCGGATTGGTAGCGACATTGCGCGACGGTTTCCAACCTTTTTCATTCGGAAATTCGCGGTAGATTTCAAGAAATTTTCCGAAGTGCGAGTCGCTGAGGTCTTTGGTAACATCATTTCCTTCGCCTTGCAGGGAAATCGCCGTGATGGCAGCAATTGCCGACGTTCGATCATTTGCCGTATTGATTAAAATGTCCCGATACCCGAGTCCCCATTCAGCCGGATTAACTTGAAAACGCAGCGAGCCGGATTGTATATCGGAAGATGCGATAAACGCCGGCGGCACCGGACCCGGGTCTTTGGGAAGCGTCGGAGCAGTAAAAAGATTTTTTATAGAATCGTAAAGAACTCCGACGCGATTGACTTTCAGATTGCCGCCGCTGTCGACATATTTACGAATCTGTTCTATTTCCTTTGTCAGTCCAAGTTCTTTAATGGTTTTTTCATCGGGCATTTCACACAGGACGTATTTGCCCAGAGATTTCTTTGTCAGCGGCTCTAATTCAAAGGGAAACGGATACAATTCCGCCGGAATCGGATAATCTTCGCGCTCGAATGAAAGCGGACCGCCGATTAAGGTCAGCAGATTTTCGACCGTTACCAGATGTCCCATTTCCTCGCGGGCAATTTCAAGAATTTTCGACTTCCATTCATCAACCAATTTTCGCTGTTTCGGGTCGTTTATCTGCTCGCCGCCGAGCGAATACGCCGCATACAGATACTGCACCATAAGCGCGTGTTCGACTTCCGCGCCGATGTGCAGCAAGTAAACCGCCCGGTCGCGCGGCGCAATAAATATATCAAGATTGGGCGGCGCCTGCGCAGGTTGGGACTCAACCGTCTCTAAAGCAGTTAACGGTAAAAGCTTTTTATCAGTTTTCAAGTCAGCAACAAAGGAAACCGACGGAGCAAAATCTTCTGTCCACAATAGATGTTTAGTTAATCTTCTTGTCACGATTTTTTCCTTATTTGATTTGTATAAAAATCAAATTTTCAACCAAAGAAAAAAGCTGACTATTCCCTTTCAAGCGGATAATCAGCTTTTATAATTTTTGCTCTATTCTTTGTTCTGCTATACCGATTAAATTTATTTTCGCTTTTTTAGCTGAGCGCACATAACTCCAACTAAATCCGATAAAAATTTTCGAATGCCATTCTTTTAATAAATTATAGGAGAACTTCGGCATAACAATATTTTATTTAATATTTCCAATATCCATTGATAACTTTCGACAGTTCACTTGCTTAAGCAGCAAAAGATTCGCGTAAAGTTATTATGTTGTTGGTGAACTAAAACTAACATAGGTCAAAATCAGATGTCAATACTTTTTTGAATTTTTGGGTGATTTGAAACTTGTAAAGCTAAAAACGCTTTCAATTTGAGAGTTTTTCTGAACAAATTAGAAGAAACGGTAGTGTTTCAGAATTTATGCTGAACAAAGTTTTTAGGCTTTTACACTTCGGAATAAGTCAAAGGTGGTAAGTAATAAGTAATCGCTCAAAAATAAGTTAGACTATTACTGAGATGGGAAAAACAAAAGTAATCGAACTAACTAAAGAGCAGCGAACTGAACTTGAAGACGGTTACAGGCACGGCAAAAGCCATTCATTTCGGGAAAGATGGCAGATCATTTTCGCCGCAGTTAAACATTGCCGAAACGGTTTGGCGAAAATTGAAATACGAATGGCTTGCTCCGGCTGATTATCAAGACAAGGAGCGTCTGCGATATTCAGTCAAACAAGCCTTAAATGAATTTGGAAGAAGTTTGAGAATAACCTTTTCAAACTTCTCACACAGTCCAGCTTTATTGTGAATGACTTGTATATTAAGTCCGGCAATCAAATGATAAAATCTGATTGCCAAAAAGAAACGAGATTCCGATGTACAACAGGTTCAGAAACCGTTAAGTAGCCAG
>JALHNX010000240.1 GCA_022843305.1 Pyrinomonadaceae bacterium | reverse complement strand
ACATCAGTAGAGCGAGCGGTAGCGAGTCTGACTCACTACCGATTGTCTGTCAGCGAAGCCGACTCGCTACCGCTCGCTTTACTGATTGCCGACACATTTAGATTCGTTTATTTCTGTCCAACTACTTAACTGTTTGCCGAATGCCGGCTTTTTTGTTTTTCAAGCCGCCGTTTTATTTATTTTTCTCGATTTCGGTCAGCGTCCAATGCTTAATAGTTTCGCGCAGTTCGCTTAAATGGTCGTCGAAAAAATGTCCGCAGTTTTCAAAAATCACGAGTTCGGTTTCCGTGTTTCGGGAAACTTTCTCAACCAATCTTTGCAGACTTTCGACCGAGCCGAATTCGTCCTGGTCGCCGTGAACGAAAAGAATCGGTTTGCGAAGATTTTCCAAAAAATCGAAATCGTCGTATTTATCAACCGGCGTGCCGATTGAAATTAAACGCACGACGCGTTCATCTGTCATTCCGACTTCGCTGCCCATTCTTGTGCCGAACGAAAAACCGGCAAGCGTGATCGGCTGATCCGGGTAATTTTCGCTTAAATAATCCAGCGCGTCGCGCACATCCTGTTTTTCCGCCGCGCCGTCGTGTTCGCCGTCGCTTGCGCCGACGCCGCGAAAATTGAAGCGCAGAGTAATCAAACCCGCGTCAACGAGTCCCGCCGCAGCGCGGAAAACGACTTTGTTGTGCATCGTGCCGCCGCCCATCGGATGCGGATGACAAACCAGCGCAACGCCTTTCGTTTCGCCCGCCGGTTCTTTCAAAATCGCTTCCAACTGCCCGACGAAAGCGGGAATGAACAGATTGCCTTTCGGATACATATTCGGTAATTTCAGATTTCAAATTTCAAATTTCAGATATTCCGATGAATTTTTGATTTTAGATTTTCGATTTTCGATTAGCAAATGCGTAGTCCTTAAATTACCGAACGGCAAATTGCGATTATCCGTCGGCAATTGTGAATCGTGAATCGTCAATTTCAAATTTTGTCCTTTCCAAGTAGCCGTTCGGCTTGTTTTCGTGATATTTTTTCTTATTACTCGCTATCTTTTATAAATTTTAAAAGCATTAATAATGGAAGAAATTCTTAACGACAATCCCGAACAAACCGCCGAAAAAAAAGCGGAAGACGCGCCGAAACCCGTCGAAACACCGAAACAAACGTGGCGGCAATGGTTTGAAACCGACGCGGCTGTGCGGACGGTTTACTTGATCTTCGGTTTTCTCGTCATCGTTCTGCTGATGACGCGCCTGCAATTTTCGACCGACGCGATCTGCTGCGGCGATTGGGACGGTTATTATCACATCGGCTGGAGTCAGGAACTCTGGAACAGTTTTAAATCAGGCAATTGGCTGCCTGAATTCAAATGGCTGCCGCTGACCGTTCTGAACCCGCAGGATTACGCCGATCATCATTTTCTTTTTCACCTTTTGCAGATTCCGTTCTTATGGTTTTTTGAACCCGTGATGGCGGCAAAGGTCGCGGCGGTAACATTTGCGAGTCTGGCGATCTTTTCGGTTTACTGGCTTTTGTATCATTACAAAGTTGATTATCTGCTGCTCTGGCTGATGGCGCTTTTGACGTGCGCGAACCCGTTCTTTTATCGAATGAATATGGCGAAAGCGCCGCCGCTGACGATTATTATTTCGGTCATCGGGATTTATCTGCTTTTCGAGAAAAAATATGTCTGGCTTTTGCCTTTGATGTTTCTTTTTGTCTGGACTTACAGCCTTTTTCCGCTGCTCTTTATCGCGGCGGCTCTCTGGACGGTAATTATTGCGTGGAACGAACACCGTTTTGAATGGCGACCGCTCGCCTACACGGGCGGCGGAATGGTTCTCGGCAACATCATCAACCCGTATTTTCCGCAGAATCTCGGGCTTTTCTGGGAACATTTTATTACGAAGATCAAAATCGGGACGGATTTTGCCGTGCCGGTCGGCGGCGAATGGTATCCGTATTCGGGACAGGATTTACTGACGCATTTTCCGGTCGCGCTCGTTGCAATGCTCATCGGCTATATTCTTTTTATGCCGAAAAACGGGAAGCTGCCCGAAAAATCAACGTTCTTTTTAATGTTCGTGACGATTCTGCTGATGTCGCAGTTTCGTTCGAAACGCTTCGCGGAATATTTTCCGCCGTTTGCGATTCTTTTCGCGGCGTTCAGCTGGCGCGAATTTCTGATGCCGTCCGCGCCGCAATTGCCCGAAGATTTTAAACGCGAAATCGAACCTTTTCTCGATGCCGAAAAACCGACCGAAAAACAAGGCTGGATGGCAACAATAAGGCTTGCCGGCGTGTGGACGCTCGGCATCGTTCTGTTCGTCGTTATGTTTTACAATTTTATCGGCATTGATCTGAGCGGCAGCGAGCGTTTAAGCAAAATTCCGATTTTGGGAAGCCATAAACAAATCGGACTTCTGACCGACATCAAGGGCAACGACACGAACGACAAATACCGCCGCGCGATGGATTGGGCGATCGCCAATATTCCCGAAGGCGAGCGGATTTTTAACTGCAACTGGGACGATTTTCCGAAACTTTTCTATTATGACCGCAAACACGCTTATGTTTACGGGCTTGACCCGAATTATCTGTATTCGGAAAATCCCGAACTTTACAACGTCATCAGCGATCTGACGGCGGGCAAAAAGGATGACGCGCACGAGATTATCCGCGACAAATTCGGGGCGCGTTTTATAATGACCGATGCCAAAGAAAATGTGGATATGGTCGCCAAACTGCTCGACAGCGGTTGGGCGGAAATTGTCTATGAAGACGACGAAGCGCGCCTCCTGAAAATCCGCGATGCGAAGGGCGACCCGCCGAAAGAAGCGGTCGAAGACACGACCGAAACGCCCGAAGAAAAAAAGATCCTCGACGAACTGGAGCAAAACGAGGCGCGAAACGTGAATCAAAACCTGAATGAAGATGAAATCGAAGAAAAATAAAGCAGAAGGGGAGAAAGGGAGAAAGGGAGAAAGGGAGATTGCTTTACTCTCCCGATATTTCTTCTTTGTTTCAATTTTAAGTTTGGTTTTACTGAATTTTGGCTGTCAACCGAATCCGACGATTATGAAGGATGTCGCGCCGCCGCCGACACCGATGGAAACGGTCGAAACGAAAAAAACCTCGTTTGAACAGGATTTGCGCGATATGCAGGCGGCTAATTTCGATAACATTCTCGTTTTCCGGCGCAAGGACGGCGGCACGTTCGACAAGGACGACCGCAAATATTTAAGAGAAAACACGCCGCCCGAAACGAATCGTTTTATTTCGTCCGACGACGGCAAAGCATTTATCGCCGGCTCGGGCTTCGGTTTTCCGCCCGAACAAATGGAAGCGTTGCGGAATCGTTTTATCGTCGAAGATTATTCAAAACCCAAGATCAAGGAAGCCGCCAACAAGGCAGTAAATACGCAACCAAACACGGGAAACAGAAATTCAAGCAATGCAACAGTAAAACCGTAGGCAAATAAATAAAGTTTTGAGTTCCGCGTTTACGCGGTATTTACCCGCCCGCCACGGCAAGCGGTTCTGACAAATCAAGACTCAAAACGGGAGAAAAAAAGTGGTTGACAAAAACATACGCGAAAAAAGAACGACCGTCCGAAGGGTTTTTCTCGACCCGTCAACACCTTCGAGCTGGACGGTCGTGCGCGTGGTTTTGGTCGCGTTCATTGTCTGGAACGTCGCCTCGTTTTTCGTCGGCTTTATTTTTCTGCTCAAATACCTTTTTTTTCTGATCGTTTTATCAATCTTTTTCGCGTATCTGATTGATCCGCTCGTAAGAGCGATTCGCCGACCATTTAAAGAACGAAGTCTCGAAAAAATAATGCCGCGCTCGCTGGCAATTCTGATCGCGTATATTTTGGTTTTCACGATTGTCGGCGCGGCAATCGCCAATTTAGCACCGAAAGTGGTTGATCAGGCAAAGGAATTCGCCGTCAATCTGCCGGTTTACGCCGCCTCTTTTCAGGAAGGCGTGCGGGAATTTAACACGCGCTTTGACAATGTGCGGATACCCGAAGAATTGCAGACGAAAATAAATGAAAATATCGGCGTGCTGATCGGAACTCTCAGCACTTTTATTTCAACGGTCATCATCGGCGGATTGCTTTTGAATCTGGTAACATATTCGCCGTGGCTCGTGCTGGTGCCGATTTTATCCTTCTTTTTCTTAAAGGATGTGAATTTTTTCCGCCTTTCGATGCTGCGGTTTTTTCCTTCGGGACGCTGGCGCGCGCGCGCCGAAGCCGTTATGTCGGACGTTAATTCGACGCTCGCGGCTTATACGCGGGCGCAGCTGCTGTCCTGTTTGATCATCGGCAGTGTCTGTATGATCGGGTTTTATATTCTGGGCGTTAAATACGCGCTGCTGCTCGGAATCTTAGCCGGAATTCTGGAATTTATTCCGCTTCTCGGACCTTTGACGCTCGGCATTACGGCAACCCTGATTGCGAGCTTCAGCGGCTCGGCGTCGCAGGGATTTTCGGTTTTTATTTTTCTGGCTGTTCTGCGGATCGTTCACGATTACATAACCTATCCGCGAATTGTCCGCGACGGCGTTCACCTGCCGCCGCTGGCAATTATTTTATGTGTTCTGGCAGGCGAACAGATCGCCGGAATTCCGGGCGTTTTTCTTTCGATTCCGATTGTTGCGATTGGAACGGTTTTGTATAAACACATTCTCGAACACAGCGGCAGCAAAGGATTTTTTGCGGGCTGGCTCGAACCGAAAGAAGTCAGGATCGAGGAAGTTACGGTCGAGGAGATTCAGAAATAGAGGATTTTTAAAATGTCATCGCTTACGTAGGCGACAAAGAATTAGTATCAAATTTATTTTTATGAGAACGCCCCGATCAACTGCTAAAGCGGAATAAATTTTAAGCCGAAACTTTTATGATTCGCGGCTGTGCTTGATAAAGGCGGCTTCGGTCAGATAAACATTCAGCTCGCAAATATCCTTCACATAATCGCCGATTCTTTCGAGATGTTTGGCAACAAAAAGCAGATAAGCGGAGGCGGTCGTCGTTGTCGGGTCATCAATCATTATCTGCAAAAGCTCGTTAAAAACCCGTTTATAGGCTTCGTCAATTTTATGGTCGCGCAGAATGACCTCGCGGGAAATCGCCGAATCTTCCGTCGTAAAAGCGTCGAGCGCGGTTTTGAGCATTTCTGCCGCCGTTTGCGCCATAAAAGGCAGATCAACCAGTTTTTTGATTTCGGGATGATCGTTCAAGATCAGTGCCGCGTCGGCGATACTGCCGGCGTGGTCGGCGATTCTTTCCAGAATCGGGGTGATTTTCGCCACCGAAATGACAAACCGAAGATCGTGCGCGGCGGGCTGCTGAAGCGCGAGAATCTCGATGCTGAAGCGGTCTATTTCAACTTCCATCCGGTCAATTATTTTATCTTCTTCCAAAACTTCCCGCGCCAGTTTGCTGTCTCGTTCGGTCAAAGACCGCATCGCGCGGTGAAGCGCGTTCTCCGTCGCGCCGCCGAGCAGTAAAAGTTTATCGCGTAAAAGATCGAGTTGTTGGTCAATAATTCTGTGTTCCATTTTTCACTAATCTAATATAATAACATCAAATCCACATAAAATTTTTACCCGAAGCGTCCGGTAATGTAATCTTCCGTCAATTTTTCGTCCGGGCTGGTAAACATTTTCTGCGTCGGATTGACCTCAACCAATTTGCCGAGCATAAAAAACGCCGTTTTGTCCGAAACCCGCGCCGCCTGCTGCATATTATGCGTTACAATCACGATGGTGTATCTTTTTTTGAGTTCGACGACCAGCTCTTCTATTTTCTGCGTCGCAATCGGGTCGAGCGCCGATGCCGGTTCGTCCATCAGAATCACTTCCGGCTGAACCGCCAAAGCGCGGGCGATGCACAGACGCTGTTGTTGTCCGCCCGAAAGTCCGAAAGCCGATGTGTGCAGACGATCTTTGACCTCATCCCAAAGCGCGGCATCATATAAAGCCTTTTCAACGCGCATTTCCAAATCCGTTTTGTCTTTATGAATGCGGTTGATGCGGATTCCGTAAGCGAC
This sequence comes from Pyrinomonadaceae bacterium, assembly GCA_022843305.1. GTDB lineage: Bacteria > Acidobacteriota > Blastocatellia > Pyrinomonadales > Pyrinomonadaceae > JAFDVJ01. Next base: position 1,942 of record JALHNX010000240.1, on the reverse strand, counting down.
GTTCTCAAAGATGGTTTTCGGGAACGGATTAGATTTTTGAAAAACCATCCCGACCTTGCGCCGCAAAGCGACGACATCGGTTCCCGATTCGTAGATATTTTTGCCGTCTATCAAAACATCGCCCTCAACCCGGATTCCCGGAATCGTATCGTTCATCCGGTTCAGCGTCCGCAGAAATGTAGATTTCCCACAGCCCGAAGGACCGATAAAAGCCATTACCTGACGTTCGGGAATCTCCAGCGAAATCTCGTAGAGAGCCTGAGCTTTGCCGTAGAAGAAGTCTAAATTTGAAATGCTTAACTTATTTTGCATTTTTTCAAAAAATTAAAATTTCCGGCGGGTTAAATACCGCACTAAAATATTGATTAAAAGAATCAAGCCGACCAAAATTAATGTCGCCGCCCACGCCATTTTATGCTCGACATCAAAAGGTCCGGTCGCGTAATTGAAAATCTGCACGGTCAAAGATGCCATCGGCTGATCCATAAAATAATTATAAAAACGGCTGTTGAGCGCCGTGAAAAGTAGCGGCGCGGTTTCTCCCGAAATTCTGGCAATCGCCAGCATCGCGCCCGTTGCGATGCCGGTCGAAGCGGCGGGCATCACAATGTCTAAAGTAACGCGCCATTGCGGCGCGCCGAGCGCGAGCGCACCTTCGCGCATCGAATGCGGCACGAGCCGAATCATTTCTTCGGTCGTCCGCGCGACAATCGGAATCATAATAATCGCCAGCGCCAAACCGCCCGCCAATCCTGATTGTCTGCCCATCGGCAGAACAACCAGCGTGTAAATAAAAATTCCGACGATGATCGAAGGAATTCCGATCAACGTATCCGCCAAAAAACGAACCGTTTTGGCAAACCAGTTATCGCCGAATTCCGCCAGATAAACGCCTGCGCCGATGCCGATCGGCAATCCGATCAGGCACGCGAGCGCCGTCATCAGAAAAGAACCAAGAATCGCGTTTCCGATGCCGCCGCCTTCGCCGACGGGTTTCGGCGTGTCAATCAAAAACTGCAGGCTGATCGAGCTGAGTCCCTGCACGGCGATGTAGGACAAGATAATGAGCAGAATGACGATCGCGAAAACGGCGCACAACAATGTGAGCGCGGTCATCAGGCTGCTGACAAGTTTTCTCCGGCGATGGATTGATTCGTTGTCTGCCATATTTTACGATGCCTTTGTTTTACTGCCGACATTCATGACCAGAATCTTCGCGATCGCATTGACGACGAAAGTCACGAGAAAAAGAACCAGACCGATTTCGATCAACGCACTCATATAAAGTTCATCGGTCGCTTCGGCAAAGTTTGCCGCCAGAACCGACGCGATCGTATAAGCCGGTTCAAAGAGCGAAGCAGTAATTTGCGGCGAATTGCCGATGACCATCGTGACCGCCATCGTTTCGCCGAGAGCGCGTCCCAAACCGAGAACTACCGCACCGGCGATGCCCGAAGCGGCATTGCCGAGAACGATCTGCGTCGTTTCCCATTTGGTCGCGCCGAGCGCGAGCGCCGCTTCGCGCTGCGTATCCGGCACCACTTCCAGAACATCCCGAATAACCGCCGTAATGATCGGTGTAACCATCAAAGCGAGGATCAAACCGCCCGTCAGCATCCCGATTCCCGTCAGACGACCCTGAAAAAACGGCAGGAATCCGAGATATTCGGCGAGAAAAGCGCCAAGATAATCGCGCACGAACGGCGCGAGGACGAAAATTCCCCAAAGCCCGTAAACGACTGACGGAATCGCCGCCAACAGCTCGACCATAAAAGCAATCGGCGTTGCGACTTTTTTCGGTGCTTGTTCGACCAGAAAAATTGCGATGCCGAGCGAGATCGGAACCGAGATGATGAGCGCGATGACCGATGAAACGACTGTTCCGTAAATAAAAGGCAGCGCGCCGAAAATGCTTTCGGCAGGCTGCCAGACGCGTCCGGTC
>JALHNX010000239.1:4941-8139 GCA_022843305.1 Pyrinomonadaceae bacterium | reverse complement strand
GCTTTTTGGCAAGAGTGATAACGCTTTTTCAATTCTTCGGTTGTCAAATGCGGTTTCAGTGTAATTGGCTGTGCCATGACACTGTTTTACCTGAACTCTCCTTTCAATGCAACTTGGTACTACTCTTTTATGAAATCGAATGTTTCGATTATGCGGTCGAAATAATCGTTTTCGGCAAGACAGACGGTTGAAATGATTTCGAGACCGGAAACTATACAGCGTTAATTCGTGTTATTTCCTCAGCAAACGGGCAAAAGGAAGTTTGCTTGTTTTTTTATAATATTCGACATCGTTCAGGAAATCGCCGTTGTTTTCGAGAAACTCTTTGGTCGGCTTGATCGGTTTTTGGGTCTCTAAGTCCCGATATTTAACGGTTTTTTTCAATAATCTGCCGCGCCGGTCGAAATAGAAATCCTGAATTATAATCAAATCGCCGTTAAAAGTTCGCATTTCCGATTCGACGTGTGCGAGTGTGCCGTCCGGGCGGAAATCGTGATAAACATAATTTGCCCAATCGCCGGACGGGCTGAAGAGCGTGAAGTTCGATTTGACGATTTTGCCGCGCTGCAGCCAGTTATAGGCGATCGTGTAAGTTTCGCTGCTTTCGCGGAATTTTTCGAGTGTTTTTTCCGACGCAAATTTTCGCCATTTCGGTTTATTGTTTTCGTTGTAATCGGAGATGTCGGCAAAAATCAGGTGCGGACGCTTGTTTCTTTTGACAAACGCGGCGAGCGTTTTGACGTAAGCATCAATGCGTTTGATTTCGGCGTTTTTACCCGTTTGCGCCGCAACCGGCAGAATTGAAAGCGCGAAAGTAACGAAGAAAAAAAGAACGCGTTTTTTCATAAGCCCGATTCTACGCTTTTTGCAAAAAACGTCAATTATCCTTTTTGATAATATTTTGTCCGCTGCCGAGAAGATTCAGCAGACGGTCGGGATAATCGGTCATAATGCCGTCAACTTTCATTTCAAGAAGCCTTTCCATATCGTCGGTTTCGTTGATTGTCCAGACGTGAACCTGCAAATTTAGCTTGCGGGCGGTTTCGATGAAATCTTTGGAAACGATTTGCAGCGCACCTAATCTTTCGGGAATCTGCAAAACCTGCATCGGCGGGCTGTAAGATTCGCCCAAGCCGATTTTATACAATGCCAGAAAATCTCTGACTTCCGAAGGCGTGCCGGCAGTCGCGACTTCGGCGCACACGGCGCGAAACTCGTCAATCGCCTGTTGGCGAAACGAACCGACGATGACTTTTTCGGTCATTTTTCGGGCGCGCAGAATTTCGCACAGAGGCTTTGTCACGGAAGGCTCGGCTTGTTTCGGTTCGACGTTGAAAGTTTTGTCAGGCAGCACGTCGAAAATTTCCTGCAAGGTCGGAATCGTGATTCCTTTCCCGCGAAACGGGAAAGTTTTTCCGCCGTCGGGCGTAAAATGATAACCCGCGTCGAGGTTTTTAAGTTCAGCAAGCGTCATTTCATTGACTTTTCCACTACCATTCGTCGTGCGGTCAATTTTCGAGTCGTGCATCACGACGAGCGCGCCGTCCGAGGTCGAATGAACGTCGAGTTCGAGAACGTCAACACCCATCTGCGCCGAATATTTAAAGGCTTCGAGCGTGTTTTCGGGATACAGTCCGCCGCCGCCGCGATGCGCAAAAACGAGCGGACGCGAGATTTCGCGTTTGAAAATTGCGCGGACATCGGCGGGTTTTCCGGTTTGCATTGCGAGATAAAAATAGATTCCCGCGAGAATTAAAATCACGCCGAGAACAAAATAGCCGATAAATTTTAGAATCTTTCTGAACACTGCTTTTTGATGTTCGGAATCCAAACTTTAGTTGGCTTTTTTCGCCGTTTTCGCGGCTTTTCACGCTAAAGCGCGGATTCTGAACAATAAAACTATTTTCCGGTCAATTCCTTTGCCAAATCGCCCGCATCGTAGAGTTTCCGCAAAGCTTCGAGAATTCCCGCGCTGTGAACGCCGACCGCCCGCGAGCCTTCTTCCTCTTCGATATACCAGTAGCGGTTTGAAAGTTTTTGCAGATTGCTGTCAAAGTTTATACCGACAAATTCGGCGTTGCGATTGATAATCGGCGAACCGGACATTCCGCCGATGGTGTCCGCGGTATAAACGAAATTAATCGGTGTCGCCAGATTTAATTTATCGCGTCCTTCGCGCCAACGAACGGGCAGATCATACGGCGGCATTTCGCCGAAACTAATGGCGCGGTCATACAAACCGTAATACGTCGTTTTATATGGCACAAGCGTCGTGTCTTCGTCGTAGCCTTTGACTCTGCCGTAAGCGACGCGCAGATTGAAATTAGCGTCGGGCGAAATCGTTCTGCCGTAAGCCGCAAACCGCGCTTTCGAGATTTTTTCGCCCGCGCTCGCTTCGACACTCGTGATTTTTTCCTCGTTCCACGCACGAAGTTCGCGGACGATTGGCTCGACGCGTTTTGCCAAAGTAATCATCGGGTCGGTTGATTTGGCAATCGCGTCCGCGCCGCCATCGAGCAACGCTTTTCTTTCCGCAACGTCCTTCAATTTCGTTTCCGTGACGGCGCGTTTGACAACTTCCGAAACTTCCGCATCGCCGATTGCCGCTTTGATGAACGGATCGTTTGCGCCCAGAGTTTTGACGGCTTCTTCAAGCCACGCTTGTAACGCGGCTTCTTCGAGTTCCCTGTAGATCGGCGCGGGCGAAAGCAGATTTGCCTGAAAACTTGCGAGCCGCGCGTCGCTGTATTCGGGATAACGCCGGTCGTTCGGTTTTTTGATCTCTTCGCTGTAACGCACTAATTGCTGCGCGATAATCGCCAGACGCGACGGCGCGAGATTTGAAAATGCCAGCCGATTCGCCATTTTCGGAAGTTCCGCATAAGACTTTTCGATCTGTTCCCACGCGGGCGCGTAAAGCTTCTGCAGCTCGGGCTTTTTCGCCAGTTCGTCTTTCAACGTCTTTTCTTCCGCTTCTTTTTTGGCAAACATTCGCGGATTCGTTAAGCCTTCCTGCTGTCCGGCGAGACGCTTGAGCGCATTGTTGAAGCCGCGAATTCCGCCCGATGCCTGCCGACGCTGTTCGTCGCCGCGTTTGGCGTAGTTTTCCAGAATGTCGCGGCGCAGAGTCCAGATTTTTTTCTGCAAAGGATTGCCGACATCACGCTGGTATTTCAATTGCGAAAGAGTTAGAAGCCG
>JALHNX010000239.1:0-4931 GCA_022843305.1 Pyrinomonadaceae bacterium | reverse complement strand
CCGTCGAGCCGGGATTGCCCGGCGCGATGACAAATTCGCCGTCCTGCGCGCCTTTTTCGGAAAATTTCAGATAATTCGGAGTTTTCGCCGGAACGCCGTTTTCATATGCGCGAAGAAACGTGATGTCGAGATCGTGGCGCGGAAACGTGAAATTATCATAATCGCCGCCGAATGCCGCGATCTGTTCTTCGGGCGCGAAAACGAGGCGCACGTCCGTGTATTTTTTGAAGCGGTAAAGCCAATATTCGCCGCCGCTGTAAAGTGAAATTACCTCGCTTTTCAAGCCCGTCTTGTCGGTGGATTCTTTTTCAATCGCGGTAATCGCGGCGCGGCGTTGCGTGTTCGCGTCGCGGTCGGTTGCGCCCGGCTTGACTGCCGATTGGACGCGTTCCGTGACGTTCTCGAACGAAACCAAAACGTTTGCTTCCATATCCGGCGTTTTCAGTTCTTCCGCCTGTGTTCGCGCATAAAAACCGTTTTTGACCAGATCGCGCTCTTTCGTCGAAAGCTTCGCCAGTTGCCCCGAAGCGACGTGCTGATTCGTGATTATCAAACCGTCGGGCGAAACGAAACTTCCCGAACCGCCTTCGAGACGTATGGACGCAAGCCGGATGTTGTCAATCCATTCCTGCGTCGGTTCGAAATTGTAACGCTCCTTCCACTGCTTGAGCGGCAGATTATCAAACGTCCACATTCCCTCGTCGGCAAGAATTGCGGGCGTATTGATTAAAAAACTTAGAACTAAAAGAAAAACTGAAAATTTTTTCATATTTTTGATGTTAAATATTTACGTTAATCAAACCGAAAGAGTTTTAGCCAAAAAATAATTCTACATTTTGCATTCTACATTTTACATTGAATTGCATATAAAACCGCTATTTTTCTTGTAGTAAAATGTAAAATGTAGAATGTAAAATTATTTCGTTTTGCGACACGGCAATTACTTCAAAGCCGCCCGAATTTTCTCTAACGCTCCTTCCAAAACCGAGTCTTCGCGGGCGATGCAGATTCGCATATACGCGTCCCAATCGTCCGAATCGGCAAACGCACTTCCGGGTGTTCCCGCGACACCGTTTTTCATCAGCATTTCATTGAAGGGCAGCGCGTCGTCGAATTCTTCGGGAATCCGCGTCCAGAGATAAAACGCCGAGCCGGAATCGTAAATCTTAAAGCCCAGAGCGGACAACGCTTCGGAAGCGAAACGGCGTTTGCCGTCAAATTTGTCACGCAGACGCGTGTAATAATCTTCGTCCGCCATCAAAACGCGCGAAAGCGCCGACTGCAAAGGCGTTGCCGGGCAAACATAGATCACGTTTGCCGCGTTGTTAATCGGTTGGACGAGCTTGCCTTTGCCGTATGCGTAACCCAAACGCCAGCCGGAAATGTTCCACGATTTTGAAAACGAATTGACCGTGATCGTGCGTTCCCACATTCCCGGCAGCGCGGCAATCGGAATATGCGGATTTTCGCCCGTTACGTAATGCTCGTAAACTTCGTCGGAAATAACCAGCAAATCGAGTTCCTGCGCGACTTGCGCAATTGCTTCGAGTTCCGTCTGCGTCATCACTTTTCCCGAAGGATTGGCGGGCGAGCAAACGATGATTGCTTTCAGCGGAAATTCCGCGCGATCTTTTAATTCCTTACAACGCGCAAGCAAAGCGTCTTTTTCAAACTTCAATTCGGCATCGAGTTCAAAAGTTTCGGTTTTGCCGCCGAATTCTTCCAAGATGCGGCGATGATACGGATAATAAGGCTCGAAAACGAGTGCCGATTTATTGCGCAAATAACTTTGCGCAATACCAATCAACGCGCCGGTTCCGCCGGTTGTAATCATCAATTCGAGCGGTTTTGCATCAACATCAACTTCAATCGAGTTGTATTTCTTAATCTTTTCCGCGACGGCTTTGCGTAGGTTCGCATCGCCTTCCGAACCGCCGTAATGATTCTGGCTGGCGGCGATGATTTCCGCCGCTTCTTTGGCTAATTGCGGGTCAATCGGAAGTTCCGACTGACCTTGAACGAGATTGCCGCTCGGCGGCACGAGTCGCGTAATCGCACGAATATCGGGTTTAACTTTTTTCGTTTTTGCTTCTGACATAAACTATAAAAATATCAGTTTTGCGCGAAAATTTCTAAAAGACTTGGGAAAATTTAACGCAAAGACGCAAAGACGCAGAGCCGCAAAGGGAAAACATAAAATATTAATTTTGCTGTTTCCATTTCTTATAAAAAAACTTTGCACCTTTGCACCTTTGCGCCTTTGCGTTAAAAATACAGGTTTTCTGCTAAAATCAACTTTATGAAAGCAACCGAACAAACTGCGCCGCCGACCGTCAAGACCGATCTGTTCGGCGGACATTTTCGCTCTTTCCGAAAAGACCCGCCCGCGTTTTTGACGCGGCTTTCAACCTTAGGCGACGTTTCGGCTTTCAGGCTCGGCAAAATTCCCGCGTTTTTTCTCAATCATCCCGATCTGATCCGCGATCTGCTGGTGACAAATCACGCGAAATTTATGAAAGGACGCGCATTGCAGCGCGCCAAAGGACTTTTGGGCGAAGGACTTTTGACGAGCGAAAAGGAATTTCACCTTCGACAAAGACGAATGATCCAACCCGCATTTCACCGCAACCGAATTAATGATTACGCCCGTTCGATGATCGAATTCGGCGAAAAAATGGCGGGCGAATGGCGCGGCGGCGAAACACGCGATATTGACCGGGAAATGATGCGCCTGACGCTTTGGATCGTCGGCAAAACCTTGTTCGGCGCGAATGTCGAGAACGACGCGGACGAGGTCGGTAAAGCGATGACGACAATCGTTTCGATGTTCAATTTCATCCTTTTGCCGTATTCCGAACTGCTTGAAAAATTGCCGTTTCCGCCGATCACGAAATTAAAAAATGCGCGAAAAACTCTGGACGAAGTGATTTACAAAATCATCGAAACACGCCGAAAGTCGGGCGAAGACACGGGCGATCTGCTTTCGATGTTATTGATGGCGCAGGACGAAGAAACCGGCGGCGCGATGACCGACAAACAAATCCGCGACGAATGTTTGACGTTATTTTTAGCCGGACACGAAACGACCGCCAACGCTTTAACGTGGACGTTTTATCTTCTCTCGCAAAACCCGGAAGCCGAACAAAAATTTCACGCCGAAATTGACGAGATTTTGGACAACCGCGCCGTTACGCCGGAAGATTATCCGCGTTTGAAATTCACCGAACAAATCCTCGCCGAATCAATGCGGCTTTTTCCGCCCGCGTGGGCAATCGGACGATTGGCGCTCGAAGAACACGAATTCGGCGGTTACAAAATCGCTCCGAAATCGCTCGTTCTCGCGTCGCCTTTTGTCATGCACCACGATGCGCGGTTTTGGGAAAACGCCGAAGAATTCATTCCCGAACGCTGGGAAACGGTTTCGGTCAAAGAAGCGGGAAATAAATTTATCTATCTGCCGTTCAGCAAAGGCATTCGGAGCTGTATCGGCGAAGGCTTCGCGTGGATGGAAGGCATTTTACTGCTTGCAGTTTTGGGCAGAAAATGGAAACTGAGCCTCGCTTTGGGACAAAAGATCGGGCTTCAAGCGATGGTTACACTGCGCCCGAAATACGGAATGAAAATGCGGATTGAAAGCCGATAGTTTGAAAAATCTTTCCAACTAATTTGAAAATTTCGGCGTATTGTGTTTTTGTAATTAATATAGTCATTCGGATTGAATGACGAAAATTTAGAACACGGAGAGTGTTAGGAAAATGAAGAAATATGATTACGCAATCGTCATCGGACGATTCCAGCCGCTGCATCTCGCACATCAAGATTTAATCAAATACAGTTTAACTTTAGCCGAAAAAGTCATCATCATACTTGGCTCGGCGCGAAGTGCGCCCGACGTGAAAAATCCGTTCACGCCCGCGATGCGCGAAGAAATTATCCGCGCCTGTTTTCCCGAAGATGCCAAACGCTTGATTTTTCGCGCCGTCCGCGATTATCCGTATAACGACCACGTTTGGACGGCGGAAGTTCAGAATCTGGTCAACGAAATTACGGAAGACGACGGAAAAGAAGGCGCGCGCATTTCAATCGTCGGATTTTTCAAAGATAAAAGTTCTTATTATTTGAATCTTTTTCCGCAATGGAATTTTGAAGAATTTTACTGCGCGGACAAACGCAATCTTTCGTTAAACGCGACCGAGATTCGTAAAAAATATTTCGCGGAAGATGAAGATTGGCAACAACTTGTCCCGAAAACCGTAGCAAATTATCTGAACGCTTTTCGGCAGACGGAATTTTATCCGACCTTAAAAAGCGAGTTTGAATATCTCGAAAAATACCGCGAAGCCACGCAATTTAAAGGCGTACCCTTTAAACCCGTTTTTCTGACGACCGATGCGGTTGTCGTTCAAAGCGGACATATTTTGGTCATTCGGCGCGGATTTCAGCCGGGGAAAGGTTTGCTCGCACTGCCGGGCGGATTTTTGGCGGAAAATATGACGCTCGAAGATTCGGCGATCAAGGAATTAAAGGAAGAAACCAACATCAAAGTTCCGGCGCAGGTTTTGCGCGGAAGCATTAAGGCTTCGCACGTTTTTGATTATCCCGAACGCTCGCAACGCGGGCGAACCGTCACTTTCGCCTATTTCATCGAGCTTGAACCGAACTTAAAAGACGGTTTGCCGCGCGTCAAAGGCGGCGACGACGCGAAAAAAGCTTTCTGGCTTCCGATTTCCGCGCTCGGCGAAAAAGAGGACGAGTTTTTCGAGGATCATATACATTTGATCCGTTTTTTCCTCGGGATGTAAGAAAATTTCGGGCGCGAACAAACCAATTTGATGCTTGCCGTATCAAACGTTCAACCTGTTCGCATCCGCCTAATTTCTTTAATAACCGAAAATAGGAGAATTTTCTATGAATTTTTTACGATGCAAAAA
>JALHNX010000238.1 GCA_022843305.1 Pyrinomonadaceae bacterium | reverse complement strand
CAAATTACGGATGACGATTTAAGATTTGCCGAGAACGATGCGAAGATTCGTGAAAATTCGCTTTCGCGCGTCGGACTTTATGCCGAAGATTTGGCGGCGAGCAATAATTGGGTGATTTCGGGCAAGCGAACGGCGGACGGCAAGCCGATTCTCGCAAACGACCCGCATCTTCAGCCAGCCGCGCCCGGAATTTGGTATCTTTCGCATCTTTCAACGCCGGATATGCGCGTTTCGGGCGTTACGTTTCCGGGTGTTCCGGGCGTTGTTCTCGGTCATAATGAAAATATTGCGTGGGGCGCGACCAATGTCGGTCCCGATGTTCAGGATTTATACCGCGAAACTTTTAACGATCAGGGTGAATATAAAACGCCGACGGGTTGGGAAAAAATCGTCGTCCGCCGGGAAGAGATAAAAGTTCGTCAAAATCCGCTTGCACCGGCGACCGAAACGCAGGTTATCGAAGTTGAAGAAACGCGTAACGGCACGATTATCACTGATGAAATCGGGCAGAAATTCGCTTTGAAATGGACGGCGCGCGACCCGAACAATCAGGAGTTTGAAGCGTTTTTCAAACTTAACCGCGCGAAAAACTGGAAAGATTTTCAAAATGCTTTAAAAACTTACGGCGGCGCGTCGCAGAATTTCGTATATGCCGATGTGCGGGGAAATATCGGTTGGATCGCCGCCGGAAAAATCCCGATCCGGCGCACGGGCGACGGCGATTTGCCATACAACGGCGCGACCGCTGACGGCGATTGGATCGGCTACATTCCCTTTGAAGCCTTGCCGCAGCTTTATAATCCGAAGGAAGGCTTTATTCTGACGGCAAATCAGCGCATCGTCGGCACGGATTACAAATATTTCGGCACAATATCGCGCGATGCCGCCAATCCGTGGCGGGCGCGGCGGATTTACGATCTGCTGAAAAACAACACTAAAGTCACGATGGACGACATGCGCGACGTGCAGCACGACGTTTACAGCAAAGTTTACGCCGAATTGGCGGACGAGATTGTCAAAAACGAAGCCGCATCGGCAGAAACGCTCGCGGTTTTAAAAACCTTCGACGGCAAAATGTCGGCGGACTCGAAAGCCGGTTTGATCGTCAACGAAATCCGCAATTGCGCGGCGGGCAAAATCGCCAATGACAACAAAGTTCCGCTGGTCGCCGTGCGCGAAAGGCTTTTGTTTTGGATTATCAAAGACAAAACGGCGCGTTGGCTGCCTGCCGGTTTTGCCGATTACAACGAATTGCTGAAAACCTGCGACAAAGAATCGCGCGTAAACCTTGCAAATCCGAAAAGATTCGGCACGGACGAAGCGAACTGGCGTTGGGGAAACGCATTTGTCGCAAATTTTCAACATCCTTTAGCGATTGTTCCGCTCGTCGGCGGGCAGTTTGCCGCCCGATTTACAAACGTCAACGGCAGCGGTTTAACGCCGAACGTCGGCGCGTATGTTTCGATGCGGCACATCGCCAGCCCCGGAAATTGGGACGCGACGCGTCACGTCATCCCGCTCGGTCAATCGGGAAATCCGAACAGCCCGCACTGGAAAGACCAGTTTGAGGCGTGGCGCACGGGAACTCCGATGATTTTTCCCTTCACAAAAGCGGCGGTCGAGCAGAACGCGAAGGAAGTTTGGATTCTGGAAGTGAAAAAGTGAAAAAGTGAAAGAGTGAAAAAGTGAAAAAGTGAAAAAGCCGATTTGAAAATTCAATCGGCTTTTTCACTTTTACTCGAAAGTTGATTTCGCAGTTCGATAAAATCGCTCAAGATAATCGCGGCGGCTTCGTTGTCAACTCTTTTGAGAAATTCTTTGCCCGAAACGCCTTCTTTCCAAAGCCGTCCTTTGGCTTCGTAAGAAGTAACGCGCTCGTCCTGCAAAATAACGGGAATTTCGAGCGACAGTGCAAAGTTTTTGGCAAGTCTTCGCGCTTCGTGGGACATTTCGCTTTCCGTGCCGTCAAAGTTATACGGCAAACCAATTACGAGTCCGACGGCATCAAAGCCTGCGAGTATTTCTTTGATTTGCAGGAGAAGTTTTTTCCATCCGATTCTTTCGATGGTTTTAACGGGACGGACGGTAATTTGCAGTTCGTCGGAAACGGCAATGCCGATGCGCTTTGTGCCGAGGTCGAGCGCGGCGAGTCTGCCGGTCGGCGGAACCGAAAAAACATCTAGAAAATCCTCGGGATTAGTTGTTTGTTTCTCTTGCACGAATAAATTTGTTAGTAGATAATTGTTTGTCGTTAGAAACATTAACGCAAGTTGCTCCGTATTAAAAACTTTAAGAGGTAAAAAATGTCATTTCGCGGTAAATTAATCCTTGTTTCATTTTCGATGCTGATTGCTCTCTACGCTATTACGGGCGGCATTATGGGCAATTTTTTCAGCAGTCACGCCCAACAGCCGATCAACGATTCGGGAGCGCAGCTCAGAATCTTTGAATCGGTTCTTCAGCATATCCAGAACGATTATGTTGACGAACCGAACTTGGAAAAAGTTCGTGCCGGAGCATTGCGCGGACTGGCTAATTTAGACCCGTATTCGTCATATCTGACGGCTGAACAGGTCAGGGATTATCAAGCGAAAAAACAAAACACCTTAACCGGAATCGGCGCGGAATTTTCGCAGATTTCTTCATATCTTTACGTCATTTCGGTGGTTAAAGGCTCGCCTGCCGATAAAGCCGGACTCAAAGCCGGAGACGTGATCGAATACATCGAAAACAAAGCGACGCGCGATATTTCGCTTTACGATGCGCGTCAGATGATTATGGGCGAAGCCGGTTCGGGTGTGAAATTAAGAGTTTTACGCGCCGGCGCGAAACCGCAAACTCTGACCGTTTCACGCGGAAGCTATAAAATTCCGACCGTAGAAGTCAAAGTCGAAACGGGCAAAGTCGGCGTGATCACAGTTTACAGCCTCGAAACCGGCGAAGCGAACGACATCAAAACGCAGGTGCAGAATCTGACGAAACAAGGCGTTCAGAAAATCATTCTCGATTTACGCGGCGTCGCGGCAGGTAAGATTGATGAAGGCGTGGCGGTTGCGAATTTGTTTATCAAAGACGGAACTCTGGCGCAGGTCATCGGGCGCGAAAATAAAGTTTTGCAAAGCTACACGGCTGACCCGGCAAAAGCGATTTTTGACGGCAAAGTCGTCGCGCTGATTGATTTGGGAACGGCTGGCGCGGGCGAAGTCATTGCTTCGGCTCTGATTGACCGCAAACGCGGCGAAGTTGTCGGCGAAAAAAGTTTCGGCGCGGGAACCGAACAGCAGTTGTTTACGCTCAAAGGCGGCGACGGTTTGCTTTTGACGGTTGCCAAATGGGCTTCGGCAAGCGGCAAAACATTTTATTCCGAGGAACGCAACAATTCAGGCGTAAAACCTTCGGTGGAAGTCAAGAAACCCGATACGCCCGAACCGATCGAAGTTGAAAATCTCCTTGAGCAAAACGAAGAACAACAGCAAAATCCGCAGGCGACACCGACACCGGCACCGAAAGTCGAGCCGAAACCTGTCGTCAAAGAAGATTTGCAAATGAAAAAAGCGCTCGAACTTATGCAGGACAAACCGCAAGCGGTCGAAACTGAAGAGTGATTTAAGGCAAAAGGCAAAAGGCAAAAGGCAAAAGGAAAGCAAATAGTTTTACCTTTTGCCTTTTTCCTTTTGCCTTAAAAACATTTGTTGTATTAAAACAAGACTGCTAAAATCAACTGCTAATGACGGAAATCAATTTTATCGTGCGCCCGGTTCAGGAAACCGATTTGCAGGAATGGTATCGCCTGCGGCAAATGCTTTGGGATGAATTGACCGAACAGGAACATCAGGACGAAATGCTCGATATTTACGAGCATTCCGATTCGCAACTGGTGCTGGTTGCCGAAACCGACGGCAGACTCGTCGGCTTTCTCGAAGCAAGCATTCGTCCATTCGTCGAAGATTGTCATACCGATCACGTCGGATATTTGGAAGGCTGGTTTGTCGAACGCGAATTCAGACGTTACGGAATCGGCGGCGATCTGGTGCGCGGTGCGGAACGCTGGGCGCGGAAAAAAGGCTGTACGGAGATGGCTTCCGATGCCGAAGTCGGAAACGATATAAGCCTTCACGCGCATCTAAAACTCGGCTATGAAGAAACTTCGCGGCTCGTTCATCTGCGGAAGGATTTGGTTTAATGAAATGGAAATAATGTTTTACAAAAAAAAATCCGTCTTTGCTCTTTGGTTTTTGGTCTTCGGTCTTTGGATAATTCCGTTTTATTCTTCGATTGAAACATTCGCCCAATCAACCAATCAAAATTTTCCGACCGCCGTTACTTCAAACGAAATCAGCGGAACGATCAAGGCGCGCGACATCGGCGATGCGCGTTTGACGAGTTATTTTTACGTTTTTAACGGCAATCAAGGCGATGTTTTTATCAATGTCGTGACGAAAAATCTGGACGGCGACATTGATATTTTTACGGCGGACAATCTTCGCCCGCTGACGAAAATCAGGGTTTATTCCGATAATCCCGATGGCGAAACGGGACGCGTCATTTATCTGCGCCAACCGTTGAAACTTATTTTAAGAATCGAAGGCAAAACGCCGACTGACGAGCCGGCAACATTTCGCATAAAATTTGCGGGCAGTTTTCAACCCGTTGCCGCCGTTGCCGAAACCGACGAATCAAAACAGCCCGAAGTAAAAAGCAGCGCAGAAACCGATGTCCGCGTAAATTCGGTCGGCACGATCATCGAGGTCAAACCGAAACCCAAACCGACACCGAAACCGGAAATTGCTAAAGTCGAAAAGGAAGAACCCAAAAAATCAGACGACGAAACCGAACCGGAAAAAGAAGTTACTGAAACGGCAATAAAAGAAGAGCCGGAAAAAGTCGAAGAAACTAAAAAGCCGGAAGTTGTCGTAACCGAAAACATTCCCGCGAAAAAAGACGATTCTGAAACTAAAACCGATGAAAACGTCGCCGAAAAGGAAACGCCGAAAAAGGAAACGACAAAAAAAGAGGTAAAACCGAAAAAGCCGCGAACGACGGCAAAGACCGAAAAGAAATCCGAGATTGCGCCGGTTGATCCGAGTCAACTTGCGGATATTCGCCTGATCGTGGATTTCAAGGACGGCAGGAAAATCGAGCTTCCGATGAGCGGAATCTTAAAGTTCGGAGTTGATAAAGGAATTCTAACGATTATCGCCAAAGACGGTAGCATCGGTCGTTATTCGATTCTCGATATTGCGAAAATTACGGTTGAATGAAGAAAAAGTGAAAAAGGGGAAAAGTGAGAAAGTGAAAAGGTCTGATCCAATGAAAGATAGACCACAGATTTGACTGATTTAACCGATTGGGACTGATAAAATCAGTGAAAATCCGCCGAATTAGTCGAATCTGGAGGGTGTAAGAAATTTTGTGTTTTTCCGTTTTGTCCACCAAATTCAATTTCCACTAAATTCTTGATAATAGGGGATTTGGGCGGACAAGGTAAAAATCAAAAAATTGAGTTTATACAGAAAATCTGACACGCCCCGAATCCTGTGGTCTCTTTCATCATACCGAAAAATATTTGCTCACCTGCTTATTTTCAACAAACTTTTTAACTCTTTTAATAAAGATCAATCGCCCGATAATCCTTTTGTTTCTTCTTTCGCTTCTAATAAATTCGTTTGTAAATCGCCGCCGTAAAGCCATTTTTGCACTTTTGAAATAAACTCGTCGGGCGGAACGGTTCTCGTAATTTCGAGCGGAATAAACGGCAGAGAAAATTTTACTTTCGTTTCCCACTTTCCTTTTTTCACTTCTTCCAATTCATCTTTCTTTTCGCCGCTAAGTTTCGCTTCGATTCGGGAAACAATTTCATCGGCAAGGCTTTCCATCGTTTGCTTTTGCGCTTCGTTCATCTTCTGCGAAACTTCATCAACAATCTGTTTTTGAATAGTTATTTGAGAATTGCTCACGCCTTGAATAAACGTAGTTTCATCGCCGTCAATTTTAGTAATGTTTTGAGTAATACTGACGTTGGCAATTTCAAATTTATTTCTCTCAAAATCTCTAAATTCTTTCTTGGTTTCTTCAATATAAACGCCTTCGAGCAATCTTCGCGGATTTACTGTTTGCGGTTTTCTGGCTTTGACACTTTTATCACAAGGCATTTCCAGATTCATTTCATAATAACTTCTAACCGTATTCAATTCATAAAATTGCGGTTCGGTTTCCGTTTGGCAAACTTCGCAATAACAGGGGATTTTTTCCTCAAACTGCAAGCGGTTTTCAAACCAATCGCGGTGAATTCGTTTTACTTCATTGCTGATAATTGTGATAAATTCGCGGTTTTCGACTGCGCTTTTGCCTGAAACGGTGATTGTTATCTTTCTTCGTTGTTCGGATTCGATAACCCGCGCCGACGAATTATTATGTTTGAGCAAAACGCCTTTTTTCCAGACGATTTGTTCGCCGGTTTCTTTATTGACGACGATGTTTTCGTGAAAGCGGACAATCAGGCGCGAGATAATGCCTTTCGGTTTGAATGTGTATTCAAAATGAATCTGCAAACTGTCGGTTTCGTCAAATGGAAATTCGGGCGCAATTTCGGGCAATAGAATCGGCGCGATGTAAGCGTTTTTGCCTGCGAGTTTGTATGCGACTTCAAACTTTCCTTTCTGCATCAATTGCAGCAGAATCGTTTTTTCGTCCGCTTTATAATCCTGCCACAAATCGAAAACCTCGTCCGCGCTGAATTTTCCCGCGTTTTTGATGATTTGTTCGTCTTTGAGAACCGCATACATTGCATCAATCACCCAATTCGGTTTGAGAATCAATTTGTTTCGCAAATTATCGTCGTTTTTATAATTAAGCGCGATGCCCAAATCGTGAAGATATTCGAGAATCTGTGTTCGATAATCGGCTCGTTCGACACCACATTTTTTACAGATTTCGTAATAATCATCAAGACTAATCATCGGCTTTGCGATTTTTCCGAGTTCTTCGCGGATTTTAACCCACGTTTTCGGCAATGTTTTGCCGATATGTTCGAGATTCTTGAGCTTGGTTTTTATTTCGTTGACCAGATTGGTAAATCTGCCGTCGTCATTATTGTCAAAATCAACTCTTTTTTCTTCGATGTCTTTGATTTTTTCGCCGAATTCTCTTCGATAAAGTGAAATGTCAATGTTGGGAACTCTCGATTCTATTTCATTCAGAACGACAAGAACAGGACAATTATTTCCGAGTGTGGCAATGATTTCAAACCAGTAGTTAAAATTCGGGTTTTGTTTGCGGTCGTGCGCGAGCAGAACATAGAGCGAACGTTCGGTAAAGAAATATTGATGCAAAACATACTGCTTTTCGTGTCCGCCGAAATCCCAGAGATGCGCCTTAAATTCTTTTTCTTCGTCAAACGGAAATTCTAATATCTCGATATTAACGCCTACCGTTTGTTCTTTTTCTTCCTTTGTCGCATTCTGAGGCAAATAATCGTGATTTTGCAGTTTTCTGAACAAAGTGGTCTTTCCCGCATTCGGTTCGCCGACAATCAAAACCTTAGCTTCATAAATATAATCTTTGCCTTCTTTTTCAAGTTGTTCATAGTACTTTATAAGTTGATTTATATCATCTCGTTCTAAACGTATCTTATTTTTCAATCTTTTTGGTAAATCTAATTGTGAATAATGACTTAAAATAAGTGCTTTTAAAGACTTCAATTCTTTAACAAATGAAATATCATTAATTTGATTACCAATTATATAAAGCGAAGTTAATGACTTTAAATCCATAAGAGATGAAACATCAAGGATTGGATTGCCACTTAAATCAAGCGTAGTTAAATTTGTCAATTTTCTGAGAAATGAAACATCACTAACTTTATTTCGACTTAAACTAAGCGATGTGAGAGATTTTAATTCCTTTAGAGGTGAAATATCATTAATTTGATTGACACTCAAATCGAGAGATGTCAGAGATTTTAATTCCTTTAGAGGTGAAATATCACTAATTTGATTATCACTTAGTTCAAGTGAAGTTAGAGATTTTAACTCTTTGAGAAAAGAAATATCGCTGATGTTATTACGGTTTAAATTAAGCGAAGTTAAAGATGTTATTTTTAGAATGTCAGGAGATAGCTTTTGTATATCAGTATCAGATAATTTTTCATCTGGCGATGAGAAATTGATACGAAGTTTATTTCTGTTTTTCCTTAAAGCAGAAGC
>JALHNX010000237.1 GCA_022843305.1 Pyrinomonadaceae bacterium | reverse complement strand
AAGGCGAAAATATGGGCTTAGGGAAGGAGGTTTAAGATGTATCTGCAAATTGCCAAAAACGATTACCGTGACAACGCGCCGCCCGCCGCGAACGATTATTTTTATAAAAATCAGCCGGACATACACATTTCGGAAGGCGCGGAATTTGAAGCCGCAAATGGTGTTAGTCTGCCGATCCTGGCAACGGCGAACGATCTGCGCGAGGTCGTCAAATTCTTTAAACATAAGCCGAACGGCGTTTCCGTGATCGAGATGACGAACGCCGAACCGCGCCGCGTTTTCGATGCGCGGAAAATCGCGGCGTATGAATTCTGGGGAATTTTAGCCCGCACGGACGAGCGTTTTCAGCTCACGGCATTGGGCGAGGAGTTGGCGAAAAACACCGAAGCCGAATGCGAGATTCACCGGAGAATTTTGCGCGTCGTTCCGGCTTACCGGCGGGCGGTCGAATGGATTCACGGACAGGATTTGAAGATTGCGACTTATCTGGACGTGGCGAATTTCTGGCATATTTCGGGTGAGGATTTAAGTCTCAGCCCGCAAATGAACGAGAACATCGAAGCCGTCATCGTCAGCTTTTTCAGCCTTTGCCACGCCGCCGAACTCGGCACGGCGACGGTCGGAAAACGCGGTCAGCCCGCGCGTCTGAGCGTCAGGCTCGACCAGATGAAGGCGTTTCTCGACGCGCCCGGCGAAGCGTGTGAAATCGCGCCCGAGACGGTTTTTACCCAAAAAAGCGTTTTTCGGTTCGACAAAGCGGCGGGTGAAAACATCGGCTGCGTTTATATTTCGGCGGGACGCCGCGAACAAGCATCCGTAAATCTTCGTGCCGCGCTCGAACTTGCCGATTTCGGAAGCATCGCGTTCGGAACGGGCGAATTTGAAAACGGATTTTTGCCGCTTTCGCAGCGCGCCGCAATGAAGCAGTGCCAAGCGGCGGTTTTTCTGCTCGACGAGCAGGATTGCCGCGAACAGGAGGACGGCAGAATAATGCTCCGCTGCGACCGCGTGACGGAAATCAGCGTCGCGCAGGCGCTTTTCGGCGAGCGCGTGCTTCTGCTCTGGAACTCGAACGGTAAAATGCCGCCGATTTTCGGTCAATTCGGTTTCAACGCGATGAGCGGCGACGTTGCGGATTGGGAATCGAACGTCAAATTGGTGAAATGTTTGAAGAGTTTGAAAAGTTGAAATTTTTCACTATTAAACCGAAACCGCATATCCGACGACACGGTTTCGGTTTATGGGACGAGCCTTTCGGGTTCGTCCCTTTTTTTGTCCGCTCATCACGCAAAAACAAGATTCGGCTTAATATTTGATTTTATAAAATAAGATTGTTCCGCGTTTTTGAGCTTCCGCAAGACTTCGTAAAACACTCTTTCTACTTGCTTTTCAATAACTTAACCCTATTTCACAGACTTGGCACCGCCTTTGCGCTCAAGCGGCTTTGAATTATTTGGACAAAGTTTCTGCGGGTGAAATCAATTATCTCGAAATAAAAACTTTATCCAAAACTTCAGGACAAAATTTTTATGCATTAGAGGGAAAAACTGATGAAACAAACACGAAGTTTCTTATATGTGCTATTTTTCATATTTTTGGTCGGCAGTGTGCCGACCGTTTTCGGACAAAGCTCGCTGGGTGAGGTCAGAGGTCGCGTTTCGGACAGCACAGGCGCGGTCGTTACCGGAGCGAATGTCGAAATCAAAAACCAGACGACCGGCGAAACGCGCACCGTCCAAACCAACTCGGACGGCGAATATACGATCTCGAAACTGCCGGTCGGCGTTTATACCGTCAGCGTCAGCTCGCAGGGATTTGCGTCGGCAAGCGTGACGGACGTGCAGATTTCCGTCGCGTTCGTGACAGAGCAGGATTTGACGCTCAATCCGCAGGGTAGCCAGGAAACGGTGACCGTGACGAGCGGCGACATTGCGACGCAGGTCAACAGCACCGACCAGCAGCTTTCGACGCTCATTAATAATCAGAAAATTCAGGATTTGCCGCTTCTGTCGCGCAATCCGTCGGCGCTTGTTCTGCTCGCGCCCGGAACCGTCCAGACCGATTCGGGACTCGGCGGTTTTTCGGTCAACGGTTCGCGTGAACGAAACAACAACTTTCTGGTTGACGGCGTGGACAATAACGACACGGACGTTCCCGGAATTCCGGGCGGAATTGCAACGCCGAATATTGACGCGACCGAAGAATTTCGCGTCATCACGGGAAATTTCAACGCCGAATACGGGCGCAACACGGGCGGCATCGTAACGACCGCGACCAAGCGCGGCGGCAACGCATTTCACGGCGGAACATATCTTTATTACCGCTCGGACGCATTCGGCGCGCGCAATTTTTTCGACACGACGGGCGAAACCGATCCGCTCGACCGCAAACAATACGGCGTTTCAATCGGCGGTCCGATCGTGAAAGACAGATTGTTTTTCTTTTTCAACTACGAAGGCGACCGGCAGAAAACCGGCGCGCAGCAGTTCCGCCTCGTGCCGACCGCGCTCGCCCGGACGGGAATTCTGAACACGCCCG
This sequence comes from Pyrinomonadaceae bacterium, assembly GCA_022843305.1. Lineage (GTDB taxonomy): Bacteria > Acidobacteriota > Blastocatellia > Pyrinomonadales > Pyrinomonadaceae > JAFDVJ01. The sequence goes on along the minus strand of JALHNX010000237.1, from coordinate 5,740 downwards.
CGCCGACCGGCAGCGCGACAACCAACCGCGATCTGGGCAGTTTCGGCGTTTTGGATATTCGTCAGGGCGCATTTAATAACAATCTTCCGGGCGCTCTCGGTGTCAATTTGCCGTTCAGCCCGACTTCGCTCGCGCTTTTGAACAGTATTTTCCCGCTGCCCAATCTTCCGTCGGGCAGTGCGCGGACATCGCCTCTGCCGGGAGTTTTCGAATATTACACGTTCGGCTACACGGCGCGGAACGATATTGATTCGATTGCGACACGCGTTGATTATCAGATCAATGACAGAAATACCCTGACGGGAAGCATTAACTGGTCGAAAGGCAATTATTCGGTCGGTGCGCCGACTTTCCCCGAATTCGGCGATGAATTGCTGACCCCGCAAAAAGGCGCGGTCTATGCTTTCAATTTAATTTCGACGATCACGCCGAACATCGTTAACGAATTCCGCTTCGGTATCAACCGCGCAAAGGCGGATTTTAACGGTCCGGGCGACGGTGCTGTGCCGAATTCGATCAACGACGCGGTAAATTCGATATTTACGGCGAACAACGTGCCGATTTTGAATTTCGGTTCGCCGAACGCGAACGGCATCAACCTGATCACGCCGTTTACTTCGATAAATAACTTCAGCACACAGGGACGCACGACGGGAACGATGACGATTGCCGATTCGCTGACGTGGGTTAAAGGTGCGCATACCTGGAAATTCGGCGGCGAAATCCGCTCGATTTTCTCGAACGGCGCAAGTAATTTCAGCCGTCAGGAAACAGTTAGTTTCGGGCTTGGCTCGAATTTTAACTTTCCGATTGTCCGTTATGTTGACGGCGCGGGCGTAACCAGAAATGTTCCGGCAACCGGCGCGGGCGGTCTGATCAACGATTATCTGAGCTTTTTGACGGGAATCGTCGCTTTTCAGGCGCAGACGCAGTTTTTCAATCAGAGCGGAGAACGCGTTGATAACGATTTTCGCCGTTATCGCACGAAGGAATACGGTCTGTTCGCGCAGGATACGTGGCGCATTCGCCAGAATCTGACGCTGAATTTCGGCTTGCGCTGGGAATTTAATCAGGTTCCGTATGAAAAAGACGGGATGCTTTCAAATCTGATTGACCAGGACCCGAGCGGTCCGACTCCGACGGGCGGTTTCGCCTTCAAGACGGTCGGCAAAAACTCGGACAATCCCGACATCGGCTTGTGGGATAAAGACTGGAACAATTTCGCACCGCGTTTCGGTTTTGCATACAGTCCGGCTTTCGACAGCGGATTTTTAGGCAAACTGTTCGGCGGTCCCGGCAAATCTTCGATTCGCGGCGGCTACGGGCTTTTCTACGACCGCATCTTTACGAATCTCTTCGGCAATTCGAGCGGCAATCCGCCGTTTTCGACCGCTATTTTCGAGATTCCGCTAAACGGCTCGGGTGGATTTTTGATTGACGATACGCCGCGTATTACGCCTAGAACCGCGACAAATCTCGTGCAGGACGGCGAGGAATTAGGTTTAGCTGTAATTTTCCCGACCGCGCAAAACAACATCCTGCAGCAGAAATTCGTCACGCCGAACAGCGCGAGCTGGAACTTCGGTTATCAGCGCGAAATCAGTAATCAATTCCTGTTCGAGATCGATTACGTCGGCACGAAAGGCACTAATCTGATCCGCTCGATGGACGGGCAGTTGACGAGCGTCGCGCGGGTTAATGCGATTACGGGTTCGAACAATCCGATCAGCGCGAGTGCGCGGACGAATTATTTGAACGGAACGCTGAATCAGGCTTTCGGACAGCAAAGCGCCTTTTTGATTACCACGATCGGTAATTCGAGATATGACGCGATGCAGGTTCGTTTGACGAAAACCCTGTCGAACAAACGCTTCGGACTCGGACAGATTCAGGGTTTTTATACGTGGAGTCATTCGATTGACGACGCAGCGGATGCCCTTGTGCAGGGAACGAGCGACCGCGGCTTACCGCGTGATTCTTCGGGGTTTGCGGGCGGTCTGCGTCTCGAGCGCGGCGATTCGAGCTTTGACGCGCGGCATCGTTTCGTGCTGAATTTCATCTACGAACTGCCGTTCCGTTCGACCAACGGTTTTGTCAATCGTTTGATCGGAAACTGGACGCTTTCGGGAATTTATCAGGCACAGACCGGCTATCCGTTCAGCGTCTTTATGAACGGCGTTGATCGTCAGGGAACGGGCTTGAGTTCGCGGGCGACCTTTGCCAACGGAAGCAATGCTTTCACCAGCAATCAGACGAATGCCAACAGCCGCGTTTACACCGGACCCGACCGTTCGCTCTTTGCCTCGACCGTTCCGCTTGACGGAAATCAGGGCAACGTCGGACGCAGCATTTTCCGCGGACCGAAGTTTACAACTATGGATTTTTCGGTCATCAAGCGGATTCCGATCACCGAAAGAATGCGGTTCACGCTTCGCGCGGATTTCTTTAATATGTTCAATAAAGTGAATTTGGGAATTCCGGTCAGCGACGTTAATAACGCGAACTTCGGTTTGTCGCAAACGGCGGGCGCGGCGCGAATCATCCAATTTGCCGGACGGTTTGACTTCTAATTTCACGCCCGAAATTAGAAACAGAAAACGGCGGTCACCCTGACCGCCGTTTTTTTGTCAGAACCGCCACCCACAAATAACCGTCACAAATCAATTTCGAGCGGTGTTCTCTTTTTGCAGTCCGTCCAAAATTTTGGAAAAAAACTTTTATATTGGAACATTTTCAAATTTTTGAGCGTTAAATTTTTTGTCCTGTTTTAATAATTGTCATACAAATATTGATTTTTCCCTGATCTGACACGCAAATTGCGTTAACTAAAGATTGTTGTTGTCTTTTTGTCAGTTAGGAAATATCGGCGAAAGGTTAATAATTTGCTGTCGTTACAGCAACTGTTTTACCTCTCGCACCATCATATTTGCTAATAGTTTTTCTGACTTTATTGTAATTTGATTATGAACAGCAGGGTTTTGCGATATGAATTCGGAAACTACCGTTTATTACCCTCAGAGCGGTTGCTCTTCTGCGCCGAAGAAAATATCCTGCTCAAATCGAAAGTTTTTGAAACTTTGCTGACGCTGGTTCGTCATCCCGGAAAACTTCTTACAAAAGACGAATTAATGACGCAAATCTGGGGTAATAATTTTGTCGAAGAAGCAAATCTGACACAAAATATTTTTACCTTGCGGAAAATTTTCGGCGAAAATCCGAAAGACCATCGTTTTATCGTGACCGTTCCGGGACGCGGCTACCGATTTGTCGCGCAGGTCGAAACGATCACCGAATCGAAAAATGAAAATCACACCAACGGCGCGATCCATACGAGCCTTAACGGGCATACGACATCGCTTGCCGTCCTGCCGCTGAAATTTTTGATGCCGAAGGAATCCGAAAACGAGAAATATCTGGGTTTGGCGATTGCCGATTCCTTAATAACGCAGCTCAGTGTCTGCCGCAAATTTTCGGTTCGTTCGACCGAAACCGTTCTGAAATATGTTGAAACCGAAAAAGACGCGATCTCGATCGGGCGCGAACTCGAAGTCGAAGTCGTTCTCAGCGGAACGATTCAAACTTTGAATGCCAAAATCCGCGCCAATCTCCAGCTTTACGACACGCGCAGCGGCGATACGCTCTGGGCTGACAAATTCGAGGTCGTTTCGGACGATTTTTTTGAAATGCAGGACAAAATTTCGAGCCAAGCCGCCGATGCTCTGGCAAAGCAAGGTCACGGAAATTCCCCGGCGGGAAAAACGGCTCCGAATGCCGAGATTTATCAAAAATACATAAAATACCGCTTTTTCTGGGAAAGCCGCACCGAGGAAGGATTGCTGGCAAGTTTGCAGGGCGCGAAGGAAATCGTTGCCGCCGCGCCGGATTTTCCGCTCGCTTATATTTGTCTGGCGGACGCTTATCTGCTGCTCGGGCATCATCTCTATTTTCCGCCGGAGATGGTTTATAAAAACGTCGAAGCGGCGGTCGAAAAAGCTCTCGAACTCGACCCCGAATCGGCGGAGGCTTACGCCTCGAAAGCCGATCATTGTTTTATCAGCAAAGGCTGGGAAGACTGCGAAAAATATTATCGCAAATCCATCACGTTAAAGCCCGATTACGCTTCGGCGCGGCATTGGTATAGTTGGTTTTTGACAGCGGTCGGCAGATTTGATGAAGCACTGGAGCAAATCGAACAGGCACAGCAGCTCGAAGCAAATTCGCTTTATTTACTTACAATTCGCGGCGTACCGTTTTGTTATCAACGGGATTTTGAACGCGCCATCAGACAGTTTCGGCTGGTTCTCGAAATTGATCCGAATTTTAAACGCGCGCATTATTATCTCGCGTGGGCTTTGTTTCATTCGGGAAAACGCGATGAAGCGATTGCCGAGTTTGAAAAGGTCGTTGCCGCCGAGCCGATTCAGCAAACCATCGCGCTTTTGGGCTATTGTTACGGCAAGACGGGCGTTGCCGAAAAAGCGTATGAAATGTTGCGGCGGATTGACCGCACAGGATTTAAGGGAAAATATGTTTCGTCCTATCAACGCGCAATGATCTACGCCGGTTTAGGCGATACGAATCAAGCTCTGACGGAACTCGAAAAGGCTTTTGAAGAAAATTCGATCTGGCTTATCTGGCTCAATGTTGATTTGCAGTTTGAAGATTTGCACGATGAACCGCGCTTTAAAGATTTGATAAAGAAATTGAATTTTCCGAAATAGCAAAAGCCGTTGGAAAAGCACATATTGCATTTTACATCAGTTTTTAACCGGATTTTATTTAGCGTGGTTTTCGCACGACCAGTACCGAGCAGGGCGCGTGATGAACGAGCGCGTCGGTGGTTGAGCCTAAAAGCATTCGTCCCCAGAAACCGCGTCCGTGCGATCCGACGACGACCAAATCGGCGTTCCATTCCTTTGCCTCTTCGATCAGGATTTGTTCGGGTGCGCCGACCGCGATCTGCGTTGTCAGATCAATATTCGAATTCGGAAAAAAACGGCGAATCATCGCTTCGGCTTGTTCGGCAAAACTTTCCGCCTGTTCGCGTGCGCTGGTTTCCAGCTTTTCGGTAAAATCCGTCGGTGTCGGAAAAACGTCGAGCGGGAAAGTCATCTCATAAACCGAAACGATTTTTATAGCTGTATTTTCAGGATTAACCACCATTTGACAGCATTTTTCAATCGCCGCTTTACTGAAATCCGAACCATCGGTTGTAATCAAAATCTTCATCACATTTTCCTCGCAAAACCTTTTCGTGAAAATTATAAATTACTTTTTCTTAAGAGTCTGTTTAAATTTTAAAATTTGCGCTGAAAGTGCAGAAAAGAAAATAGCCGGATGTGAAACGTCCCGAACAACAAAATACGGTTTGTTGCGGTGTGTTCAAAGAATCATCCCAACAGATTACACCCTCAAAAACATTCTCATCGGAATCGCCGTAGATAAGCAGGTGAGCAAATGTTTTCCGGTATTATGAAAGAGACCACAGATTTGACTGATTCGGCGGATTTTTACTGATTTTATCTGTGCCCATCAGTTAAATCAGTCTAATCAGTGGTCTCTCTTTCAGCGGTTTCTAAATATCTCTTTATTTTTGTTCACCTGCTTAATAGTTTCTGTTTTTAAGTAGCAACTGTAATAAAAATCAAATAGAAACCGGCGACCAAGAGCTATTGTCTCTGGCAATGGCATTTAACAAACATAGTAACTTTCTGGCTGCCGCTATAATTGCCACTTTCGT
>JALHNX010000236.1 GCA_022843305.1 Pyrinomonadaceae bacterium | reverse complement strand
TGGATTACGGCGGCGCAGGCGGTTGACGGTTTGGCTTTGGCGGAAACAACGCCGGGACCATTGATAATGGTTTTGCAGTTTGTCGGTTTTATGACCGGATGGAACAATGCGGGCGCGTATAATCAAACGAGTTTCGCTGTTTTATGCGGACTTTTGACGACTTTTGTCACGTTTCTGCCGTCGTTTCTTTTTATCTTCATCGGTGCGCCGTATATCGAACGGTTGCGGCATAACCAAAATCTGACATCCGCGCTTTCGGGCGTGACGGCGGCGGTTGTCGGCGTAATTTTGAATCTGGCGATAATGTTCGGCGCGACCGTGATCTTTCCGAATTTTGAAACGAATTATTTCGCGCTCGTTTTAGCCGTTCTGTCGTTCGCCGCGCTGTATTTTTTGAAAGCCGATGTTTTGCTCGTCGTCATCCTTGGCGGATTGTGCGGATTAGCCAAATATATCTTCATCGGTTAAATTCTAATCTTTATGGAAAAAGCATTCGTCACAAAAAAAGGCGCGAAACGCGTCCGCAACGGTCATCTCTGGATCTATAAAAGCGACGTTCAACGCGTGGAAGCCGAAGGCGGCGATGTCGTGACGGTCTTCGACGAAGCCAAAAACTTTGTCGGCTGTGCATTTTACAGCGATTCGTCGGAAATCACCCTGCGGATTTTTACGACCAAAAACGAAACGATTGATAAAGAATTCTGGCGGAGAAAAATCATCGAAGCCGCTAAGCGACGGACAACGGACAACGGACAACGAACAAACGCAAAGCGTCTGATCTATTCCGAAGGCGATTTGATTCCGTCGCTGATCGTTGACGATTACAATGGAATTTTCGTTATGCAAACGCTTTCGCAAGGCTCTGACAGGCTTAAGGAAACATTTGTCGAAATTCTGCGCGAAGAATTTTCGCCGACCGCGATTGTCGAACGCAACGATGTCAAAGTGCGGCAACGCGAAAATCTGCCGATGCAGACCGGCGTTATAGACGGCGAAGTTCTCGACGAAATAATTATCGAACAGGACGGCGTAAAATTTCACATCGCGCCGCTCGAAGGACAAAAAACGGGTTCTTTTTTAGATCAGCGCGAAAATCATTTTGCGGTTCGCAATTACGCTTTCGGGAAAGGTTTGGATTGTTTCACGTTTAACGGCGGATTTGCTTTGAATCTCGCGCAGGTTTGCGATGAAGTTCTGGCGATTGATATTTCCGAAGACGCGATAAATCTTGCTAAACGCAACGCCGAATTGAACGATATAAAAAACATCGAATTTCAAACGGCGAACGTTTTTGACGCGCTTCGTGAAATGGAAAAAGCGGGCGAAAAGTTCGACTGCGTAGTGCTTGACCCGCCCGCGTTCGTCAAATCGCGTTCGGCGTTGCGCTCCGCCGTCCGCGGTTACAAGGAAATAAATCTCCGCGCTTTGAAATTGTTGAACAAAGACGGAATTCTCGTTACCTGTTCGTGTTCGTTTCATTTTTCGGAAGAGATTTTTTTGCAGACGCTGGAAGAATCCGCGCGCGACGCGAAACGCCGTGTTCACATGATCGAAAAACGTATGCAGGCGGCAGACCATCCGATCTTGCTCGGGATGCCCGAAACTTATTATCTGAAATGTTTTATATTGCGGGTTGTTGAATAGGTCAGAACCGTCTGCGGTAGCGGACGGGTAACTTTCGTTGAACTAAAAAAGGTAAAAGTAGAAAGTTTTATTTCTACTTTTACCTTTTACTTGAAAAACCCGTCCGCTACCGCAGACGGTTCTGACTTTTAATTCTTGGCGACGAGCCTTCTGGCTTCGTTGATTGATTCGACCGCTTTCATCAATTGCGGGTCAACTTCGAGTAAAACCTGCGCGCCGGCTTCGTTAGAATAGCTGGCAGTCGCCAGTTCTTCACGAATCCGCGTTTTGGCGTGCGCGATCTGGCTGTTGATATTTTCCGCCGTCAAACCGTTTAATTTGTCCGCGACGGTAAAACTGCGAAAGGCTTCAAACAATTTATCGTTGACCTGTAAATCGTTCGGATCAATCGTCTGGACAAAGGTTTGTTTGTCGCGGCGATAACCTTCAAAACCTTTGATTTGTCCGGCGACGAGCTGGCGGACAAAGAAAAATGCCGATTCATTTATTCTGCCGAGCAGCGGCGTGAATTTTTGCGCCGGAACTTTAATGTCGGGTTCGATGCCGCGCCCGCCGAATAAAGTTCTGCCGCTGGATGTCTTGACCGGACTTCCGACGGGTTTCGGTTTGCCTTCCGTGCCGGTTTCGTCTTCTTCGCCGTTGTGCGTGTAGTAATCGTAAATCGAGCCGTTCGAGTAATCGCGCTGGAGCGAACGCCCGAAAGGCGTGTAATATCGCGCCGTCGTTAAGGTCATTCCCGTTCCGTAAGGCAGATTGAAAACCCGCTGGACAAGCCCTTTGCCGAAACTGTCCGTGCCGACAACCACGCCGCGGTCGTAATCCTGCACCGCGCCGGCGACGATTTCCGAAGCCGAAGCCGAGCCGCCGTTAATCATTACGACCAGCGGAATATCTTCGATTTTTCCGCCGTCGGTCGTTAAATCGGTCATTTTTCCGCCACGTGTGCGACCTTTGACGGAAACGGCGGTTTTGTCTTCGGGAACAAAACGGCTGACGACCTTGATCGCCTGCTGCAGCAGCCCGCCCGGATTGTTCCTGAGATCGAGCACGAGGCTGTTCATTCCCTTTTTCTTCAAATCGGCGATTGCCGCGTCAAGTTCGTCGGAAGTCGTTCCCTGAAATCCGCCGACCAGTCCGACGTAGCCGACACCGTCGCTTAACATAAACGAATTGCGGATCGAAGGCAGCGGAACGCCACCGCGCACGATGTTAAATTCTAAAGGTTTGGCAACTCCGGCGCGTTCGACCTTGAGGTTGACGCTTGTCCCGCGCGGTCCGCGCACGTTTTTTGAAACCTCGGCACTCGTCCATTCCTTCGCATCCTTGTCGTCAACGAACAGGAATTTATCGCCGTAGCGAAGCCCGGCTTGATCGGCGGGCGTTTTCGGAATAATTGACTGGACGTAAACGCCGTCGCGGTGCTGCAAAATCGAAACGCCGATGCCGTAAAATTCCGAAGCCTGTTCTTCATTGAGCTTACGATATTGCTCGGCAGTAAAAAACGCCGAGTGCGGATCAAGCGTCCAGAGCATACTCTGGATAGATTTTTCGGAAAGCTCTTCGCGGTTGACCGTGCCGACGTAATTGTTTTCAATCACGCCGAGTGCCTCGCGGTAATCTACGGAAATCTTTTCGGGCGTGACCGAAGTATCAGCCGCCGTCTTTGAAAATTTGCCGAAAAGTCCGCCTAAAACTGCGCCGACGACAATGAATAAAATTATGATTAAAGCGAATTTCTTGCTCATTGTGAAAACTCCAAACCTCTAAAACTATATCACAAATTAGTTGTCGAAAGTCATTTTTGCGTTGTCGGCTAATCAGATTCCAGATTCCAGATTCCAAATCTTAACTCTTAAATCTGGAATCTGGAATCTGGAATCTGGAATTGGATAAATAAAGATTTATGTATGACGGCGATTTACTTTTCGGACGCGAGAATTTAACATCTAGTTTTTGTTTGATGATACCTTCAATTTCCATTGTTGTTCCGGCGTATGAAGAAGAAGACCGTTTAAGCGAACCGCTCCGGCAAATTTTCGCGTTTGTCGAGGGCGAAAAACTTTCCGCCGAAGTGATTGTCGTGGACGACGGCTCGCGGGATAAAACCTCGGAAACCGCTGAAAAGGTCTGCGCCGAATTTCCCGAAATCCAATCGAAAATTGTCCGTTACGAAGAAAATCGCGGCAAAGGTTTTGCCGTCAAAACCGGACTTCTCGCTTCAAACGCCGACATCTCAATTTTCAGTGATGCCGACCTTTCGACCCCGATTGAAGAACTTTACAAAATAGTCGAACCGATTCAGAACGGCGAGATTGACGTGGCTTTCGGTTCGCGCGCTTTGGACCGAAGCCTGATCGGAACGCATCAGCCGTGGCGGCGCGAACAGGGCGGAAAGGTGATGAATCTGATTATCCGCACGATGTCGGGTTTGAAATTTTTCGATACGCAGTGCGGTTTCAAGGCGTTCAATATGAAGAAATTCCGCCCGCTCTTAGAGGTAATGACGATTGACCGTTTCGGTTTCGATGTCGAATTTCTGTTCGTTGCGCAGTATCACAAATTGCGTCTCGCGGAAATTCCCGTCCGCTGGAACAACGTCGAAGGTTCGAAAGTTAATGTTTTCCGCGACACGCGCCGGATGATCGCGGAACTGAGCCAAATCCGCCGCAACGCTAAACAAGGCGTTTATGACAAGCCGTAAAAATCAGCGTATAATCAACCGTATGCAAACGATTTACCAAATAAACGCTGACGAAATTGACGAAAATCTTTTGGACAGCATCAAAGCCCAATTCAAGCACAAAGAAATTGAGATTGTGGTAACCGAACGCGATGAAACGGCATATCTTCTGCGTTCTCCCGCTAATCGTGAATATCTTTTGCGGGTTATCGAAGATGTCGAAGCCAATCAAAATATTGTTGTGCCGAATCAGGAGCAATTTCGATGAGGATTGTTTCTTTTCACCAAGAAGCATTTGAGCAATACAGCGATTGGGCAAAAACCAATAAGAAATTATTTGAAAGATTGCATCGTTTAATCATCGAAACGGCGAAAAATCCTTTTGACGGAATCGGCAAACCCGAACCGCTCAAAGCTGACTTGAAAGGCTATTGGTCGCGCCGAATCAACGATGAACATCGGCTTGTTTATAAAGTTACCGACGAGCAAATAATTATCGTCGCGTGTAAGTATCATTACTAAAATGACTGCGAAATTAAACGTCAATATTGACCACGTTGCAACCATTCGGGAAGCGCGCAAGACCATCGAACCGAGCATTATTACCGCCGCTGTGATGTGCGAACAAGCCGGTGCGCACGGGATTACCGTTCACCTGCGCGGCGACCGTCGGCATATTCAAGACCGCGACATCGAGATTTTGCGCGAAGTTATCACGACATATTTAAACGTCGAAATGGCGGCGACTGACGAGATGCTTGCGATTGCGCTTAAAACCAAACCCGACGCGGTTTCGCTCGTTCCCGAATCGCCGAACGAGATCACGACCGAGGGCGGTTTGAACGTGATCGGCAATTTCGAAGTCGTCAAAGACGCTTCCGACCGGCTCAGAAACGCGGGCATTTTCGTCAGTCATTTTATTGACCCCGACCTCGAACAGATCGAAGCATCGGCAGGCGCGGGCGCACAGCAGGTCGAGCTTTGCACCGCCGAATACGCCGAACTGACGCTTTCCGCCCGCGCCGCGCACGGCGAAGGCGCAGAAAAAGCGAACGCCGAGATCGAACGTATCCGCCGCGCCGCCGAACACGCAAAATCTCTGGGTTTGATCGTCGCCGCCGGACACGGTCTGACCTACCGCAACATCGGCGCGCTCGCCGCGATTCCCGAGATCGCCGAATTTAATATCGGACACAACATCATTTCGCGCTCCGTCTTTACCGGACTTTTCCGCGCCGTCGAGGAAATGATCGCCGCCATCCGTGCAAAATAATTTGCTGATTGTCAGGCATTATTTTATAAAAAACCTGTTGGAAATCTTGCAAGCATCATTTTTTTGCCGTTCTTTTCTTATGAAAGATGAGAACGGCAAACGCTTTTCGGCTGATTTTAATAAAATTCCCTGCCGATACAACCTTTTGCCTTTGCCGAATCTCTTTTAGGTTATTGATTTCATTCTGAGGAGAAATTCTAATGGCGGCTCGAAAATTTCTTTTGTTTTCGCTTGTTTTGTTACTTTCGTTCAACGCTTTTGCGCAGGATTCGGACGATGCTTTGAAAAAAAAGCGCGAGCGTGAGCTGAAACTGCTCGAACAAATTCTGGCGGAGGCGAAAAATCTGCGGCTGCCCGAAAACCGCGCGATCGTTTTTGCGCGTGCCGGAAATGCCCTCTGGCAGACGGACGAAAAACGGGCGCGGAAACTTTTCAGCGACGCAATCGCCGAAACGATCAACGCGCAGTTAGACGTTCAAAACGAACGCGGCAACAAACAGTATTTTCAGAATTTGATTTACGGGCAAACGCCGCGCATTGACATCATCAATCTGATCGGCAGCCGCGACCCGGAACTCGCGCTCGAATTTCTGGCAAAATCGCGTCCGCCCGCGATTGCCGAAGCGATGCAAAATTCCGAAAACAATCCCGGTTCGATGATTCAGCAATTCGTCCGCAACGAAATTACCGCCGAACAGCGTTTGATCGGTCTGGCGGCTGAACAAAACCCGCAAGCCGCCGTCAAACGCGTGCGCGAAAGTATAAAAAAAGGCGTTTCTTACGAAACCCTGAACCTGCTCAGGAAAATCTACGCCAAAGACCCGCAAACCGCCGACGAACTTGCCGCCGAGCTTGCCGAAAGTTTTTTGAGCATAAACGTCTCGAAAAATTATCAAACGGCGGAAACCGTCGGCTATTTCATCGCCGAAATGGGCAGACCGCGAACGGCGGATGAAAAAGCCCTCAGGATTTCCGACGATTTGCTGCGCCGTCTGGTCGTAAAAATGACCGACGAATGGCTGAATCCGAATAATCCGCAGCCTTACGGTTACTGGAACTGTCTGGCGGTTATCGAAAAACTTTTTCCCGAACGCGCCGTCCAAATCAAAAAGCGGATCAGCAATTCCAATAATCAAAATCAGATCGAATCGGAACGCTACAGCAAATTGGTTTCGGGTGAAACCGCGCCCGAAGAAATGCTTGCCCATGCGGAAAAGTTTCAGTCCGGCTACCGCAACGAAATTTACCGCAACGCCGCGATGAAATTCGCCAACGGCGGCAACATCGCGCAAGCCGAAAAAATTCTGCAAACAAATATTTCCGACGGACAAGCGCCGTATTTTTTAGCGCAGTTTTACGTCAATCTTTCGAATCAATTGGCGGGACAGGGCAGGTTTGACGAGGCAAACGCATACATCAGCCGGATTGAAGACGAAAATCAGCGCATTGACGCGCTGATCTCTCTGGCAAATTCGGCGTATCAACGAAACCCGCAGGAAAATCAAAAATTGGCGGAAGGAATATTAAATCAGGCGCGCGCCTTGCTGACCGACGCGCCCGAAACACAAGCCGATTTTAATGCGGCGGCAGCGCTCATTTCGGCTTACGCGCCGTTTGATTCCGACGAATCCTTTCGTCTGCTGGAATTGCTTCAGCCGATGCTCAACGAGCTTATTCAGGCAAATTTCGTGCTGATGAAATTCCGCAGTTACGGCGGCGTTCGGCAGGGCGAATTGCAGTTGATGAACGCCAATAGTCTCGGTTTTTATAATCTTGAAAATTCTCTGCGCGTCTTAAAGGACAAAGATTTTGAACGCGCTCTGCAATTTACAAACGGGTTTAATCGTTCGGAATCGCGGATTTGGCTTCAGTTGCAGTTGATTAACGATAATATTCAGAACATCGTAAATCTGCCGATAAATACACGGTTTGTAAAATCGGGCGGCTGAACACGCAAAAAAATAAACCGCTGAATTAAGCGGCTTATTTTTTCTCTGATCTGATATTTTATTCGGCAATGTCGGGTTTCAGTCCGGGCGAATCGGTCTCGATGTTTTCGTTGCGTTTTTTCGCTTCAGCATCGTCAAATGCTTCGTCGGTTGCAGTTTCAACCGGCGAATCGGTCGGTCGCCAAGTTGAATTACCTTCTTCGACGGCAGCACCCGAACATTTTTTTGCCGGATTCATTTCGTTGTCGTTTTGCGATTCATTCGTTTCGTCTGCTTTTGATCGTCCAAATGTATTTCCCATAATTTTCCTCCTTGAAAAAGCATTGAGCAAAACATTCGGCTTTATTTTTTAGATTCTATTTGCCCTTTTTCCGAACCGTCCGAAATCAAAACAAATGTCTTGCTCAAATTGTTGTTAATTTTAATAGAAGCAATGAGTGTGCCTTTCGATGAAAGAACGCGAAAGTGGTGTTTTGTTGGAAATTTTAAGATTGGGAGATTTGTTCTGTATGAATTTAACGCAAACAAAATTAATTCAGAACAGATTTCAAAGCCTGTCCGGTGTAGGATTTTCGCACCCGCGCAACTTCTTCGGGCGTTCCGGTGGCGACGACTTTGCCGCCTTGTTCGCCGCCTTCGGGACCGAGATCAATGATGAAATCGGCGCATTTTATGACATCGAGATTATGTTCGATGACGATCACCGTGTTGCCCGTGTCAACCAATCTTTGCAGAACGTCGAGCAGTTTGT
>JALHNX010000235.1 GCA_022843305.1 Pyrinomonadaceae bacterium | reverse complement strand
AACAATCTACTGCGTCGCGGATAAATTCTTCCAAAATCTCGATTTCGCGGTTGACGGCGATGCGCAAAGCCTGAAATGTGCGCGTCGCCGGATGAATTTTATCCTTCGATTTGCCGCGTCCAATCGCCTTTTCAACCGTTTCGGCAAGCTCGCGCGTCGTCTTTACCGCTTCGCCGATCTCTCTCTTCCAAACAATCCTGCGGGCAATTCTTCGGGAAAATCTTTCTTCGCCGTATTTGTAGATCAAGTCGGCGATTTCTTCTTCCGAAAGCCTTTCGAGCATTTCGGCGGCGGTTTCATAATCAGAATCAACGTCCATCCGCATATCGAGCGGCGCGTCGAACCGAAAACTGAAACCGCGTTCACCACTGTCAAACTGCAAAGACGAAACGCCCAGATCAGCGAGAATACCGTTCACTTTTTGAACACCCGCTTTTTTGAGAACCGATTCGATTTCAGCAAAATTCGCGTGAAAGATTTTTATTCTTTCGCCGAATTTTTGTAATCTTTCGGTCGCAAACCGAATCGCTTCCGTGTCCTGATCAATGCCGATCACCCGCACATTTTCCGCCGCTTGCAGGATCGCTTCCGCGTGTCCGCCGAGTCCGAGCGTGCAGTCCGCGAAAACCTCGCTGGCTTGCGGGTCGAGCATTTCAACGGTTTCCCGCAAAAGAACGGATTTATGTATATTTTCGGCTTCCATCAAGTGCGTTTATTCAAAGAGCAAAACTCGTTTTCAAGACACAAAAATACTACTCAGTCGCTTGTCAAAACTTACGGAACTAAACTAAATTGTTCTTAAAATAACGCGGAAAATTAAGATTTCTTTGACCGTCTTTCTGTTTTTCACCAAATTCCCGCGCGTCACCAACTTGAAAATTTTCGGGTCAAACTGCTTAAACACTTAAACACTCTCTCCTGTGGAAAACCTTTTTCCCCGAAAATCTTTATCTGGAGTAATTTTCAAATACTGCAAGCATATTACGATGTTTTTTTATAGTCTGTCAAGACATTTCGGAAAAAAAATCGTTAATGAAGTGTTTAAACCCTGACTGCTTAAGCTGTGGAAAACTTTTTGCCGTGCAAGCCTTATTTTTCTTTCCCGCGTAATTGGTTTAAAGTTAAGAATTTGCATCTACTCTATGGGCGCGTCTTTTATACAACTACTCATTTTCGGCATCGCGGCGGGGGCGGCAAACGTCCTCGGAGGCTTGATTCTCTTTCCGCCGGGGATTCATAAAAATTTAAAAAAACTTCTCAGATATATTCTCGCGCTCGGCGCGGGATTTATGTTGAGCGTCGTTTTTATCGAGGTTTTGCCCAAAGTCGTCGAAATCTGGCAGAAAAAGGAAAATTCCTTGACCGCCGAAACGCTTGTTTATCCGATGATGCTGCTGCTGGCGGGTTATCTCTTAACACAGTTTTTCGAGCATACGATTGCGCCGCACATTCATCTCGGTGAAGAAGTTCATTCGGATCACCTGATTCCGACAAGATCGGCTTATACGGCGGTCGGCGGGCTTTTGATTCACACGTTTTTCGACGGCGTTTCGATTGCCGCCGCCGCGCAGGTTGATTTCAGGGTCGGCTTGCTGGTTTTTCTCGCCATTCTGCTGCATAAATTTCCCGAAGGCTTTACCATCGCCTCGATGATTCTGGCGGCGGGCAAAGGTCGCAAGGAAGTTTTGATCGGCACGTCGCTGGTCGGAATGACGACGCTGCTCGGCGTTTTATTGTTTTACTTTATCGGCTCGAACATCGGATTTACGGTCGCCTACGCGCTGCCGCTGGCAAGCGGCGTGACGCTTTATGTCGCGGCGAGCGATCTGATTCCCGAAGTCAACCATCACGGCGGCAAAAATCCGTTCGTGTCGCTCGCGGTTTTCGCCGGCGTCGCGCTGTTTTTCGTCCTTCATTTCGCGCTTCACGCTGCTTTAGAAAGTTAGAACTTGCGAAACGGATTTTCGTATTTGATTCTGATTTGGCACAATGTTTGAAGAGATGAAAAATTTTCGTCAGATAATCAAAATCAAACTCGCGTTGATTCTTCTGCTATTTTGCTGGATAAATGTCTTTCCGCAAAGCAGTTCGCCGTTTTCGCCTGATGAAGCGCCGATTCCGAATAACGGTCAGCCGGTCAACGATTACGCGAACGTCATTGACGACACGGTCGAACAGCAGCTCAATCAAAAAATAAAAGATTTTATGGCGCGGACGAATCCGCCGGTCGTGCTGGCGGTCGCCACGGTTAAAACAACCGGCGACCGACCGATTTTCGATTATTCGCTGGCAGTTGCGCGCGGATGGAAGATCGGCTCGAAACAGCAGGATAATCCGAGCGCATTGTTGTTTGTCGCAATTGACGACCGCAAATACCAAACGCAGATCAGCCGCGATCTGGAAGACGAACTGCCCGACGGTCTGGCGGGACAGATTCAGCGGCAATATCTCGTTCCGGCTTTCAAACAGGGCGATTACACAAAAGGAATTTCCGACACGATTGACGCGTATATCAAGACGATTGACGCACGGCGCAGCGGCACGGAGCTTCCGCCGATTGCGCAAACCACGCCGACTCCGCGCGGACGAACTGGTCCGACAACTTCATTTTCGACCGGAACGATCTGCTGTTTTATCGGTTTGATCGTGCTGATGATACTTATTTTCAGCCGCGCAGGCGGCGGCGGACGCGGAGGACGCGGCGGCGGTGGCGGCGGTTTGGGCGGCGCATTGCCGTGGATCATCGGTTCGATGATTGCTAACAGCGGAAGCAGTTCGTCTTCTTCGTGGGGCGGCAGCGGAAGCAGTTGGGGCGGCGGCGGTTCATCCGGCGGCAGCGATTGGGGCGGATTTGGCGGCGGCGGCGATTTCGGCGGCGGCGGCGCGGGCGGCGATTGGTAACATAATGACGATTTTTTTATTAAAAGAAAAATATGAGTTTAGAAGAAAGAGTTACTGATATGGAAAGAAAGGTTTTAACGGTTGAAGACGCGATTAAACTGGTATCGCAACTTATTGCCAGCCATGACGACCGATTATACGATTCATTGAAAAAAGATGAAGATTTAAGCGCGAAACTGACGATGCTGATTGATGCGCAAATCCGCAGCGAAGATAAAATTCAACACATTAACGAAGCTCTCGATAAATTAACCGGATTAGTAAAAACCGCGCATTCGCGGCTTGATCGTTTGGAAAATTAGACCGTATAAATATGAAATTTGAAGCATTTCTTGATGATTTGAAAGCGGCGCACGGGGAAAATCTGGCGAGCGTGATTCTTTACGGTTCGGCGGCGGCGGGCGATTTTATTCCGCAGGCTTCGGATTATAATCTGCTGATCGCTTTGCATAAAATTGCGCCCGGGGATCTGCGCGAATCGCACGCCGTGATGCGCGAATGGACGCGGCTCGGCTATCACGTGCCGGTTTATTTCACGGTTGACGAGTTGCAAACCGCGGCGGACGTTTTTCCCATCGAGTTTCACAATATGGAACGCGCCCGCAAGGTTTTATACGGCGCAGACGTTTTGGCTGGTTTGGAGATTTCCGACGAATTTCTGCGTCATCAGACGGAATACGAATTGCGCAGTAAATTGATCCGTCTGCGCCGCGCGTATATTCCGGCATCGGAATCGGTCGAAGGTTTGCAGAATCTGATGGCGGAAAGCCTTTCGAGCTTTGCCGCGCTGTTTCGCGCCGTTTTGCTGATGAAAGGCATCGAACCGCCCGTGACAAAACATAAAATCGTCGCTTTGACGGCGCAGGAACTTAAATTGGACGGAAAGCCGTTTGAAAAGATTTTTAATATTCGTGAAAAAAACTTTGCCGAAAAGCTGACGGAAGTTACGGCAAATGAGCTTTTCGGCGAATATATGGAACAAATTGAAGCCGTCATCGTGGCGGTTGATACTTTATAAAATCGTAATTTGCTACAATGGTAGCAGACAAGGAGAAAGAATATATGAGAAGAGCAATTTTATTAACAATCGCATTGGTTTTCGCGTTCGGTTTATCGGGCTGCAGCTACAACGAACTGACGGCGAAACAGCAGAAGGTAAAATCGCAATGGGCAGGTATTGAAACACAGCTTCAACGGCGCGGAGATTTAATCAATAATCTCGCCGAAGCCGCAAAAATGGCGGGCGTGCAGGAACAGGAAGTTTTCGGACGGATCGCCGAAGCGCGTTCGCGTTTGCTGAACGCCCAGCAAGCCGCGCCGGCAGGCTCGGAAGGCGACAAAACGCCCGAACAAAAACAGGCGATTCTGGAGGCAAACAACGGATTAGGTTCGGCGCTCGGACGGCTTTTGGTCTTGCAGGAAAATTATCCGGTTCTGCGGTCGAACGAAGCGTTTCTGAAATTGCAGGACGAACTCGCGGGAACGGAAAACCGGATCAGCGTGGCGCGTATTGATTACAACAAGGCGGTCGAAGATTACAATACGACGCGCAATTCGTTCCCGACGGTTCTGACCGCGAGCCTTTTGGGATTCAAGGAAGAACCGTATTTCCAAGCCAGCGAAACCTCGAAAGAAGTTCCGCGCCTCGATGCCAATTCGATGAGGCAAAACCAACCGGCACAACCGGCACCTGCAACGAATACGGCAACGAACAAATAATCTAAAAGCCGCGCGAACTGCACATCGCGCAATGGTCGCAAGGCTTGCCCGTCGGTTCGTAAGGGCAAGCCTTTTCGTTTTGCAAATCGGCGATTATTTCGTCTGCCAATTCTTCGAGATTTGTAAATTTTTCCTGACTAACGTGAATTGGTTTGGGATTTGGAATTTGGAATTTGGAATCCTGATTGGTGATTTGCGATTCGATTTTGTCTAATCTTTGATTGATTTTTTCGAGGCTTGAGCGCAGAAAATCTTTGTCTTCTGAATTTTGGTTTGCTTGCAAAAGCTGCGCGATTTTTTCAGCTAAATTTTGAGTGTTTCCGTTTTCCATAATTTATTATCATTATAGTGAGCGGTAGCGAACATTCCGGCATTTGGAATTTATAAAGGTGAAAAGTGTTCGCTACCGCTCACTATACTGATTTAGATTTTCTCGTTCGGCAACAGATCAATATAATCAACCACGCCGACGATTGCCGAATCAATCGCCGCACCGGCTTTTCCGGTCGCGGCAGTCGAAGCCGACAAGCCTTCCTGAACGATCAAAACAACGTCGCCTTCCCCGGCGGAAACCGAATCGAGCGCGAGACACGTGTAATCCATATCTTCGCCTTCAGGCGTAATTTGACGGCAAAGCATAATCCGCGCACCTTCGTAGCGCTGATTTTTCTGCGTCGAAACGACGTTTCCGATAACTCTCGCTAAAAGCATAATAGTCGAGAGTCGGGAGTCGAG
The DNA here is from genome assembly GCA_022843305.1 of Pyrinomonadaceae bacterium. Classification (GTDB taxonomy): domain Bacteria; phylum Acidobacteriota; class Blastocatellia; order Pyrinomonadales; family Pyrinomonadaceae; genus JAFDVJ01. The sequence continues at coordinate 2,945 of JALHNX010000235.1, read as the reverse complement.
AGTCGAGAGTCTAAAGAAGTTTATTTCTTCTCTCGACTCCCGACTCTCGACTCTCGACTCGTTTGATAAACGTGCGCATCGGAATCTATGATCCCGACAATCGTGCAGTCGGTCGGCGTGTCGTCGCGTTTGAACGGAAAACTCGCTTCTTTGCCGCGACACCAAAAAACCAGTTCGCCAACGCCTGCGCCAACTGCGTCGAGCGCAATCATCGGTTTTCCTTTCGGCTGTAAATCAGCGTCGAGCGTCTGCACAATCATCAACTTTTTCGCGTGAAGCGATTCGTTTTTGACGGTCGAAACGACATTTCCGATAACGCGGGCAATTTGCATAGATTTAAAATCTTCTTCTTCTGTCCGGTTCGTAATGCGCAAAGGCAATCGCCAATAAAGAAACGATCAGCAGGACGCTGTATTCCATCCCGTTTCTCCCCAAACCGACGACAAACCAGCCTTCTTTTGCGTGAACCAAAACGATTCCCATTATCAACTGAATCGCAAATATCAAAGCCAAAACAGGAACGAAATAGCCGACTGCCAGAACGATTCCGCCGACGATTTCAAAAATCGTGATCGCCCAAGCCAGATAAAATCCGAGCGGAAATCCGCTGATCGTTAAAAATTCACCAAACGGCGCAACGCCGCCCGCATTGATTCGCGCAACGGCGTGAATAATCATCGTCGCGGCAAGAAAAATCCGTATGACGACGATTGCGAGATGTTTGTGGCGCGCCTGTTCCATCTTTAATCGGCGGTAAAATCAATGTTATCAATCACGCCGATAATCGCCGAATCAACCGGGCAATCCTTGTTGCCTTCCGCCAGACGCGCCGACGAACCGGCGACGACGATTACCTTTTCGTGAAAGCCCGCGCCGACCGTATCAACCGCGACGACATAGCCGCTCTGATCAGTGCCGTCGAGATTTATCGGTTTGACGATTAAAAGCTTTTTGCCATGCAAACGCTCGTCCTTCTGCGAAGCAACGACCGTGCCTAAAATTCTTGCGATTATCATTTTTAGATGTCAGATATTAGATGTCAGATATTAGTATCAGAATCTTTACTGACATCTAACATCTGACATCTAATATCTATTTCATAACGACCGGCAAGCGTTCATCAACGCTCGAATGAGGACGCGGAATAACGTGAACCGAAACGAGTTCGCCGACTCGACGAGCCGCCGCCGCGCCGGCGTCGGTCGCTGCTTTGACCGCCGCGACGTCGCCGCGCACGATTGCGGTAACAAATCCCGCGCCGATCTTTTCATAGCCGACGAGCTGGACGTTCGCCGCTTTAACCATCGCGTCCGCCGCTTCGATTGTGGCGACCAGACCTTTTGTTTCAACCATTCCCAATGCTTCTTGCATTAAAGTTTCTCCTGTTTCTTTCTTAAAACTAATCTTTTTTCAAATTTACAGCGTTTTGCGCCAAATCACCAATAACGAATGTATGCTTTCCTTTTTCGGCGATTTTCGTGATCGTTTCGAGCATCTGCACGAACTTGATATTTTCGTCGCCTTTCATCAATTCCGAAGCATTTTTCAAGGCGCGCGCCGTCGCCACCTGCGTCCGCGAATTTTCGAGATCGGCTTTCGCCCGGATTTTCGCTTCGAGATGCTTGGCAAACAAATCCTGAATCGTTTTCGGAAACGTCAAATCCTTCAATAAAAGCCGCACGAGTTCGATTCCGTAATCATTCAAATCCGTTTGCAGTTCGACGGGAATTTCCGTCAAAATGTCGTTGCGCTTTTCGTTCAAATCTTCACTTTCGATTTCCGAAATGACGCGCCGCACGCAAACCTGCGAAAGATTGTGGATAAGCTGCTCGGTCTGAAAGAAAATGTTGTAAGGATTTGCGAAAACGTCGGTCTTTTCGAGAAATTTGTCGGTGTTGCCGATCTTATATTCAACGAAAAACGAAAATCTCAGCGCGATATTATCCTTCGTCAAAACTTCCTGATTGACGATATTGTGAATCTGGTTCGCCGTCGGTAAAGCTACCAATCGCAAAACTTTCCGATAATCGAAGTAATCGTAAGTTCCCGCATCGAGTTTTTGTTCAAGCCGGTTTTTGCGATACAAATAGCCGACTTCATTCGGCGAAACTAAAAACCGCACCCGCCCAAATGAGCGTCTTTGTTCATTTTGACTGACCTGATACATAAAAGCTTTAAAAAAACCTTCGGAAAAAAGACCCGCCGAAAACCGGGGAAACTCAATTTAGATACGATCCGCAGAAAGTATCCGTATCCTTGAGCTTGCAAACCGTTTTTCAGATGTCATTTAAGACAGTTTCTTTTTTCCTCCGGCATCTTTGATACGATTAACAGTCGTAGTGCTACCAACAGCTATCGAGGAGTCGAACCTCTCGGAATTTGCCCCGCAATTCCCTGTAAAGATTGCAAATTCCGGTTTTTTACAGGTGGCGGTTCACATTAAATATACAATGAAAGTTTCGGGTTTGGCTAATTCTGATTAGCGGCGACTTGCGCCAGAAGCTCGATCAGTTCTTCGCGCGAAAGCGAGATTTTCGCACCATTCGAGCCGTTTGTGTCGTTGTGAACGTCGCATGAAATTCCCGCATCTTCCAAATAACCGCACGATTGACAGCGCGCTTTTTCGGTCAAATATCCGGCTTTTTCGCGGATATTGATGAGTTTTCCGATCGCGTCTTTCGGCAGATCGTTTGCGCCGCCCAAAGCGCGCGCAAGAATCGCGATTTTCGCCGTGTGTTCTAAGGTTTCCAATCTGTCAAATGCCTGCCATAAATCCGCGCCGTAAGCGACCGCGCCGTGATTCGCCATCAAAAGCGCGTTGTGATGCTCGACAAAAGGCTTCATTGAATCGGTCAATTCGCTGGTCGAAGGCGTTCCGTAATCGGTCAAAGGAACGCAGCCGAGCGTCAAAATAACTTCCGACAAAAGCGGCGCGTCGGTTGCTA
>JALHNX010000234.1 GCA_022843305.1 Pyrinomonadaceae bacterium | reverse complement strand
CAGTATAGTGAGCGGTAGCGAACACCTTTCTATACAAGGAAGTTTGATAATAGCAATCGTGTTCGCTACCGCTCACTATACTGATTTTTATCTCACTTTTTGACGCAACTTGGTATAACTTAGGAAGGTGTAAAAAATAAATTATAACGATTTGTTAATTTTCAAATTGCCGCACCGCCGGGAGCGCAGACTGCCAGTCTGCATGAGTGCGATAGCACGAATAAGCGTTTGTCATCAAATAAAGTTTATGGCAATCAAAGGCTTTTTCGCGCTCACACGCTCATGCAGGCAGGCTGCCTGCGCTCCCGGCATTCCCGCTATTTTTCTCTTTTTTGCGTGAGCTTTACTGATAAGTTATTTTTTACACATTCCTTATTTATTCAAAAATCTTGCAATTCCCTTCTGACAATCTTCGGTTAAACGCGCGATTGCGTTGACTTCCGCGCCGGTTTCGAGCGCGGTATCAAACGTCATTCCGTCCATTTGATAAAGCAGTTTTTTCGACAAAACAACCGCCGAACACGAAACTTTTTCATAAACGGAAATATAATTTTTTACGTCCTCGGCAAATGTTTCATCGTCGAAAACGCGATTTATCAAACCGAATCGCTCGGCATCGCCGGCAGAAAATTCAAAACCCTGCGTAATCAGTTCAAAAGATTTTTTTTCCGAAAGGTTGCGCCGAAGGATCGCCATTACCATTGCCGGAACAAAGCCGATCTTCACTTCGGGATAACCGAAACGCGCCGATTTTGCCGCCAGAACAATGTCGCAAGCCGTCGCCAAACCACAGCCGCCCGCGAGTGCGCGTCCGTGAACCGCGGCGATGACCGGAATTTTTATTTTGCGAATCATTGCAAACAATTCCATCAGGTTTTCCGCGTCCCACAGATTTTCCAGCACGTCGCTTTCGGCAATTTTCTGCAATGCCGACAAATCCGCGCCCGAACAAAAATCTTTGCCCGCACCTTTGATGACGACAGCGCGAAGATTTTCGTCCGCATTTGCATCGCGCAGAGCGATTTTCAAAGCATTTATCAGCTCATCATTCAAAGCGTTGCGTTTTTCGGGGCGATTGAGCGTAATCGCCGCAATGCAGTTTTCAATTTCGTAGAATATTTCGGACATAGAATATCTTTGAACATTAATCGGCTAAAAATTCGCGCAGCAGATCGTTGACGGCTTCGGCGGCTTCCTGCTGAACCCAATGCCCGCCGGCGGGAATCCGCACTTCCTCATAATGCGCGTCAATCGCTTCTTTTATGTTCAGAACAGTTTCAGGCAAAACCGCCGCATCTTTTTCGCCGTAAATAAAAAGCGTCGGAACTTTGATTTTGACCGGTTCACGGCGGTTGAACAACATTTCAAAAACATTTGCGCGGTAATAATTTAACGCCGCCGTCAAAGCGCGCGGTTCGCGCCACGATTCTTTATATTTTGCAATCTCCTCATCGCTGAAAAAAAACGGGTCCGCCGACAGGTTTCGCAAAGATTGTTCGATGTGCGCAAAATTGTTGCGGCTCATAATCAATTCGGGAAGGCGCGGAATTTGAAAAAACAGCATATACCAGCTTGCCAACGCCTGTCTGAAAGACAGATTCTTTTGCCAGACGGACGGCGGCGGAATCTGCAAACAGACGAGTTTCCAAACCGCTTCGGGATAATTTTCGGCAATTGACCACGCCGCCGCCGCGCCCCAATCATGTCCGACAATCGCCGCCTGCTCACGACCGAAATGTCGAATTAAACCCAAAACGTCGTCAACGATTTTTTCAATTTTATAATCTCCCGCACGCGGCGGTTTATCCGACCAGTTATACCCGCGAAGATCGGGCGCGACGACCGTGTATTCGTCGCTTAAAGCCGCCAGCTGATGCCGCCACGAATACCAGAATTCGGGAAAACCGTGCAGCAGCAAAATCAATTTGTCGCCGTCGCCCGCTTTTGCGTAATGAAGTTTGACACCGCCGATCTGGGCGTAATCAAATTGTATTTGGCTCATAAATTCACTCTGTCGGCATCTTTGAGGTTTTAACGATTTTGGTCAGCATCCGAAAAATTTCTTCACGGTCGCCGTTCATTGATTCAAATTGTTTATCGCTCAAAAATTCGGCTTTGTGCAGAAGCTCGAGCCAGTATTCGGCTTCCGAAGCCTTTCTCAGCGCGATGCTCATTTCCTGCGTAAAAACCGTTTTCGACTCAGCGGCGTTTGCTTCTTTAACGTGCTTGCCAATATAAGTTCCGGCGGTCAAAAGCTGTTTACTCAAAACAAATTCCCGCTTTTCTTCGCACAGATATTGGTAAAGTTTGACCGTTCGCAGAGCAAACGCGAAAGATTTATCCAAAACAATATTGCCGCTCATAAAAACCCAATAATTTTACATTCTACATTCTTCATTCTACATTTATTGCAAAAATGAAAAAACATTAATTTGCTATTGCAAAAATGAAAAAACATTAATTTGCATAAAATGTAAAAGGTAAAATGTAGAAGGTAAAATGATTTACCTTATTCCTAAACTTCCCGCTTCTTCTTCGGTCAATTCGATTTTCATCCGCAAAAGCGCAGTCGAAAAGGTTTTGCCCTGCGCGTCGGTCATCAGCGATAAAGTGCCGCCGCCGCCCAAACTTTCGTGAAGCAGAAAATTCAGCGCCTTTAGATTCGGTAGCTCAAAGCGTTCGACTTCGCCTTTGACCATTTCGCCGAAATGCGCTTTGACTTTTTCCTGAGTTACTTCGCGCACCAGGATCGGATAGATTTCGTCTTTGAACGCAATCACGCCGACGTTTGCCGTGTCGCCCTTGTCGCCCGAACGCGCGTGGGCGAGTTTTGTTAATTCGATTTTCATATAATTATTCTAAACTTTAGTTGTATAAATCGAGAAATAGTGAAATGCCGCTAAAACCAGCGAATGGGTTATTTCGCCGGTTTTTATTTGGCTCGGAATTTCATTCAAGGGAAAAAGTTTTGTCAGCGCCGATTCGTGTTCGTCAAATTTTACGTCTTCCGTTTTTTCGGCGTTCAGGGCGGCGAAATGATAAAGCCAATTGTTGTTGATTGCCGGATTCGGGCGCGATTTTCCTAGAAAAATAAACTTTTCCGCCGAATAACCCGTTTCTTCCAAAAGCTCGCGCCGCGCGGCGGTTTCGGGCGATTCGCCGCCGTCAATCATTCCGCCGGGGATTTCCAGAATTATTTCGCCGCTGCCGTGACGGAATTGTTCGATCAGGACAACTTCGGAATCTTTCGTGACGGCAATGACATTTACCCAATCGGGATTTTCGATAACGTAAAATTTCCCTGTTTTCGTGCCGTTTTGCGCTGAATCTTCGCGGACTTTGAAAACGCGGCAGTCGGCTATCACTTTTGATTCGACGGTTTCCCAGATTTCGGCTTGGTTCTGCATAAATTGTTTTAATGATTGCGAAAAATATGTTTCAATAATATATCAGTTTGAAATATTAAGGGGGAAATTTATGAAAAAATCTGTTTGTTTGGTGACCGCGTTTATAATTTTCAACGCGTTCGTTGTTTTGGGACAAAATCCGGCGGTTCCGCTCGAAACGATCCTGTCGGAATCGCAAAAGCAAAGCGAAAATTACCGCGAAACCTTCAAAAATCTGCTTGCCGACGAGCTGAAAACATTTGAAGAATTCGACAAACGCGGCGAATCGGAAAGAAAAACGACCGTCAAATCGAGTTTTCTGGTCTATCAATCGGGCAAAAACGCGGCGGCGACCGCCGAGCTGCGCAATGTTCTCGAAGTCAACGGCAAACCGATCCCCGACAGTCAGAAACGCGGCGAGGAATTTTTGGGCGAACTCGATAAACAAACGACTCTCGAAAGCGAACTCAAAAAACTGCAAAAGGAATCTTCGAAATACGATAAAACGTGGGAAGTTTACGGTTTGACGCTCAATCAGGCGGTCGCGCTCGCGCCGAATCTGCGTTCGGTTTTCGATTTTCAGCTTGTCGGAACGGAAAATTTTGCGGGCAATGAAGTTTACGTCGTCAGCTACCGGCAAAAAGCGAAAAGCCCGTTTATCACGGTCAACGAAAAGGAACGGATGACCGCTCCGAACGAGCTTTCCGTCAATTTTAATTTGACTGTTCCCGGAGAACTCAAAAAAACCGACGCGCTTTTGCGCGGAAAACTTTGGATTGATGCGAAAACCTTCCAAATTTGGCGCGAAGAACGCGAATTGGTCGCCCGAAATACCGATCCCGTGATGCTTATGTCGAGCATTTTTGAATATCAGCCGTCGGATTTCGGCATTCTCGTTCCGAAAATGATCTCGATGACGATTTATAACGCCAAAAAGGAAAAAGGCGATAAATTTAATTCGCTAAAGGATTCGAGCATCGGCTTTGAATACTCCAAATTCCGTCAAACCAGTGTCGAAGTCAAGATTTTGGACGACGAAACCGAGTAAATTTTCGATTTGGGAGTTGTGATTTCGGATTGAAGTTGAATCGATTAGAAATCCGAAATCCGAAATCCGCGATCCCAAATCAATTACGCTTCGACAATTTCAACCTTTGTTTCAATCAAGGTTTTCGGAATCAGAGCGGGAAAATACGCCATAATTTCCTCGACCTTCGGACGACCGCCCGCGAATCCCGTGACCGCCGGCGGTCCGGTCAGAATCAGCGGCGCAAGTTCTTTGGTAAAGCGTTCGACATCGGCTTTCGACCCGCCGCGCACGCCGAAACGAAGCTGAACCTCGGGAATATCGGGCGAAGGTTCTCCCGCGAGATGCCCGTGCGTCGCGTTGACGCCGACAAATTCCGTTAAAATCACATCGAATTTCAAGCCGAGTTTTTCCAAACGCGCGCGCAGAATCTTGTCGGCGGCTTTGGCTTTCGGGTAAGCGTCGGGATAAGCATAGACGAGCGTGCCGACCGCCTTCCAGCCTGCCGAATAAGCAATCGAAACCTTGTAAAATTCGGTGTTCGGATTTCCTTTGATACCGAAAACCTTAACGCGGTTTGCGCCGTCGTCCGCCAGATTGATCGAAGTAAAATCGGCAACCACATCAGGCGTAATATATGCTTGCGGATCGCCCATTTCATATAAAAGCTGTTCTTTGACCGATTGCACCGAAACGATTCCGCCCGTGTTTTCGTGTTTCGTAATGACGAATTCGCCGCTCGCTTCGGCTTCGACAATCGGGAAACCGATGTTTGCCAGATCGGGGATATTCTGCCAGTCAAACTGGCAATTTCCGCCCGAACATTGTCCGCCGCATTCGATGATATGTCCGGCAATCGTGCCGGCGGCGATGCGATCCCAATCATCAAACGTCCAGCCGAATTCGTGCATCAGCGGCGCGAGCGTCAAACCCGTGTCGGTCAAACGACCGCCGACGATGATCTGCGCACCTTTGCCAAGAGCCTCGACGAGCGGCTGTGCGCCGAGATAGACGTTCGCGCTCTGGACTTTATCACGAATCGCCGAAAGCGGTTCGCCCGTGTCCATATTCGTGATCTCGATTCCCTTCGCGGCAAATTCGTCGAGCCGACCGAGAATATCGTCGCCGGTCACGACGCCGATCTTTAGTTTTCCGCCTAAACCGAGTTCCTGCGCGGTTTGTTTGATCGCTTCGGCACAGCCTTCGACGTTGACACCGCCCGCGTTCGAGAGAACTTTGATATTTTTTTCGACGCAATCGGGCAGAATCTCGCGCATCAGGGCGACAAAATCCCGCGCATAACCTGCATTCGGGTCGCGCTGACGCTGTTTTTGAACGATGCTCATCGTCACTTCCGCCAGATAATCGAGCATCAGATAATCAATCTGCCCGCCGCGCACTTGTTCAACCGGCGCGGTCAGCAAATCGCCCCAAAAGCCTTGACCGCTTGCAACTCTAACTTTTTGTTTCATTTAGTTTTTTATATTAATTTGAATCCGTAAATTACCTTTATTGTATCTTTGACCAAACATAATCGGCAAACCTTCGGAAATTGATAAAAGCGCGGTCAAGGCTTTTTTCTTTCAATCTTTAACCAACTTCGGCTCTGTGTTATGATGACAGCATAAATATTTCTTAACCGTTACACTCTTCCAAATCAAAACAAAGGGTCGAATCAAAGTGAATAAACAAGGTGATCATCAGGAAATTACAACTACCGAAAATTTTTCGCTCGAAGCGGCGTGGTTAGCCGCGATCATCGAATCGGCTGAGGACGCGATCGTCAGCAAAACGCTCGACAGTATCGTGACCAGTTGGAACAATGGCGCGAACCGGGTGTTCGGCTACACGGCTGAGGAAATAATCGGCAAATCCATCACAATTCTGATTCCACCGGACAGGCAAAACGAAGAAGCGTTAATTCTCGATAAAATCAGAAAGGGCGAACGAATCGAACATTACGAAACCATTCGTTTACGAAAAGACGGAACGACGGTCGAGGTTTCGCTTTCCGTTTCGCCGATCAAAGCGCCGGACGGAAAAATCATCGGCGCTTCAAAAATTGCCCGCGACATTAGCGCCCGCAAACAAATCGAGAAAAGTCTTCAGGAACAGACGGAAGTCGTCGAAACAATCTATCGAATGGGACAGATGCTTTCGGCAGAACTCGATCTGCATAAGCTGGTGCAGGGCGTTACCGATGCCGCCACCGATCTGACCAATGCTCATTTCGGTTCGTTTTTTTACAATATCCTAAACGAAGACGGTGCTTCGTATATGCTCTACACGCTGTCGGGTGTTCCGATTGAGAATTTCGCGCATTTCCCGATGCCGCGCACGACCGATCTTTTCGGTCCGACTTTTCGCGGCGAAGGAACGATCTGCATAGACGATGTCAAAAAAGATGAGCGCTACGGCAAAAGTTCGCCTTATTACGGAATGCCGCCCGGACATCTGCCGGTCACAAGCTATCTGGCGGTTCCGGTTATTTCACGCTCGGGCGAAGTCATCGGCGGTCTTTTCTTCGGACATCCCGAAGCCGGAAAATTTACCGAAAGACACGCACAAATTATTGAAGGAATTGCCGCGCAAGCCGCGATTGCGATGGACAACGCGCGGCTTTACGAAGCCGCTCAAAAATCTATCCAAGAGCGCGAAAAACTTCTCGCCAGTGAACAGGAAGCCCGCAAACTGGCGGAATCGGCAAGTCGGACGAAAGACGAGTTTTTGGGTCTTCTTTCGCACGAGCTGCGGACACCGCTCAACGCCATTCTCGGTTGGTCGCGGATGTTGGGCAGCCGGCTCGACGAAGCGACCTATACCCGTGCGGTTGACAGCATCGAGCGCAACGCCAAACTTCAATCGCGTTTGATTGACGATATGCTCGACGTTTCGCGCATTATTTCGGGTAAACTCCGCCTCGATGCGCAGCCGGTTGATCTGACGATGGTCATTAACGCCGCCGTTGATACATTGCGACCGGCGGCTGAAGCCAAAAATATCCGTGTCTATGTCGTTTTGGATTACAGTGCCGGACTTATACTCGGCGACGCGACGCGGCTTCAACAGGTCGTTTGGAATATTTTATCGAACGCCATTAAATTCACTCCGAAAGACGGAAGTATACAGGTTGCGCTGGAGCGGATAAATTCACATATTGAAGTTACCGTGAGCGACAGCGGAATCGGAATTGACGAAGATTTTCTGCCGTTCGTGTTTGACCGATTCCGGCAGGCGGACAGCACAAGCAGTAAGAAATACGGCGGTCTCGGATTAGGACTTTCAATCGTCCGCCAGCTCGTCGAACTGCACGGCGGAACGGTTGAAGCCAATAACCGCGAAGATGTTCGAGGGGCTGTTTTTATCGTCAAACTGCCGGTAATGGCGGTTCATCCGAAATCCAAACAGCAGGCAAACGAATTGGAGCCGAATATTCAGGCGGTCGGCGGCGTGTTGCCGTTCGATTGCCCGCCTTCGATAGAAGGAACAAAAATATTGGTGGTTGACGACGAACCCGATGCCCGGATTCTGCTTCGCGCCATTCTCGAACAATGCGGCGCGGAAATTAAAACTGCCGAAAACGCCGCGCAGACGCTTTTGTTGTTGGAAGAATACGAACCCGATATTTTGGTTTCAGACATCGGAATGCCCGAAGTTGACGGTTACGAATTGATCGGCAAGATCAGAAAAAAGGAAAAAGGCAGCGGCAAACGTCTGCCCGCCGTCGCGCTGACCGCCTTTGCCCGCACCGAAGACCGTTTGCGCGCTCTTTCGGCAGGCTTTAATATGCACATTCCGAAACCCGTCGAACCTGCGGAATTGATCGTCGTGATCGCCAACCTGACAAAATCGAGTTTGTAATTTCAGTTTAAAAATAACGGGCGGCAATCGTCATATTTTACCGATTGCCGCCCGTTTATGGTTGTGGTCG
>JALHNX010000233.1 GCA_022843305.1 Pyrinomonadaceae bacterium | reverse complement strand
TGATTAAGATATTTTTCGGTGTTCTCATTGATCCATTTCCGCGCTTTTTTATACTGTTCGATTTCGCCTTTTAATTTCTGTTCCTTTTCCTGCCCTTGCCGGTCTTTCCGTTTTTTTTCTTCAAACCATTCATCCAATCGCCGAAAATCTTCCGGCGGCAGAGTTTTGATTATTTCGATTGCCTGTTCAAAATTAGCTTGCATAAAATTTCTCCTATTCGCCGTCAGCACTCAAAAGCAGTTTGCCCTCGTAATCAATCAGCCCGAGTTTCACGCGGTCAAGCCAGCTTGTCTGCCTAAAATGTTCAAAAAGAAACTGTCTTCCGCCGCGAAATAAACGGTCGCTTCGGTTTCGATGCCGAGAACCGAAAGATTTACGCGGTGTCCGAAAGTGTCGAATTTTCCGGTTGCCGTTATCATTCGCAGAGGAATTCCGCTTTCGATGTCCAATCCTAAATTTTCGCCGTGAAGTCTTTCAAAGACGCAAAATGCCGCGCCGGTGTCAACTTTAGCTTTAAAGTCAGCCGTAATATCGCCAAACCGCAAAATCGCCGGAACGACAATACCGATTTCCAGCGTGTTGTATTCGTGAACAAAATCAAAAGAAATTTCTTCCGCCATTTACAGCCACGCTCCGACAAAGTTTTCCGGCTCTTCAATTACTCTGACCAAATACGGCGATTTAATTCCCAGTTCTTTCGCTTGCAGAAAAACCCTCTTGCCGTCCGTGCCGTGAGCGATCAGTTTATCGCCGTAAAGACAAACCCATTGCCCCAAAAATTCGGCACGGTTTTCTTTCAGCCATTTTTCAGCCGCTCGAAAACGACGGACTTGTTCTTCCACCTCTTTCTGCTTTTCCAATTTTTCCTTTTCCAGCGTTCGGCGAATTTTTTCCTGTTCACCGCTCGGCAAATTATGAATCGCTTCGATAATTTCACTTGCTGTCAGTTCCATAAAAGCCTCCAAACTATTTCAAATCCAGAATCGCCCAATCGTGCTGAATCGCCGTCTGTTTCAATCTGAAATCCGGGTTAACCGCGACCGGATGCCCGACGATCGAGAGCATCGGGAGATCCGAGATCGAATCGGAATACGAATATGATTCGCTTAAGTTAATGTCTTCGCGCTCGGCGTATTCGCGCATCCATTTCGCTTTCGTCGCCGAAGCCATCACGGGCGGCAGAATTCTGCCCGTCGAATAGCCATTGACAAATTCCATCTGGTTCGCCTTGTATTCGTCAATGCCGAGATAATCCATCAAACGCGCAATCGTAAAATCCAACGCGCCGGTGATGACGATCTGCCGCTGTCCAATCTTTTTCGACTGCGCGATCAGTTCCTTCGTGCCGGGAAAAATCGCGGGTTTCAGGACGTCTTCAAAAAGCTCGTCGGAAAAAAAGCGCAGGCGGTCTTCCGAAAGACCTTCGTAACTGCGGAAAAAAACTTCGTTGAAAACATTGCGCGAATAAAGATCCGTGGCGGCAAAAAACGGTAATTTTGCGAGCGTTCCCGCGCTCATTTTTAATGTTTGCCACAAACCCTGCTGGCGCGTCGCGTAGAATCCGAGCGTATGCACGAGATTAGTGCTGACCAGAGTTCCTTCCAAATCGTAAAAAGCCGCCGCCTGTCCGTTTTTGCTCATCGCCTTTTCTGTGATATTTTTAATAGACTTCCCTTTAGTTTGCAAAGACATAGAATATAACAAAATTTTAACATTTTGGGTAATTTGCCGATATGAAAACACGCAGATTTTACCGTTTTATTACAATTGCGCTCCTGTCTTTTTCGCTCGTTTCGTGCGCTTCAAAAGCCGAATCCGAATCGGTTATATCACCTGTCAATACGGCTTTGATCGGCGAAACTCTGACAAAAGGCGATGCGCTTTTCAAAGAGCGCGAAGATTTAGCTAAATTGCGCGAAGCCGTCAAATCGCTTGCCGCCGTCCGGAATCCGGACGGGCGAAATTACGAAGTCGAATGGAAATTCGCCAAATACAACTATTTTCTCGGCAAACACACAACGGACGAAAAGGAAAAGGAAAAAGCATTCGAGGACGGCAAACTGGCAGGCAGAATCGCTTCGCGGATGGAAACAAACAAACCCGAAGGATATTTCTGGTATGCCGCGAATTTGGGCGAACAGGCAAAATTAAGTCCGGTGACGGTCGGCATAAAATCGCTTGACGACATCAAAGAAGCGATGAACAAGGTCATCGAAATACAGCCCGATTATCAATCGGCAAGCGCATATGACGCGCTCGCGCAGGTCGAACTGAACACCGCCGGAATGATGGGCGGAAAACCCGAAAAAGCGGTCGAATATCTCGAAAAAGCCTTGACGATCAACAAAGAAAATACATACATTTACCTGAATTTAGCCAAAGCCTACATTGCTTTGGGCAAAAAGGACGAGGCGAAAAAACAACTCGAATACCTTTTAAAAATGAAGCCGAATCCCGATTATCTGCCCGAATATAACGAATCGGTCGAAAAGGCGAAAAAGCTGCTCGAAACGAAATTTTGACATTTATCATTTATCATTTATCATTTATCAAAATATCCATCTATCGTCAGTTTTCACTGACAAAATCGTCGATTGAAAGAGAATAAACGGTAAATGGTAAATGATAAATGAAAAGAGCAATTTTTCCCGGTTCGTTCGACCCTTTAACCAACGGTCATCTCGACATTATCAAGCGCAGTTCGCCGCTTTTTGACGAAATTATTATCGCCGTTCTCAATAACCCCGAAAAAAATCCGATGTTCTCGGTCGAAGAACGCTGCGAGCTGATCCGCGAGATTCTGCCCGAGATCGAAACCGGCAAATGTGATTTGATCGTTGACAGTTTTTCGGGTTTGACCGCCGATTTTGCGCGAAAAAGCGGCGCGGCGGCAATCGTGCGCGGCATTCGCGCGGTCGCCGATTACGAATACGAACTGCGGATGGCTTTAATGAACCGCCGTCTCGAACCGCAGATCGAAACGGTTTTTCTGGTCGCGGCGGAAGAATTTTCCTATGTTTCGTCGAGCCTGATGAAACAGGTTTTCACACTCGGCGGACGCGTCGAAGGACTTGTTCCGGCGCAGGTCGAAGCGAAAATGCGCGAAAAACTCAAAAGTTGATAATGGATAACGGATAATGGATAATGGTTGGAGTTTTTTTTATTATCCATTATCCGTTATCCATTGATATGATTTTTCCGACATCCGAAAATGTTTCCCGAATGAAAACTTCTTCGACGTTCAAAGCGATGCAGGCTGCCGCCAATTTGCGCGAACAGGGTTTTGACGTGATTGATCTGACGGTCGGCGAGCCTGATTTTCCAACACCCGAATTTATCAAGGATTTGGCGATCGAAGGTTTGCACAAAAACATTACGCGCTATACGGCAAGCGCCGGAATGAAGCCTTTTACCGAAGCCGTTTCGCACTTTTACGGCGAACAGTTCGGCGCGGACGTAACGCCCGCGCAGGTCGTCGCTTCGTGCGGCGGAAAACAGGCACTTTTTAACGCCGCCTGCACGATTCTGGAAAAGGGCGACGAATGTTTGATTCCGAAACCGTATTGGGTAACTTTTCCCGAAATCGTAACGTTTACGGGCGCGAAAAGCGTTTTTATCGAAACCGAAGAAACCGATTTTATCCTGAGTGCCGGGGAAGTCAGAAATGCGATTACCGATAAAACAAAACTCATCATCATTAATTCGCCGAGCAATCCGAGCGGCAGAGTCGTGCCGCCTGCGGAAATGCGCAAAATCATCGAGCTTTGCGCCGAAAAAGGCGTTTATGTGCTGACGGACGAATGTTATTTGTTTTTCGTCTATCCGCCGGCGGAAGTCTTCACGTCCGCCGTTTTGCCGCGAGAATTGCGCAGGTTTGTCTGCGTCGCGGGCAGTTTTTCAAAAACCTACGCGATGACGGGCTGGCGCATCGGCTACACGATTGCGAACGAAGAATGGTCAAAAGCGATGATCAAACTGCAAAGCCATTCGGCGACGCATCCGACTTCTTTTGTCCAATACGCCTGCGCCCGCGCAATGGAACGCCGCGCGGAATCAATGTCAGCCGTGCAGGAAATGCTCGAAGAATACCGGCAGCGGCGCGATTGGTTCATTCCCGAACTCAACCGGATCAACGGTTTCAAATGCGCGATGCCCGAAGGCGCGTTTTACGCCTTTGTTGACGTGCGCGAACTTTTAGGCGACAAATTCAAAACTTCCGCCGACGTTGCCGATTATCTTTTAACCGAAGCGCAGACCGTCACGACCGACGGCGCGGGCTTCGGCGCGGACGGATTTTTGCGAATATCTTACGCGACCTCGATGGAAAATCTCCATAAAGCGATTGAGCGAATGAAGAAACTTTTTAATACGGAGTTGCAGACAGTAGCACAGTGAAGATGTACAACAAACTTTAGTTTGTTGCTAACGTCGCGCTTTTAATAAACGACAGCAACAAACTAAAGTTTGTTGTACTTATTTTTGGTTTATGTCCGTCTGATTTTCTATAATCGAAATCATGACGGAAATAATCGGTTGGGCAAGTTCGATAATTCTGCTTCTGACGCTCATCAGGCAGGTTTACAAACAATGGAAAGAAGGCAAAACCGAAGGCGTTTCAAGCTGGCTTTTTGTCGGGCAGTTGCTTGCGTCGGTCGGTTTTACGGTTTACAGCTATCTGGTCGAAAATTGGGTTTTTACCGTCACGAACGGGATTTTGACTGTTAATAATCTGCTCGGCATCGGTTTGTATTTTTATTTCAAGCGCAAAAATGAAAAGGACGGCGAATAATGCCGTCCCGTTTTTTTAAGATTTGCTTTTCCATTTGATCTCGACTTCGAGTTCGTGAACGTTTTCCTCGCGCTCGTATTCAAAATCAATTTCCGCGTCCGCCGGAACATAGATTCTCTGCCCGCTGACCTGAATTTCGAACGCCTTGCCCTGTTCCAGAGATTCCGCCAAACGGCGCAATTTTTCTGCCGTCTGTTTGTTTGAATAGCCTTTTTCGACTTCGACTTCTTCCAATCTAATTTCCTCCTTGTTGTTTTTTGCCGCCGGTCATCATTAAACCGATCTCTTCGTTTGAAGCAACTTTCGGGTCAACTTCGCCGACGAACTTGCCCTTATAGATTACCAAAAGACGGTCGGCAAGTGCAGTCACTTCTTCGAGTTCCGCCGAAACGAGCAGAACGGCTGTTCCCGCGTCGCGCAGGGCGATCAGCTTGCGGTGAATAAATTCGATCGCGCCGATGTCAACGCCGCGCGTCGGTTGCGACACGAGCAGCAGTTTCGGATTAAGCTCGAATTCCCTGCCGATGATTAGCTTTTGCTGATTTCCGCCCGACAGAGATTTTGCCGCTAATTGCGGATTCGGCGGGCGGATGTCGAAATTTTCGATAATTTCGCGGGTGCGTTTTTCGATCACCGACGAATTCAAAAACACGCCGCTTGAAACCGGCGCACGGTAATGAACGCCGAGAATCGCGTTTTCCTCTAAATCCGAATTAAGCAGAAGCCCGCGCCGATGACGGTCTTCGGGAATATGCCCGATACCGAGTTCGGTTCTTTTTCGCACGGAAAGTTTTGAAATTTCTCTGCCGTAAAGTTTGATCGAACCGCTCTCGACCGGAATCAAACCGGCAATCGCTTCGATCAGTTCGGTTTGCCCGTTGCCTTCGATGCCGGCGATGCCGACGATCTCGCCGCCTTGAACTTTGAACGAAACACCGCTCAACGCCTCGCCGTGTTTGCCCGTGACCGACAAATTTTCGACGCTCAAAACCGCGTCGCCCGGATTAGCGTCCGTTTTTTCGACCCGCAAAAGCACGTCGCGCCCGACAATCATCCGCGCCAGATCTTCCTTGGTCGTTTCGGCGGTTTTGACGTTGCCGACAACTTTTCCGTCGCGCATCACCGTTACATCGTCGGAAATCGCCAGAACTTCTTCGAGCTTATGCGTAATGATGACGATGGTTTTCCCCTGTTCGCGCATCCGCCGCAAAATATTGAAAAAATCTTCGACTTCCTGCGGTGTCAAAACGGCGGTCGGTTCGTCCAAAATCAAAAGTTTCGCTTCGCGGTAAAGTGCCTTTAATAGCTCGACCCGCTGCTGCGCGCCGACCGACAAATCTTCGATCAAAGCCTTCGGATTGACACCCAGACGCAGTTCATTCGACAGCGCGAGAATCGAGTCGTTCGCCTTTTTCCAGTCAATACTCGCCGGATTTCCGCCTTCCGCGCCGAGGATGATGTTTTCGCCGACGGTCATCGTGTCAACGAGCATAAAATGCTGATGCACCATTCCGATTCCCAAAGCGATCGCGTCGTGCGGATTGCGGATATTTACGTGTTTTCCGTCAACCAGAATCTCGCCCGAATCGGCTCTGTAAAAACCGTAAGCGATGCGCATAATGGTTGATTTCCCCGCGCCGTTCTCGCCGACAATCGCGTGAATCGTGCCTTTTTCGATTTTCATCGAAACATCGTTGTTCGCCGTGACGTTTCCGAATGTTTTGGTTATATTTTTAAGTTCGAGCATAAATGTTTTAATTAAACTTGAAATAAGGCAATTGTTTATCTTCAGTCATTTTCTTATACAAAACATCATCTTGATATAAAGTCTTGAAGTCTTTTTCAAGCCATAAATCTACATTTGTCTTATTAATCTCAATCCATCTTCGCCAAATTTCTGCTTCTTCACTTACTGGTGTGCCTGTAATATTTCCGCCCAACCCGATTACTCCAGCACGACTGATAAGAAAAGTTCGCTGTACCTTACTATTGCATTCGGAAATTCCGCGGGAATTTAATTCTCTACGAACATTAATATATTGTGGATTACACAAATCAATATTATCGGCGAGAACCTTTCCGGCAACAGAAAAATATGCTCGTAAAGAACGT
This sequence comes from Pyrinomonadaceae bacterium, assembly GCA_022843305.1. Lineage (GTDB taxonomy): Bacteria > Acidobacteriota > Blastocatellia > Pyrinomonadales > Pyrinomonadaceae > JAFDVJ01. Next base: position 1,495 of record JALHNX010000233.1, on the reverse strand, counting down.
CTAATAAGAACTTCTGAACCAGGTCCGGGTCCATTTTGAAGAAAATCATCTCTGGCGATAGTCATTAATCTTAAAAAAACTTCTTTATCACGAATGGCATCATCAGTTCCCATTGTGACTAATAAAGGGGAAAAATACAGCAGATAATGATTTCTTTCTTCAACATTAATTGGTTCCAGAGTATCGAGTATTAAAGAAATCAACTGTATTTTATCTTCTTCTTTATCAAAAAGAGCCGTCAATAAACTTGAGAACAAAACTTCGTTTCTATATTCTCCATTTCCCTGTATGTAAAGAAAAGGTTCTTTTCTAGCAAACTCTATTAATTCATTTTTCCATTTAGAATCACTTGTTACGACATATCCAAACATTAAAGCAATAGGTATTTCTTCATAATTTGAGTTTTGCAGTTTTGTTTCGATAAAATTTAAAAAACCTTGTCTGTAACCAGCTTCTTTTTTATATCTTAGACGTGGTTCTTCATATGCGCTCTTTAATGTATCGGGATATATTTTAATTGACTCGTCTTGCGAAGGAATAAAGTTTGGTATCTTTGTAACAGCTCTTAACAACACATAATTTCCTTTTACATCAGCAGTTACTAAATCTTTTTCAAGTTGGATTGTGCGCGCTTCGACAACTTTATATCTTTCTTCAAGTTTCTCCTTTTTCAACTGCAAATCATTTATAACACTCTGTACCAAACCTTGCTGAACGATTGATTTTGCGGTTAAGACTTTTAGCTCGTTATCAATTTTAACATTTGCCTTTTTTATCTCATTTCCTTCGCTCGCTAATGATTCCATGTCCTTCGAAAGCCTTACTTTCTCTGCCTCTATAATCTGTCTTTCACTTTCCAATTCTTTGTTTTTATTTATTGCATCCTTATTTTTCTGCTCCAATTCCGAGTAGTTTTCTTGTAATTTATTTTTGTCTGCCTGCTTCAAACCCAAATCAATTTGTTTGAAACCGTAATAAATTGTCCATCCAACTCCGAGTCCTGAAATAATAATCGTTAGCAATGCAATTAATGAAGACTGCAAAAAGACTTGTTTTTTAAAGAAAGGTTTTTTAAGTTCTTCTGTTTCAATTTCCGTTTTTGCCTTATCAGCCTTAATTTTCTCTATTTCAAGTCCAAGCTTTTCGCGCTCAAAAGCTGTTTTCCAATCATCTGAATCGGAATTGCCGTTTTGCTGTTGAGTTTCTATAACCGGTATTTCAACTCCGGAATTTTTTACATTCTTTCCCTCCTTGTCCTTTGTGTCTTTGTCCATTTGATAACTAAACCTCGACTTTTAGGATAAATAAAACTTGATTTTTAAACTTTTTACTTTGCCATCGCGTCCGTTACTTTGATCTCGCCGCTGACGATTTTGCCTCTTAAATCTTAGTAACTCTTTCCCTCAACCAATTTTCGATTTCGTCCACTTTCCATGCGTCCGATTCGACATTCAGGACAAGTTCGACAATTTCAACTAACTCATAAACGATCCCA
>JALHNX010000232.1 GCA_022843305.1 Pyrinomonadaceae bacterium | reverse complement strand
CGCGATTTCAAAAGAATCGTCGTTCAGTTCCGGAAAATCCTTCTCCAATTGAGCGAGTTCCGATAATTCCACGTCGGTCAATCCGAATATCGCTTTGTCCGAAAGGAGTTCCAGCATTTTATCTTTTTGTTGTTCGCTCATGCTGTTGTTCCTCCTTTCATTCCTTCTAAACTGCTGCCCATTCCTAAAAATTCTCTAACCTGCAAAAGCCCGCGCCGCGCGTGTGTTTTGACTGTCCCCAAAGGGATTCCCGTTGCATCGGAAATCTCCTGATGCGACAAGCCCTGAACGATTGAAAGCTGCAGAACCTGCCGCTGTTCGGGACGCAATTGATGCAAAGCGCGCGCCGCGTTTTTGGCTTCGATACTCGTCTGCATTTCTTCATCGGCGCGGTTTTGCGGTTCGCTCACCATATCTTCCAGCGAATCGGTGGAAATCCGGCGTTTCGCGTAACGCAGACGGTCAATCAAACGCCGTCTGGCAATCATTGCGATAAACGTCGTTTCCGATGACTGAGTTTCGTCAAACCGCTGCGCATTTTTCCAGACATCAACAAAAATCTCCTGCACGGCATCTTCGGCATCATCCGTGTTTGCCGACATTCGACGCGCCAAAGACCAGACCAGACCGCTGTATTTATTCAGGCAATCCTGAACGGCGGTTTTGTCTCCTTGCGTAATCCGATGAAGAATAGCTTCAGCCACTATATATTTGCACTTCCGAAAAAATTCGAGTAAAACTTTTCCTAAACAACTTTATTTCATCGCATTTGCCGAAATTTTGCAAAAGCCGCTATCAACAAACAATTAACAGAAGGCATTTTAACCTTCCGTTAATATATTCGTTTGAAGTGTAAAATCGGTTTCAGAGAGTGATTTTCATAAAGTTTCTTGTGAGAAGCTGTTTGAAAACACAGATTATCAATAGAGAGTTTTTCTCTACTTTTATTAGACCATCTCACGGTCTGCCGGTTTCTTTAGGTAAAGGAAAGAAATCTTTGATATGATTCCATTGACTATCAGTTAAATCAGTTGGATATATTTTGTTCACAACTAATTTACCTAAACGGATTACCTGATAGCCAGGTTAGCCTTTTTCAGTTTTAAAACGGCTTCTTAGTTCCAAACCCGGCAGCTCGCCGAAAAAGGATAGTTTTAACCGGAGGAGATTTAAAAGTATGAAAAACAAAACCGATATTACCATCATTCTCGACCGTTCAGGCTCGATGGAATCTGTTAAACAGGACACCATCGGCGGATTCAATTCGTTTTTGAGCGAACAGCAAAAGGTCGAAGGCGAAGGCGCTCTTTCACTCGTTCAATTCGATGATCAGTATGACGTTGTTTATGAGGACAAAGACATAAATTCCGCCGATAAATTAACCGAAAGAACGTTTCAGCCGCGCGGTTCGACCGCATTGTTCGATGCCATCGGACGCACCGTAAATTCGGTTGGGCAGCGACTTGCCGCCTTGCCCGAAGCCGAACGCCCGGACAAGGTTTTGCTGGTCATTATGACGGACGGTTTTGAAAATGCTTCGCGCGAATTTACGGCAGCGAAGATCAGCGAAATGATTGGTCACCAGCGCAATGTCTATAAATGGGAGTTTATGTTCATCGGCGCGAATCAGGATGCGGTCTTAAGCGCACAGGAGATCGGGATTCCGGCGGCTGCCTCTTTGACCTACGCGGCAAATGAGGAAGGAACGCAGATCGCTTACAGTATGATTGCGAGCAAGGTTAGAAATTACCGCGTTTCAAACGACGCCGAAGCTTTGAACTTTAATGATGAAGATCGGGAACGGCAGAAAAAAGCGGGCGCGAAAAAATAGAATCACTTGTTTGGCGTTAATTTATAACCACATTTCTTTTCAATCGGTTGAGGCGGATTTTGAAAGCCGCCGCCTCAGCCGGGATCATTTTCAAAAAAACAATCCGGGAACTTTATTAAATAAAAATGGCAACTCAGGAAGAAGCAAAACAGGCGGTTGTTGATTGTTTGAATCAGATCGGTCAGGAATCGAAGATCGTCTTTAAGGAATTCGACATCGAAGCGCACACGCAGGGCAAATATCGTTCGGGAACGTGGACTTATAAGATTTTCCGACAGCGGGTTTCGCTGGAATATTGGTTCAGCGCGTTTAGTTCACGAAAGCAGGAAATTGATATTACTTTTCACACCGACAACGATCTGAAAAAACTCGAAGCCGATTTGCGGGATTGTTACGATGTCGTGCGCGAAGCGGTCAAGCGAAAAAAAGGGATGTTTTAAGATTTGAAAAAACGGTCGAAAAAGCTCCGTTTTGACATTCCCGCCGCGTAAAACTATGCTTTCCTTTTTCGCCCGATGAACAAAACGCCCGAAAAATCGCAAATCAAAAATCTCCCGATCGGCATTTTCGACAGCGGTGTCGGCGGTCTGACGGTTTACCGCGCTTTGCATAATCGTCTCCCGAACGAGCATTTTATTTATCTCGGCGACACGGCGCGAGTGCCTTACGGAACGAAATCTTTAGCGACGGTCGAGCGTTACGCGATTGAAAATTCGCAGTTTCTCGCCTCGCACGGGATAAAAATGCTGGTTGTCGCCTGCAACACGGCTTCCGCGCTTGCTCTGCCGAAAATCCGCGAAAAGATCGGGCTTGACGTGGTCGGCGTGATCGGTCCGGGCGCAAGAAAAGCGGTTGCAGTTACCAGCCCGAATTCAAAAATCGCCGTTATTGCGACCGAGGCGACCGTCCAGAGCGACGCTTACCGCGTTTCAATCAAAGAGGCATCGGAAACGGCAGAAGTGATTCAAACGGCTTGTCCGCTGTTCGTTTCATTGGCGGAAGAAAACTGGGCGAAAGAGCCGGAAACTTTTTCAATTGCTAAAAAATATTTAGACAAAATTATCGAATTTCAGCCCGAAGCACTTGTTCTCGGTTGCACGCATTACCCGATTTTACGCGAAGTGATTCAGCAAACCGTCGGTGCGCGTGTTAAACTCATTGATTCGGGCGAAGCTTGCGCCGAAGAAGTTGCACAATTGCTTGATTGGAAAGAATTGGCAAATCCGCATAAAGTTGCGGGTGAACGCCGTCTTTGCGACGACCTCGACCATTTTTACGTAACGGATGCGGCGGAACGGTTTGCCCGCGTCGCCGAAAGATTTTTGGGCGCAAAGCCCGCTAAACTCGAAGCCGTCGAATTAGACGAATTAAAAAAGGATTAGCCCACGAAACACACGAAAAAAACGAAAATAAAACAGATAAATTTTCTTTCTTTTTTCGTTTCTTTCGTGTATTTCGTGGGCAAAGAAATAAAATGAGTTATACGAGAATAGACAACCGTGCGCTTGACCAATTGCGCCAGACGAAAATTACGCCGAATTTTTTGCCGTATGCCGAAGGTTCGGCACTGATCGAAGTCGGCAACACGAAAGTTATCTGCGCCGCGACGGTCGAAGAACGCGTGCCGCCGTTTCTGCGCAATAAAGGCATCGGCTGGGTGACGGCGGAATACGCGATGCTGCCGCGCGCGACCAACACGCGCACGAACCGCGAAACGTTGCGCCCGTCGGGCAGAACGCAGGAAATTCAGCGACTGATCGGGCGAAGTTTGCGCGCCGTCGTTGATACCTCAATGCTCGGCGAACGCCAGATTATGATTGACTGCGACGTTCTGCAAGCCGACGGCGGAACGCGCTGCGCTTCGATCACGGGCGCGTGTGTCGCGCTTGCGCTGGCGGTCAAAAAACTTTTGATTGACGGAAAGATCAAACGCAATCCGATTATTTCGGAAGTCGCGGCGGTCAGCGTCGGCATCGTCGAAGGAACGGCGGTTCTGGATTTGAATTACGCCGAAGATTCGACTGCCGAAGTTGATATGAACATCGTCTGCACCGGTTCGGGCAAATTCATCGAACTGCAAGGCACGGCGGAACGCGAACCGTTCAACCGCGAACAGATGAACCAGATGCTCGAACTCGCGGAAAAAGCCAACAACCAAATTTTAACGATTCAACGCTACGCTTTAAATAGCTAAAAGATTATTTAACCGCGAAAGACGCGAAAGCACGCGAAAAAATATCAAAAAATATTTCGCGTGCTTTCGCGTCTTTCGCGGTTGAAATTTCATCTTTTCCGCAAAATCTCACCCGGCAGATTTCCCGTTGTCGTGCCGTTTTCCCAAACTTTTACGCCGTTGACGAAAACGATCTCGATGCCTTCGGATAAATTTTGCGGTTCGGCAAACGTAGCGCGGTCAATCACTTTGTCTTTGTCAAACAGAACAAGGTCGGCTTTCATTCCTTTTTTGATAATACCACGGTCTTTCAAACCCAATCTGTTTGCCGGAAACGCCGACATTTTGCGGACGGCTTCTTCGAGCGAAAACCATCCGTTCTCGCGCACGAAGCGGCTCAAAACTCTTGGAAAAGTTCCCGTTCCGCGCGGATGGCGGCTGCCGATTCCGCCGTCGCTCGAAACCATCGCCCACGATTGTTGGTAAAAATTCTTCACGTCCGCCTCGTTCATCGAATTGCAAACCACGCCCGCGCCGCCGTCTTTGACGATTTGGATATAAACATCAACCGGCGAAACATTCTGCGATTTGGCGATTTCTTCGAGCGTTTTTCCTTCATAATCACGATGCGCCGCGCAGGAAGTGATCAAAACCTTGTCCGCGCCGCCGACATTCTGCAAACCTTTCTCGATTTCCGCGCGGTCTTCGTGTTTGCGCGAAGGCACAAGCACCGTGATTGTCGAAGCCCAAGCCGTGTAAGGATAAACGTCAGCCGTAATGTCGAAACCGTTCTTGCGTTCGGCTTCGATCAAGGCAATCGCTTCCGCCGATTTTCCCCAGACGTTGCGGTTTCCCGCTTTGATATGAGAAATCTGGACGGGAATTTTTGCTTCCTTGCCGATGCGGATCGCTTCGCGGATCGCGTCGAGTAATCCTTCTTCCTCGTCGCGGATGTGCGACATATAAATCCCGCCATACTTCGCCGCAATGCGCGAAAGCGCGATCAATTCTTCGGTCGAAGCCGAAAACCCGACATCGTATTCCAACCCCGACGAGAGACCGAACGCGCCTTCCTTCATCGCCGCTTCGATCAAAACGAGCATTTTTTCGAGTTCCGCTTCGGTCGTCTGACGTTTGTAATCTTTATTCATAACCTGTTCGCGCAAAACTGCGTGACCGATAAACGCCCCGACATTCGGCGCGATCTTGCCTTGCAGTTTGGCAAAATATTCGCTCAAAGGAAACGGCGAACCGCCGTCGGGACCGACCAGAATTGTCGTAATCCCTTGCGAAACCTGATTCGCCGCCGCGCCTTCGCGCAGTAAGCCGGATTCCGAATGATTATGAATATCAATAAATCCGGGCGCGAGAACACGCTCGTTCGCGTCCAAAACGGTTTCATTTTTTTTCGCTTTAATGTTGCCGATTTTGACAATTTTATCGCCCGCAATCCGCACATCACCGCGAAATGCCGATTTTCCGCTGCCGTCAATAATCATCGCGTTTTTGATAATTATCGAATTCGTCTGCGCCGAAACGAACGAAATCAAAATGAACGTCCAGACAAACGCCAACGAAATTTTCCGCAAAGTCTTTTTCATACTGCACAAATAATAGGCGAATTGCCCTAATTCGTGCAACAGGCTAAAATGTAGCTCAAATTTTCAACCGAAATAATTTGCGGAGATAATCAATATGTTTCACGAAGGACGGCAAATCGGACCTTACAAACTCAGCCGACGACTTGGGCGCGGCGGTTTTGGGGAAGTTTGGCTGGGCGAACGGCACGGGAAATTTGCGACGACGCAGGTTGCCGTCAAACTACCGCTTGACGAACAGGTTGACCATTTGGCAATCGAACACGAAGCGCAACTTTGGGCAAAAGCGAGCGGTCATCCGAATGTTTTGCCGATTATCGAAGCGGACGAATACGACGGTCAAATCGTCATCGTCAGCGAATACGCGCCCGACGGTTCGCTGGAAGAATGGTTAAAAACTCACGGCAAAATGCCGGTTGAAAAAGCAGTCGAAATGACGATTCAGATTCTCGACGGCTTGGAATTTCTGCATTCGCGCCAAATTATTCACCGCGATTTAAAACCCGCCAACATTCTGCTGCAAGGCAACACGCCGCGACTCGCCGATTTCGGCATTTCCCGCGCGATGCGGACAACCGCCGCCAGCCAAAGCCAAAACATCTCCGGCACATTCGCCTATATGTCGCCCGAAGCTCTCGACGGCAAACGCTCCGTGCAGACGGATATTTGGTCGGTCGGCGTGAATTTATATCAATTTTTAACCGGAACGCTTCCGTTTCCGCAAAAAGAACCGTCGGTTTTATTTCCCGCGATAATTATGCGCGAATTTGCGCCTTTGCCCGACGAAATTCCACAAAGTTTGAAAAATGTAATTTTCAGAGCATTGGCGAAACTGTCCGAAAACCGTTATCAAACAACAGGGGAAATGCGCGAAGATTTGCGGCGCGTTATGCGTGGCGAAACGATTTCTGATTTTATCCAATCTGACCAAAAACAAATTTTTTCCAACCAACAATTTCCGCCAACCCAAAGTTTTCCGTTTTCTGCTCGCGGTTTCCAAGATGATAATGAAACAGTCGTTCGTTCCGTGTCGAGTTTTGAACATAATTATAAGCGTAGTAACTTAAATATCTGGATTTATGCAACACTTGGGCTAGTTTTGTTTGCTGTAATTGGTGTCGGAATATATTTTTTCTCAGAGAATATAAGTCAGAATAACTTTACTGCGAATAAAAGTGTCGGTTTGAATGAAAATCTTTCATCTCTTCAAAATATACAATCTCAAAACAAAAATAGTTCTATAAATTCATCTGCTGATAACAACTTAAATTCGAATATCAAAAACGCAACTAAATCAAGCGAAATCGAAAGAAAAAGTGTGAGAGTGATTTTGCAAGCAGTTTATTATATGGAAGACGGAAGAGAAATGTCTTCACACAAATTACCTGTAATTCTTTACACGAGTCTAAATAAGATGAGAGCTAATGTTGATGGAGATGGAAAATTTGCAGAAGTAAAATTTGAAAATGTTCCCTGTGGTGAAGAAGTTAAAATTCAAATTTCAGACTCTTCATATCAACCGGATTATTTTATTCCAGTAACATATAAAAGACGTATCTCCTGTGACAAACCAACTGTAAATTTAGGTAAGTTAGTGGTTAAAACAAAGTATTAAAAACTCTCTGTTGAAATTCAGAAAAATGTGCGTGTCTAGCAAATATTGAATTACATATCCTCTCGTTTATGCTAAAATCAACTCATTATGGCGACACAGGTTTTAGAAGGAACTTGGGAAGAAATTACGCGGCACGCGAAGGAATTTGCTGGACGAAAGGTGCGGATTACGGTTTTCGATGATGAAGCTGCGTCTGCGCCGAATCGTGAAATGCTCGAAGCACTTCGTAAAGTTTCGGAACGCAGTAAAAATATGCCTGTCAGTTCGGACGAAGACACGCTGAAATTGATTCGAGAGGCGCGTTCGGGAGGAATGTTTTGAAGCCGGTAGTTTTCACCAAATTCTCTTGATGGAAGTTCCCTTCAAATAATCATCGAATATCGCATCTGCGCTGATAAAATCTATATTTTCGACGATTGCTTGCGAAACGATAATGCGGTCAAACGGGTCGCGGTGGTGAAACGGTTGGCAGTTTTGTTCGACGGTGTGCGCGAAATTTATCGGTAAGATTTGGATTGAATTATCGGTTACATCGTCAATTACAGATTCGTAAGTTCCGTTTATTGTGAGTTTTCCGAGCGCGGTTTTGATTGAGATTTCCCAGAGCGAGGCGATGCTGAGAAAGATTTCGTTGTTTTCATCTTCGAGAAGAGTTTTAGCGGTTTGGCTGAGTTCTTTGGCGTTAGAAACAAACCACAGGAAAACGTGAGTATCAATCAGATATTGCATTACATATACTCCTTAAAATCTTCGAGCGGTGCGTCAAAATCGGGTGCGAGTTTGAATTTGCCCTCTGCGCTTCCGGCTTTTCTTTTTTTACGCTTTCCATTTTGTGATTTGTATTTCGTCTGCAAAAATTCAATGTAATGCAAAACTTCCTGCTTGAGTTGTTCGGGAAGTTGTTGAATTTGCGACAAAATTAACTTTTCTTCAGTCATAAAATTATTTTCGCTCAATTCGGCAGATTTTCCAAATTATTTTGAATGGCAGTATATTTTGACGAAACTAAACTCAAAACCTACAATTAACCAAACTATCTTTTTAGAGGAAAATAATTTGAGCGAAAAACAATTTGAAGGAAAATCGGCAATCGTGACGGGCGGAACGCGCGGGATCGGGAAGGCGATTGTGTCGGAATTGGCGCGGCGCGGCGCGAATGTCGCGTTTAATTATTCAAAAAGCGCGGATGAAGCCGAAC
>JALHNX010000231.1 GCA_022843305.1 Pyrinomonadaceae bacterium | reverse complement strand
CCAATATTCTTGGTCTAAAAATATTTGCTCAATATTATTGAGAATCTGAGCCGCTTCATTAATCAGTCTTTGTCTTTCTTTGTCCATAAAATATTCACCTCTAAAATCCGCGCCCGAAAACCCCAAAGTATCTGCAAGAGAAAAATGAAAACAACTTGCAAAACCATCTTCGGACGCAGATTTCAATCGGCGGACGGTTGCCCGCACTCAACACAATGCGTTTTCTGACGCGATTTAGGCATCAATGACGCTTTGAATATCCTGATATGACCGCAGACAAGCGAAACGCGCATCAAGCCCGTCTGCTTGCCGTATTTGATAATTCTTCTTTTGTAAATGATTCGTTTCAGCATAATGTTTTGTTGACCGGCGGAATCATCACAAACCGCCGGTCTTTTACAAGTGTTCAAATAAAAAAGAAAGTTCTCTCCTATATCACGTTATTTTGTTTACGTTTTCAGTCCGGCGACTTCTTACCCTGTGCGGGTAAAACTTAAAAATTCCACTGCTCCGCCATAGCCGCCGCGATTCCGAAAAATGTTTTGCTTCGTTCCGCGGGTGAATCCCACGCCTTGTAAATCGGCAGTTTTGATTTCCGCCGGCTACCGTCTTTTAATTGTCCGCCGTGATAACTGTTTGAAGTCCAATGAAATTCCGGTTCGACAATATTGGTCGGTTGCAATTTCGGCAAACCTTTCAACCACAAACAAGTGCGTTTTTTGAACGGGTCGCCGAACTGAAACGGATTTATTATTTGGTCGGGTTTACGCCAAACCGTGTTTAATATTCCGGTCGGGTTTTCAATAGCGATTTTCGGACAGTTATTACCGGCGATTTTCAATACAAAATCAATCGCCTTTTGTTGTCGTCCGTCGGATTGTTTTATTTTCCAAGAAGGTGCGCCCGAACCGGCTAAATCGGTGCAAGGCGGAAAAGCGATAATTAAATCCCAATTTTCGTTGACGATGTCAAAAATATCACCTTGATAATGTTTGCCGGGCGTTTCGGACGGCTCAATATCGCACGACCACGCATTATGACCTTTCGCGCTGAAAGCATCTCTAACGCGCCCGGATTGTTCGCAACCGACTAAAATATTCATCTCAACTCCCCAAACCTTCTCTCAAACTCGCTCACCCGCATCGTCGCCTTCTGCCAATCGGCAAGCGGATTTTTGTTCAACTCTCCACAATCCTAATGCCGTGAACGGCAAACATCAGCTTTTTTTTCAATTTATAAAGCGGCAGTTTTGCGGTAAATTCCGATTTTGTGTCCTCAATTGTTTGCTGTCCGTCGCGGTAATATGAAAAATCGCAGACGTAACGGCAGACAAGAAACCCGTTCACTTTCAAATCGAAAGAAACCTGAGTTTTCAGATTCGAGATTTCACCGCTTTTTTGAAGCAGTAGAAGCTCGCTGAACCGTCTTGCTTCTTTTTTCGAGGCAAACACCTGTCCGCCGACCGTCGTTTTAACAGAACGGTATTTTGTGCGCCGCGCTTTAAGTAGAAATTTAGCGTCTTTGATTCTCATAATCGTTAAACAGGCATTTCGCGGATTTGTAAATCAAGCGGCAATTCATCGAATTTCGCGCCTTTCGTGTCCGTGAATCTCGTTTGCTTGACGTTTTTGTAATAGCTTTCTTTTCCCATCTGCTTGATGAGAACAAAAACACCGCTCTGTTTGCATTGGTTGGAAATCGAGCGAATCCATTCCTCACGGCATATTCTCGCGCCGTGTCCGCTTTCGCCGCCGACAATTGCAAAAGTAAAATGCGGTTGTTTATTAACATTTGCATCGTAAAGCATTTGCGGAATGTTAAATGTAATTTGCTCAAGCAACGGCTCGAAGATTACATACTTTTCTTTCGCTTTAATTGTTTTTAAATGGTTAATATTTCGGTCAAAAAAATCCTGCGTTCCCGCGCTCATTCCGATTCGATAATGTGAAGGAAGCCCGTCATTGCCGTATCGCTCTTTGAAATAACGATTCATTTTTGCCGGGTAAGTTGTTTGGATTAAGAGAATTAAATTCGTCAGATAATCGTAATTATTAAAAACCCAATCGCGCATTTCATCGGAAATGGAAGGCTGAAAGATGTCGAACGTATCACAACAAAAAACAACTAAAGGAAGTCCGGGAAACTTCGCCGACATCGGTTTTTGTTTATTCCGCATCACTAACCGATTCATTTCTTTTTCGCGTTTTAGCCATTCGATTTTATCGCGGTTGGATTTGTCGAAAGCGAGTTTATTGCCGAAGCGCAGATTTAACACTTCCGCCCAGCAATTTTCACAAGTTCCGTTTTTATCTGGCTTCTCACAGAAAGTTCCGATTTTTGAACTTTCATCACCTTTTAATCTGGCAAACAACGGATTGCTTACCTCGTCGGCATATTCGATATTTGTTTTCATATTTACCTCGCGTGTTTTTTTTGTCGAGAGCCGAATTATCCTCAAGCTAACCTGCACATCAATCTTTACCTAGAATTGATTGACAGCCCTCACTGCGTTGCTTTCTCCACGAAAGCGACGGGTCAGGAATAACCCAGCTCCAAAAATTTATCCGTGTCTGTTCATTCCGGCGAAAAAGTCGCCTTCGATTTCTTCTTTGAGTTCGGCGTTGAAAGTGTCGTCGAAAGCCTCGCAGACGGCGCGTAAGGACGCGATGAACGGCATCAGGCTTTTGACTTCGCGCCGGTTTAATTTGCCGTCCTTCAAGGCTTCCATAATTTCCGCGCTGAAATTGCCGTCCAGATGATGCTTTTCGATAAGCACGTCGAAAACGCTTGGCGGGTCGTAGTTCGCTCGCGGTTTGCTCATTTCAACTAATCCCTTGAACGCCGTAAAGAATCTTTCGCCCGTTTCTTCATTCACGCCGTAAATCCCGCAAATTATTTGCAGGGCGCGAAACAAACAAGACATTTGTTCATCATTACTGTTGAATTGCCGCTTGATGTAGCTTTCCGACAACTGGCAGGCGACGGCAATTTTCTTGCGCGTCACGCCCTGCAACGCGTTGGCAAGGGTTTCTTCGACTTCTTCGTGGGTAAAAATCAGGCTCATATTTGTGTCCTTTTTTCTTGAAAAGATAGTAGTATTCATAATTCCCCGTTTCGTAAAATAAATTATCGAGAGCGTTCATTCGCTCAAAGATGGAAACAGACCAACTGTTTCCGTGCGCCGTTGAATCGCAAAAACGCAGAGGCTTCAAGCCCGGTCAAATGTTGCGCTGTTCAACTCTTTCAAAATCTACGGCGGTTTCGGGTGGTGCTGATGCCGTCGTAGATAAGGCTAAATTTCAGCCAAGTTCTTTGACAATTTTTTCTTCAATTTCTTTCGGAACTTCCCAAAAACCGAGTGCGCCTTTGCAAAAAATCGGCTGAATTAGAGGGCGCGGATTTTTCAGCACAAAACCGTATTTACCGAAAAACCAATCGGAATCGGAATGAGTTACGCAATCAACGATTTCAACCGTGCCGAGAATCGCGCCGAGTTTTACATTATGAAAAGAAGGTAAGTTGGCTTGATAGTTTGCGATTTCATAAATCATATAAGCCGATTCTTCATATTGCTGTTTCGTAATTCCTTTACTGGCGTGAATCGCCACCGTTCCACGAAAGTTTGTTGACCAATCGCGGTTTTCAATGTCTTTGCCTAAGTGCAAAATCGAGTGCGCCCATAATTGTTTTATTGACAGTGCTTTCATAATCCTTTCTCCCTATCCATTAACCGCTTCACGCGGCGATTGATTTCTATTTTCTGCCCTTGATACTTCTGGCGCGGTGTCAGAATGTTTATAATTGATCGGATAATTCTCATATTTGCTGCGTTTGATCGGGCGCTTTCGCTCGACGATCTGGATTAACATTTTCGCTACTTCCCTCAGTGGTATGTCGTTGCTCATTTGCCCTCCGAAATGTCGGGAAATCTGCACCAATGGGTTATCCGTCCGTCTGAACTTAAAACCCTGTTCCCTTCGTCGTTTCTCCATTTCGAGCCGTCCCAAAAGCAGAGAATCCATTCGCCTTCGTGCTGATATGGCGGCAGATACTCCAACCATCCCCAATATTTCGCATACATCGCTCTTTCGGGCATCCGCTCATCAACGCTGTAAACTTCGATTTCAATCTTTTTCATAATCCCACCCACGCGATCACCTCCGCGTCCTCGAACAAAAACAGGCTGACAACCGCCAGAGCAAATAAAAAAGCAATGACGATGCCGATGGTTGCGGAAAAGAAACGGGATGCGGCTTTTAGCGTCGGGTCGGAGTTTAAGATTTCAGTTGGTATCGAGTAGATTTTTTTCATTAAATTTTCTCCAGACTGTCTTTAGGAATGTCCAAAACAAATGAAAACGGTTCGCATAAATCCCGGTCGTTATCAAAGTCCATTATGAAATCCGCAACTTTAGCCGGAACTTTTCTTGAGTGCCAGTCAATTTCGATCCCTTCAGGGTCAACTTCAACAGCCGTCCCGTCTTTGCACACCTCGCGGATTGCAAGGGCGATAGCGCAATAATTCGGGCATTCTTGTTCGCCTAAATTTATATGTTTTTCTGTTACTTGGATTTTCGTTTTCATATCGTCTTACCTGAGCGTCCTTTGCACTCGTTTATCTAAATCTTTTTTTCGCAAAATATTGCTTGCGACACATTTCAGAGCAAAATTCTTCAAAACACTCGCCCCAAACAATAAGCGGCTTATCAACCGGCTTATAGCAGGTGCGACATTTGGCGACATATTCTTTAGGGCGTTTTTCTTTTTTCATTTCGTTAATTTGAATTTCTTACAGATTTCCGCTGGAATCGTGAATTTATAATTAGCCCGCGCATCGTAAACGTCTTTCGATTTATCAGGCTGATAAATTTCAAACCTTGTGATACCGGCTTTCGTTTTCGACCAACTGGAGATCGTCGCTAATGCTTTTTCCTGACTGTCACATTTTTCTTTCAGGCTCGGTGTATCATTGAAAACCGCTTTCGCAATAAAGTTTTGTTTCATATTCGTCTTACCTAGAGCACTCTGCTCATCTCTACGGTTCGCGGCGTGTCCTCTTTCGCGCCGTTCCTCAAAATAATTTCGGTTGTTTTTTCACATTCACGATAAGGCGATATTGATACAATCCGTTGCTGATATACTGTTTTTCAACCGTGTGCGACCCGAAGCGCGTTTTGCGGCTGTGCCGAAGTTGTGCGCTGATTGACGCTTGCGGATAGCCGGTTATATCTTCAATTTCGCCCATCGTGCGCCATTTGCCGTCTTTCATCAGGTCAAAGATGACAAGGTATTGATTCGTCAACCGTTCGCCGTCGCGTTTGGTGTTCAAGTCCGAACCGTCAAAACTTAATATTCCCGCTTTGGTGTAATCTTTTAACATAATTAAAACTCCATCAGGTTATAACCGCCGTTCAATACAGAATCTCCTTCCATTCGCCAGAACTCAGATTCGAGCCTTTCCTCTTTCATCCGCTCGATTAAATAGCCGTGTTCGGTGCGAATCTCCGGTGGATTTAACCAAGCAACAAACTCAGGGCAAGTAGCGTTATCTTCGCCAGTATTATGATCGGTTTCCCCTGCCCCGCACTCTTGGCAAATTAACGGACCGACTTCGTCTATATGTTGTTCGCTACATTCAAAAGCCGCGTCAATGTGCTTTTCCGCTTCTCTCCCGGTTTGAAAGATTTGCGGTTCGCCGATTTGTTTTTCGCTTTCGCCGCCGGTCTGGATAAAGGTTAATTTGTATTGTCTGCTCATTGTTTTTTTTCTCCTTAAAATGTTGTGGGTGTCCGTCGGTTAAACTTTCTCTAACTTACGTTTCGGCTTTTCACCAAGAACTTTGTTAAGCGATTCTTGGAACGACACGCCGCAAGAACTGCATTTACTTCGGTCTTTTCTGTCCATATTTTTTTGTGCCTTGCAGTTGTTGCAGTATTTCGACCAATTTCGTGTGTGATAGCCCATTTCCTTAAGCGCGGTTTAACGTCAGAACCGCGAAACGTCTTTGAAAACTACGCTGTTACCGCTAACCACGCTTTGGTTTTCAGTAGCTTCTTAACCCAGGCGAGCGACTTTTCAACATTCGTGCCTCTTCGCGGACATCCTTCGATGTAATACATAACGTGTGAAACTTTCGGATTGTCGGCAATTAACTTTTGAAAATCTTCCAAAGAATTAATTTCGACGCAACTTTGCGTCTTAGCCGATGCAATGTGCATTGTTTGCGGTGTTTGCCATCCCGTTTCGGTTTTAACCAAGCCTGTGCCGTCACTTATGTTTGCGTATAATTTCCCGTTCATTATGTTTCTCCTTAAACCGCAAGCCGCACTTTTCGCGCCTTAAACTCCGCCTCGTAATGCGCGGTCAAAAGTTTTGCCAGTTCCGTTTCGCGCCGGTGCGCGTCGCAGTCGCAAAACAATTCGTGGCGGTTGTTCGCTGTTGCCAGTTCGCGCCATTCGCGTTCCATTGCGGGTATGTCTTTTATGTCCATAAGTTCCTCACCGTCCGCGCTTGGCGGTTATCTTCGCTCACACATTTGGCGCGGTATAAAGCTAAAATATCGGTCGGCAGATCGCGCCAGTCGGATTCGCGGATTGCTTCGAGAAGCAACCTTTCACCGACATCGTTGGTTGATTCAAACGATGAATCAATCGGAAATAATCCTTCAATGTCCGAGATTAAATCTTCGCGTGTCATATTCTGAACCTCCCTACCGTGATCGGTGCTTTTGTTGTCGAAGGCTTCAAATAAGGCGCGTGTTCCGCTTCGTTCGGAAAGCGCGGATTGGGATTTTCCGCGAGTTCCAAGTAAAGCCGAACCAGACGAGCCGCCGAACGATGCCAGCACGGAACACCGCGTTTGTAGGCTTCGCACTGGCAGACACCGTTTGCCGAGTAAATCTTGTCCGAATCCTGCGACCAGATGACCAAATAGTTTTCCGTTTCGTCGTAGGTCATAAAATCGCCGTTCAATGAAATTTGTGTGACCGCTTTGTTGATGGCGTTCTGCCATCGCGGAAAGTTTGCTGATTTCGCTAAAGCGTCTTTGACGATTGTGTTGAATTTGTCTGTGTTGTTAATTGCTAACATTTTTCTTTTCGGCTGCGGCGGTCTGGTTTCGGTTGCAACACTTTAACAGACCCGCCGCTTTTGCCTTTTTCTCTCCTTTTCAAATTCCTTATTTCTAAGGTAAGGATAGTGTATAGCATTTGTATAGCATCTGTCAAGCGTATATCTATACATAAACGGAATTTCTTTTAGCCGCTTTTTGGTTAATCAATCTGCTTGCTTCGGCAAAGGAAATATTCAAATCAATCTCTGTATGTCCGAGCCGTTTTAAGTATTTGATCTGCTTGAATGTCGCCAGACCTTTTTCGCGGCGTTCAAAGATTTCGGCAATCAATTTACTCGCTTCGCCTTTCTGTAATTCCGGCTTGCACTTAATTCCCGCTTTTTCGAGAATTTCGATCTGTCTGAAAGTCGCAAGGTCGCCGCCGTAAAGACCTTTACAATTCGGGATCGCAAACATCTTCAAAACATCAAATGCGTTTGCCGACGTTAGAGCCTTCATTTTGGCTTGTATCGAATCAAGATAAGCGGCAAAGGTTTTAGCCTCTTTGAGCGCGTCAACTGCGTTGAAACCTTCGGCTTGAAGTTCCTGCGCTTTCAGATGTTCGGCTTCGCTCAAGATCGTGCCGTCGAGAACGTCCATCACGGTCATTGTCCGAACCTTGTTATCAATGCCGACGAAATCGAGAACTAATGTGTCTGTTTTGTTTTCGGCTATTCTTGTTCCGCGTCCGATCATTTGTGCCAGAAGTCCGAGCGATCTGGTCGGGCGAAATAAAGCAATGCAAGCGGTCGGCGGATGGTCGTAGCCTTCGGTGCAAACACCGACATTGACAAGAAATTGACGGTTGCCTTTTTCAAATTGAGTCAGGGCTTCTTCTCTGCTTCCCGCGCCCATTCCGCCGTCAACAGCAATCGCCGAATCTTCTTTCTGCCGATTAAAACAAGCGGCTATTTCGTGCGCGTGTTCGACTGCGTGGGTGAAAACTATCGTCGGGCGGTTTCCGGCGTATTCGATGGTCGGCAAAACCATTCTTTGCAGAACCTTTTCCTGCATTAACATTTCGGTTAACTGCGCGTTGGAAAAATCTCCGGCAACGATCTTCACGCTTTCAAGTTTTAAGTCTTCGACTTTAATCTGTTCGCCTTTGATGTCGCATAAATAGCCTTCACGGATTCCGTCCTGAATCGAATACTGATAGGCACAGGATTGAAAGATGTTTTTCAGTCCGATTTCGTCGTGCCGGTTCGGTGTCGCCGTTACGCCCAAAACTTTCGCGTTGAAATGTTTTAAGATTCGGCGGTAAGTATCGGCGGGCGCGTGATGCGCTTCGTCAAGAACGTTTAATG
>JALHNX010000230.1 GCA_022843305.1 Pyrinomonadaceae bacterium | reverse complement strand
GGCGGACTCGAAGGCGGCATCACGAACGGCGAAGAATTGCGTGTGCGCGGCTATCTGAAGCCGATCTCGACGCTTCGCAAAGCCTTGCATTCGGTTGACATCGAAACTAAACAGGAAGAATCAGCGGCGTTCGAGCGTTCGGACATCACGGCTGTTCCCGCCGCCGGCGTGATCGGCGAAGCGATGCTGGCGATTGTTCTCGCCAATTCAATGCGCGAAAAATTCGGCGGCGATTCGATGGCAGAAGCCAAACGGAATTTTGAAAGTTATACGCACTCTCTGCAAAGTTATTGAAAAAAAATCCGCGTCCGGGAACTTTTTTGTTTTTCGGGCATCAAACGATTTACCTATAGCAGATTTACATTGAATTTACAGAAAAAGTACAACAAACGCGGAACGCCCTTTGTTGCCGGGCGTTTCAGAGAGAGAATATGATCGGCAAAGTGCGTTCCGCGTTTGCCGTACATTCTTTCAAAATCTGCTCTAAAGAATTAAAACACTTAAAAATTAGGAGAAATTTATGAAAAGATATTTGATTTTGTATTTTGTTGTCGGGCTGTTTTGCATTACAGTTTCGGCGCAGAAAATCTCAAAACCGACACTTACCCCGACCGAACCTAACGAGGCGCAAAAAAATCTCATACAGCAGGGAATTGCGCTTCATGCCGCAAAAAAATACGATGAAGCGATCAAACAATACCAACAGGTTCTGCAGGAAAATCCCGATTCTACGGTCGCTTTATACGAATTGACGCTGAGTTATTTTAATAAACCCGATCATGAAAAGGCACTCGAAACGGCATTCAAGGGAACAAAGTATAAATCAAAGGAATTGGCACTTTTTTACGAGATTATCGCTAATATCTGGGATGACAAAGGAAAACCCGATGATGCCGTAAAGCTTTATCTGGACGGCATTAAAATACTGAAGGATGGGAAGGATTTCGATGCTCAGTTATCGAGTTTGTATTACAATCTCGGCATAACTTATACGCGCCAGAAAAAATATACGGAATCCCGCGAGGCTTTAAAAAACGCTGTCAGATACGATTTCGGATATGCAAGTCCGAATTACTTTTTAGCCGAAGTGTTTACGGGAACGAAATATAAAGTTCCCGCGCTGTTAGCCGCCGCCCGATTTATCTCATTGGAATTAAATACGCCGCGGGCAAAACGTTCGGCAACAATTTTTCTCGAAATTTTGAATTCTGCGAAAAAAGACGAAAAAACCGGAAATATTAATATTTTTCTCGATATGAACGCGCCGAAAGACGAGGGCGATTTTACGATCTACGATTTTCTTTTAGGAACGCTGACAACCGTTAAATCCGAAAAAGATAAAAATAAGTCCGAAGACGAAATTTTTGCCGAAGCGGTAGATTCTTTGATCGCAATGTTATCGGAAGACAAAAAGCTTTCCAAAACTTTTGTTGGTAAAACATATATTCCGTTTATCGCAGAAATGAAGAAAAACGGGTATTCCAAAATATTTGCTTATCTGGTTCTACAACAGGACGGCAGCCAGACGGCGGAAAAATGGCTGACCGACAACAGTCAAAAATCTTCGGAATTTATGAACTGGGCAAAAACCTATAAACCGGCAAGATAAAAGCCGTTGATTTTGCGGGTTTGAACCTCAATTTTGCGATTCATTTGCGCAAACTCATATACTTTCGTATTTTTCCCGAATCAGCGCGGCTGCGCCTTCGATAATTTCTTTGGCAAGCTCCTGCGAAATATAAAGCGCGGCAATATTGTGCGCGGCGGTCATCACCGTTAGAGCTTCGGAAAGACGTTTGAGGCTCAGCAAAATGTTGATTTTGGTGCGGTATGAGATGACCAGATTCCGGTAACTTTCACCGCCTTCGAGCAGTTCAATCGCGTTGTTGACCAATTTGAGAGCGTTTTCAAATTTTCCTTCGGCTGCAAAAATCTGCGCCCGCGTTTCGAGCGAATAACCTTCGCGCATTCGGTCGCCGATTTGTTCAAAAATCTTGCGGGCTTTTTCGGCGCAGAGATGCGCTTCGTCAAAAAGTCCGACTTTATGACATAACTGCGCGAGATTGTTTTCCGCCGCGCCGTAATAGATTTTATGATTCGCTTTTTGAAAGAAATCACGCGCCGATTTCAAATGTTTCAAAGCAACTTCGGGGTTGCCGAGGTTTTTATATGCAATCGCTAAATTATTATGAAAAGAGCCGTTATCTGAAGCGGAAGCACATTTTTCAAAAATTTCCTGTAATTCCTGACAGCGGCGCAAAACCTTTTCGTATTTTCCGCCTTCGATGTCCAAAAGCGTTTCGATAACGTAAGAATTGATGCGCGTCGGATGATTTTCCGACAGATTTCTTGACAGCGATTCGTTAAGCCAGTCAAACGCTTCGGTCAGTTCGCCGGTTCGCTGATAAGCCAGCGCAAGATAGTTTTCGCATTCGGCGGCTTTTTCGAAATTGATCAGCGAAATAAATTTTCGGCGGGCTTGTGTCAATAAATTTTTGGAAATTTCCTGCGAGTTCGAGATTTTTTGGGAATTTCCCAAAAAGCCGACAATGCCGCCGAATCGCAAAAAAAGTTCGGCAGATTCCGCGTCTGAAAGTCCGATAGCACTTGGAAACTGCGAATAACCATCCCAGAACGGCGCAAGGCATTGAAAGGCTTTTTCGTATTGACCTTTTGACTCTGCCGCTTGGGCTTCCGATAATGTATTTACCAAATTTGGGGAGCTATTCATATTTTTTCTGAAATTATTCCTCAATTAGACATATTAGATAACTTCCCCTTTATAAAAATACAAAAAAACTTGGAGAAGATATGAAAAAACTACTTAAAATTAGCTTTTTACTAGCTGTCTTGTGTTTCGCCGTTCCGGTCTATGCCGACGGTGATATGCCTACCGGAAGTAAAACCTGTACGCAAAATTGCGGCGGTCTTTATGACGGAACAACCCTAAACCCGACCGTTTCGGACAAGGTAAACCCGAATGATTCAACTATTGTTGAAATTTATTCGTGGATTTACCAACAAATTTCCGAAATAATCGGCTAAAAATCCCGTTTTACAAACTTAATCGGAAAACGACTGATGTTCTGGAAGTAAATAACAGTTGTTTTCCGACTCAAAACAAATCAATAAAGCTAATTGATAGAAAAGATAACACGAAATTGTGAGAATTAAAACCCTAAATTTTAAAAAATAGAAAAAAATCACTCGCCGACAAACATCGTTCCAGTTCCCTGATCCGTAAACACTTCTGAAAGCAAAGCATTTCTTTTTGTGCCGCTGATAATATGCGCCGATTTTACGCCGCTTTTGAGCAAAGCCATCAAACTTTGCAGTTTCGGAATCATTCCGCCCGAAGCGCGTTCGGTTTCGATCATAATTTCCGCTTCGAGAATCGTCAGCCGCGAAACTTTTGTCGTTTCATCTTCCGGGTTAAGATAAATTCCGTTGACATCCGAAAGCAATACGAGCTTTTCGGCTTTTAACTGAATCGCAATTTCGGCGGCAATCGTGTCGGCGTTAATATTAAAAACACTGCCTTCGTCATCTGCGCCGAGCGAGGAAACCACAGGCAAATAATCGGCATCGAGAAGCAGACTCAGAAGATGCGAATTTATCTCCAGAACGTCGCCGACATTGCCGAAATCAATTGTTTCGGTTTCGCCTGTTTCTTTATTTAAAATCCGTTTCGGCGGACGTTTAATCGCGTGAACGATGTTTCCGTCAACGCCCGAAAGCCCGACCGCATTAATTCCGCGTTGGCGAAGCGCGGCTAAAATATCGGTGTTGATTTTTCCCGCGAAAATCATTTTCGCAAGTTCGAGCGTATCGTCGTCGGTCACGCGCCGACCTTCGATGACGGTTTGCGCGACACCGAGCTTTTTCGCCAACTCGGTCAACTGTTTTCCGCCGCCGTGAATGACACAAATTTTAATTCCGACCTGATGAAGCAGTGCCAATTCTTCTGCCAAAGACGCGAGATTTTCCTTGTTTTCGGTAACTTTGCCGGAAAATTTGACGACAAAGGTTTTGCCCTTGAATTTTTGAATATAAGGCAAAGCCTCGCGCAATATTTCTAATTTACTTTCATTCATAAAAACTTTTTGACCAATTCGGAAGTCTTTTTTGATTCGGCGACTGCGATGATTTCAAATTCAGCCAAATCCTGCCACTCTAAAATCCATTCCTGAAGAAGCGAAACATCGTCGCATTCCATCAGTTGAAAACAACGCTCAAAATTGGCTTCAATCCAACTTTCTTTGTAAATTAAACCGTCGGGCATCATTCGTCCTTTTTCCAAAAATCGCCGATAAATCGGTTTGGCATCACGATTTTTGAATTTTTCGATCACCATAAAAAGCATAATTTCCCCTTTTCTTTTTCGTGATTTACAAAGGTTTTAATTTATCAGTTTGCGCGAAAAATCACCATTGATAAATTTTTTTTCGGCGGATGATAGATTTTATTGTGATACTTCGCATTCATAAACAGAGAGGCAAAAACGAAAGCCTTGAAAAGGAGACAAACGATATGGGACAGATAGGTTTTACCATGGAAGCATGCAGCAGCGGCGGATTTAATTTTTCCCGCAGCCGTTGGACGGAAGGCGATTTATGGCTGGCAAAACAGGCGTTGGCGAAAAGTAAAAACAAAATCGCCGGTTGGAGCGCGAACGAAGCATTGATTGAGGCAATCGAAGGACAATTTACAAAAATGAAGGAATTGAAATTCGATGCCGCCGTTTCGGATACGCCCGAATTTGAGCTTTGTGTCTTTCAGGATTTCAATTTCAAATACAAATTCGACCCGAAAAGATCGTCTTCGATAATGCGTTTTGAGTTGGCACAGAAAATCGCTTCATGCAAAAACGAAATGGGCGATCAAGTTGCGCTCGCCCTTTTTGAATGTATCGAAGAATATAAAGTCCACTACCTTTCAAAAGGTCTGTCGAGGGAGAATTACAACTTTCTGAACGTCTGGATTTATTTGTAAAAATCTCAGGAAAGCAGTTTTGTTATAATCGCTTTCTGAATGTGCAGACGATTTTCGGCTTCATCAATCACGACCGAGCGGGGCGAATCAATGACCGAATCCGTGACAATCACATTGCGGCGCACGGGCAAACAATGCATAAAAATCGCATCGTTTGCCCGCACCATTTTACTTTCGTCAACAATCCAATCTTTTCTAAAGGGTGCGCGAAATTCAAGGTCTTTGTGCAAATCGCCGTAAAAATTTTTGCTTCCCCAACTTTTTGCATAAACGACATCAATATCTTCAAATGCTTCATCCACGCGATTTACAATCTCCAAACTGCCGCCGTTTTCCTTCGCCTGATTTTCGATTTCCGCCAAAAGCTCATCGTCGAGTTCGTAACCTTTCGGATGCGCAATCCGCAGATCGTGTCCGAACTGTGCCGCCGCGAGCGAGAATGAATTCGGAACTGCCATCGGCAGAGGTTTCGGATGCCAAGCCCACGAAAGCAAAACTTTTTTCTTCCGGTTGCCGAATTTTTCCCGAATCGTCAACATATCAGCCATTGATTGACACGGATGATGCATCGCCGATTCCAAATTTATCACAGGCTTTGCCGCGTATCTTTCAAACGCCGACAAAATCGGCTCGGTGCGTTCCAAATCCCAATCCTGCAAATTCGCAAAAGTCCGCACACCGATTGCCGCAACATATCTTTCCAAAACGCGCACAAATTCCGCCAAATGCTCTGTTTTGTCGGAATCCATCACCACGCCTTCGCGGTGTTCGAGCGTCCAACTCGTTCCGCCCGGTTCGAGAATCACGGCATTTCCGCCAAGCTCATAAACGCCGACCTGCATCGAAGCCCGCGTCCGCAAAGACGGATTGAAAAACACGAGCGCGACCGATTTTCCCGAAAGCGGTTTATCGGCAATTTCGCCGCTTTTGAATTTAACCGCCGTTTCGATAATTTCTTCGAGTTCGGCGCGTGAGAAATCAGATGTTTTTAGAAAATTCTTTTCCATAATTTTGAGAATAAACCTTCTTCCTGTTCTTCTGCGAATTCAAAGTCCGGTTTAACTTTATATTGATGAACAGTGGTTATTTTGCCAAAAATCAATTTTGCGGCTTCTTCCCTAATTGCTTCTTCTAACAAATGTTTATCTTCAATTCCATTTTTATTAAACACTAAATCTTCATAAGTTTCTGGATGCATTCCGCCATGTAAATAATCCCAATTCGTTAATTCAGGGACATAATCAAGATGAAGATAAATCATGTAAATTTCATTTGAACCCTCGATTGCATCAATCTCATTATCGAGTATTTGCTGGGCGATGAGTTTTGCGTAATCCAATAAACACTTTTCTGCTGAAGGAGGATTCCAATTTAAATCGGCTAAACTTTTAAAAAAATATTTACTAACTTCATTTTCATATTGAGCAGTGAACATTGAAGCCAGAATGCGAATATTTTTCGAGTCGATTCCATTTTCAAGACAATTAATCGCCCAATCAGAAAAATCTTTCGCTGATGTTCGGTGTAGGCAATATTTTGCGAAAAGTTTTAAGGTTTCATCGTTCATTTAATTCAGCTTCAATCTCCTCGATCGTCGGCAAACTGCCTTTTAGATTTTCGGGTAACGCCTGTAAAATTTGCATTTCCGACACGCCGATTGGCTTTTTCATATCGCGCAAAGCATATTCGGCGATGAATTTATTTTTCGATTTACACAATATCAAACCGACGCTCGGTTCGTCCTTTTCGTGCCGCAGCAAATCGTCAACTGCCGAAAGATAAAAATTCATTTTTCCGGCAAATTCGGGTTTAAATTCGCCCATTTTCAAATCAATCACCACAAAACAGCGTAATTTTAGATGATAAAATAACAGATCAATGTAAAAATCTTGGTCGCCGATTTCGAGATGATATTGACTGCCGACAAACGCAAAGCCAACGCCCAATTCGAGCAAAAATTTGCGAATATTTTCTTGCAAAGCATTTTCCAAATCGCGTTCAACCGCCGTATCGTGAAGCGTCAGAAAATCGAAATTATACGGGTCTTTCAAGAGTTGATTAGCCAAATCCGATTGCGGCTTCGGCAAAGTCAGTTCAAAATTCGTTACGGCTTTGCCTTGTCTTTCGTAAAGTTTGCTTTCGATTTGCCACACCAAAACATTCCGACTCCAACCGTTTTCGATAGTTTCGCGGATGTAAAATTCACGTTCTTCGGGTGTCTTGGCTTTGTCTAAAATACGAACATTGTGTCCCCAAGGAATTTGTCCAACAACCTGTTGGACAAATTGTTCGTCGGGATAATTCTCGGCAAAACTTCTCATATACAATAAGTTAGCCCGCGAAAAACCTTTCATTTCGGGAAAAGCCGAGCGCAAATCCTTCGATAATTGTTCGATAACTTTCGCGCCCCATCCTTGCGCTTTTTGGCGTTCGAGAATTTCGCGTCCGATTTGCCAGTAAAGCAAAACGAGTTCTCGATTAACGGCAAGCGCGGCTTTGATTTGCGCCGTTGAAATTCTTTCTTTCAATGATTGCAGAAATTCCGCGTAGTCTTTGGTTAATTCAGTGGACATAATTTAGGTTTTTGAAACTTTAACACCTTCCGCATTTATTTCCGACACATAAACATTAAAATCAATTTCCGTGTTCGAGTAAATTTCGCGCATCGATTTTTCGATGGTTTGCGCGGTTTCCAAAGTTTCGGAAAGCATAAAAACGCTCGGACCCGAACCGGAAATTCCGCCGCCGAGCGCGCCTGATTTGAGGCTTTCGGATTTTAATTCGTCAAAATGCGGGATCAGCTTTTTGCGGACGGGTTCGACGATAAAATCTTCCAACGAACGCGCCAGCAGTTCATAATCGCCCTTCGACAAAGCCGCGACCAATGCGCCGACGTTCGACCACGCTTGAATCGCGCTTTTCAGCGAAATTTCCGTCGGCAGGATTTTTCGCGCTTGCGAGGTTTTTACTTCGATCTGCGGGTGAATGACCGTTGCGAATAACGGCGGAAAATCCAGTTTGACAATATCGAGCGGTTCGACTGAACGCACCAGGGTGAAACCGCCGAAAAGACACGGCGCAACGTTGTCGGCGTGGCGACCTTGCGAGGCGACAAATTCGCCTTTCATCGCAAATTCGGCGAGCTGCAAAAGTGAAAATCTTTCATCCAAAAGTTTGTTCGCGGCAACGACCGCGCCGACCGCGCTTGCCGAACTCGAACCAATTCCGCTGCCGGGTTTGATGCGTTTGGCGATTTCAATTTCAAAGCCGATATTTTCTTCGATTTCATCCAAAATTGCCAAAAGCGCGACTCCGGCAATATTTTTTTCGGGTTCGAGCGGCAAGTTGAAATCGTCTAAATGCTTGATTTTAACGGTTTTCTCAGCGATCAAACGAAGCGTCATCTGATCGCACGGATTTTCGAGCGCAAAGCCGAGACAGTCGAAACCGCAGACGACGTTGGCAACCGTGGCGGGCGCGAGAACGGTGATTTCCTTCATAAACTTAAACTATGTTTTTCGCAAAATCAGAAAAAAGTATTATCATTAAAAATTTGAGTTTCCGCTCGAAATTTTCAAACGATGCA
>JALHNX010000229.1 GCA_022843305.1 Pyrinomonadaceae bacterium | reverse complement strand
GAAATCGGCGAAACCCGACTCGATTCGGGCGAAGCGCTGGTTATTTATTCGGACGGCGTATCCGAAGCCGCCAATCTGAAAGGCGAAGAATTCGGAATGGAAAGGCTGACAAACGTTGTTCAAAAGCATTTGCCCGCTTCGGCTTCGGGCTTGCGCGATAAGGTCGAATCCGCGCTTTCGAGTTTTACGCAAACTGCGCCAGCCGGAGATGACATAACCTTGGTCATTGTCAAGAAAAAGTAGCGGTTCAGAGTTACGGCTTCAGGCTAATTTCATTAAGTTTAGAAGCTGTTTGACAACTCGAAAGACGGTAAAAAAACAAGCATTATCAATCATCAATAGAAAAAGCAGATGAACAAAAATAAAGAGATATTTAGAAACCGCTGAAAGAGAGACCACTGATTAGACTGATTTAACTGATTGGGACTGATAAAATCAGTAAAAATCCGCCGGATCAGTCGAATCTGTGGTCTATTTCATACCACCGAAAAACATTTGCTCACCTGCTTAGAGCGCGAAATATTTGCTGAAAGTATAATCAAGATCGTGTAATGCTTTTACGCCGCTTTCAGCGGTGTTGCAGGCAAGTTGCCTGCGCTCCGGGCTAAGACATCTTTATCCCCCGAATTAATACGCCTTTGCAAAGACGACGCGTTTTGCCGAATCTTTGCCCGAATAGACGCATTTTCCGGCTTGTTCAATCGAGTTGAAAGGGATACAGCGAATCGTCGCTTTCGTTTCGTTTTTGACGGCTTCTTCGGTTTCGGCAGTGCCGTCCCAATGCGCCATAACGAAGCCGCCTTTTTCGATTTGCGCTTTGAAATCTTCCCACGTATCAACCAAAAATGTGTTTTCTTCGCGGAATTTCAGGGCTTTTTCGTAGATTACCGTCTGAATTTCGTCGAGCAGGTTGGCGATGTAATCCGTGATGCCTTCAATCGGACGCGATTCTTTTGTCAGCGTATCGCGCCGCGCGACTTCGACCGTGCCATTTTCCAGATCGCGCATTCCCAAGCCCAAACGAACGGGAACGCCTTTGAGTTCGTATTCGGCGAATTTCCAGCCCGAACGCTGTTTTTCGTCATCGTCATATTTGACCGAAATTCCTTGCGCCTTGAGTTCGGCAATCAGCGGCTCGACTTTGGCAGTGATCGCCGCCAGGTCTTCGGGCGTTTTATGAATCGGCACGATAACGACCTGAATCGGCGCGAGCTTCGGCGGCAGAACCAAACCGTTATCATCCGAATGCGCCATAATTAACGCGCCCATCAAACGCGTCGAAACTCCCCACGAAGTCGCCCACGCGTATTCTAATTGACCTTCTTTGTTGGTAAATTTCACGTCGAAACTCTTTGCAAAATTCTGCCCGAGAAAGTGCGAAGTGCCTGATTGCAATGCTTTGCCGTCCTGCATCAAGGCTTCGATGCAATATGTTTCAACCGCGCCCGCGAATCTTTCGCCGGCGGTTTTTATGCCTTGAACAACGGGCATCGCCATCCATTCTTCCGCAAACGTGGCGTAAATGCCGAGAATTTTTTCGGTTTCTTCAATCGCTTCCGCTTCGGTCGCGTGTGCGGTATGACCTTCCTGCCAAAGAAATTCGGCAGTCCGCAAAAAAATTCGCGTCCGCATTTCCCAGCGTACGACGTTGCACCATTGGTTGATTAAAAGCGGCAGATCGCGCCACGATTGAATCCAGCCTTTATAAGTGTTCCAGATGACGGCTTCGCTCGTCGGGCGGATGATGAGTTCTTCTTCGAGCTTCGCCGCCGGGTCAACGACCAAGCCTTTGCCGTCGGGATTCGCCTTCAAACGATAATGTGTGACGACCGCGCATTCTTTGGCAAAACCTTCGGCGTGTTCTTCTTCTTTTTCGAGAAAAGATTTCGGCACGAAAAGTGGGAAATAAGCGTTTTGATGCCCGGTCGCTTTGAACATATCGTCGAGCGCGCGCTGCATCTTTTCCCAGATCGCAAAGCCGTAGGGTTTGATGACCATACAGCCGCGGACGGCGGAATTTTCAGCCAGCTCGGCGCGTTTGACGATCTCGTTATACCATTCCGAATAATTTTCGCTGCGTTTTGTAATGCCTTTGCTCATAATTCAAAAGAAACAATGATAAGGTATTTGGCGCAAATAAAAAAGTCCGCGCATTTGACGGACTTTTTTTAAATTAAACTGCCGACTAAATTAAGCTTTCGGGAAAGCCTTGATGTATTCTTCGATCTCTGTTCGCGGAAATTCATCTGAAAATCATTTGCCGAGTGTTATATTCCGTTTCGTGTAAACTAAAGACCGTTTTTGAACACAGTGAAGAATAACCAAATTGCTTTTCCTTTTCGCCGAAATTATAGTTAAATATTCAACTGCGGTAATTGGCAAAATTAAAGTGTTTATATTTTTCAAAAAAACGATTTCATACCAATTACCATCAGCTATTAAAAATAAAAATGAGCGAATTCAAATTAGATTTTCAAGACACGGAAACCGCGTTTGCCGATAAATCAACTTCTGAACTCAAAGAAAAATACCGGCTCTTCAAAATGATGAACTCGCCTGCCCTGGTCAGTTTCGGAACAAAGATGACGAATTTTGCTTTATCAATCGGTCTGCCCGTCAAAGGCTTGATAAAACATACGGTTTTCGAGCAGTTCTGCGGCGGTGAAACGATTGAGGAATGTCAGAAAACTATCGAAAAGCTCGGCGAATCCAAAATCGGCACGATTCTCGATTACTCGGTCGAAGGCAAATCCGAAGAAGAAGATTTTGAACACACCAAAGACGAGATCGTTAAGACCATCAAACGCGCCAACGAAGACCCGAATATTCCTTTCGCGGTTTTCAAGGTTTCGGGCATCGCGCCTTACGGAACGCTTGAAAAAGTCAGCGCGGGAATCGAAATGCCCGAAAAAAGCAAGCTCAAGTGGGAACGAATCCAAAACCGCGTCGCCGAGATTTGCGAATATGCGCATTCGCTCAATCAGCCCGTTTTTATTGATGCCGAGGAAACCTGGATTCAGAACGCGATTGATCTTCTGGCGGAAAAAATGATGGAAAAATATAATACCGAAAAGGCGATTGTCTTTACGACGATTCAGCTTTACCGCGCCGACGGTTTGGTGTTTTTGAAAAGCTCGCACGATAAGGCAATTGAAAAAGGCTATATTTACGGAGTTAAATTGGTGCGCGGCGCGTATATGGAAAAAGAACGCGAACGCGCCGAAGAGATGGGCTATCCGTCGCCGATCCAGCCCGACAAAGCCGCGACCGATAGAGATTTCGATGCGGCGGTCGAATATTGTCTCGAAAATATCGAAACGCTCGCTTTTGTCGCCGGCACGCATAACGAAAAAAGCAATCAACTGCTCGTGCAAAAGATGGAACAGAAGGGAATTGCTCATAATCACCCGCACGTCTTTTTTTCACAGCTTTACGGGATGAGCGATAATCTTTCTTATGTGCTGGCGAAAAACGGCTACAACGTTTCAAAATACGTGCCTTACGGTCCGGTCAAAGATGCCGTGCCGTATCTGACCCGCCGCGCCGCAGAAAACACGTCCGTGCAGGGAATGATGAGCCGCGAATTGGAAATGATTGACCGCGAACTGAAACGCCGCAAAGCCTGACATTTGCCATTTACCATTTACCATTTACCTTTCATAGTTGAACATTTGGCATTCGGTAAACGTAAAGTTTCGCGTCAGACAAATTTGGTAAATGATAAATGGTAAATGAATTTATGTTTTGCCCGAATTGCGGAAAATCCGACCAGAGAGTAGAAACATTTTGCCGTCAATGCGGTTTGTTTCTGCCCGATTTCGATAATGTCAAACCGCGCGAAATACCGCCCGAAGAACATTTAAAGGCAAATTCGCTGCTTAATATTATGACGGCGGTTGCCAGTCTGACGCTGGCGATTTTGCTTCACGTATATTTTTACGGCAGGGAAAATACGCCCGTGATAATCTACATAACCGCCGGTTTTCTGACCGCGATGTTCGCGTGGCAGGCGCAGGTTTTCTGGCGAAATTTGAAACTGAAAAAGCATTTTAAGAAACGCGAGGCAATCGCCGGAAGAAAACAGGAGACCGAAACGCCAACGCTTGAATCAAAACCGACCAACGAGCTTTTACCCGAAGCCGATTTTAAGGATCACGTTCCGGCAAGCGTGATTGAAAAGACGACAAGAAAACTTAAAACGAAAAAATCATCTTAAGCCGAGCATTAAACGAATCGAACGGTCGGAAATCTCCGCCGAATCGCTCTGCCGCCAATCTTCCAAAGGTTTTAGTTCCGCGTCGGTCAGAGGAACATTCGTCATTCGCGCCGTTTGGGTGGCTTCAAAGGCGCGGTTCGTCAGCGCGACGTGCGGAATGTTGATCGTTAAAGATTGCGGATTTAGAAGCGCGGCATCAGCCGTCTCAATATCGAAAAAAAGTTCGTTGTAAGCCGCCAGATGCCAAACCTTTTCGCCGTCCTGTTCGGCAATCGCCAGAATTCTGAGCAAACCGTAACCGCTTTCAACCTGAAAAATCAAAAAATCACCTGCCTGAAACTTTTGAGACATATTGTTTACAGATTATCATAGAAAAAAATGAGTTCGCAGAATTGGAGAAACAAAATTAAAAACTGCGAATTTTGAAATGTTGAGAGCAAAAAGGTTACGCAATTTTCGTTCTATGAATCGGAATTATGAAAAAAACAATATTGATTTACGCTTTTATCGGATTGTGTTTCGGCTATTTCGGCGCGGTTGAAAGTTTGGCACAGAAGGGTTATGTGTGGAGCGGCGTGTGGAATGTGCCGTCGCGGTTTACGCCTTCGACTTTGACGATTAATCCGGTTTCGGCAACTTCGTTCAGGTTTAAGATCGAGGCAATGAACGGCGCGAATATGGGCGAAGTTTCGGGCATCGCCAAAATCACGGGTAATCGTGCCTTTTTTAACGACCGCGTTTCGAATAAAAACGCTGATGCCAGATACGGCTGTTCGCTGACTTTTCGGCATAAAGGGTCTTTTATTGACGTTGATATGACCGACGAATGTTTCAATTATGCGGGAAACGGTGTCTTTTTTTCCAACAAATATTACAAGGGCAAACGCAAGGTCGCGGAAAACGATTTCGTCTATCTGGAAGTTTTTCCCGATATGACGCTTGACGGTAAATTTAAGGCGTTGGTCGGCAGCGATTACGATAAATTTCTCGACTCGTTTCACCAGATTATTCCCGAAGACGATCTGGACGAACTCGGCGCGAAAGTCTTTTCGGCTTGCGTGCGCGGAATTTGTCCTTACACCGCCGGAATAATAATGTATGACACCAAAGGCAATATCTGGGCGGCGGTGCTGGACGACGGCGCGAATGAAAATATATTTGCGAATTATTACACGAACGCGCCCGGTTGGACGGGTAAAATGCCGAAAACGATTGATAAATGGATTACCGGAAAGCGGGATTTTAACGACGGTAATCTGACAGTCGTTTATAAAACTAAAAAGTAATCCGAATTTAACGCAAAGTCGCCAAGCCGCAAAGGATTTTCGGTAGTGAACTAAAAGTAATGCTTTGAAAAAAAACTTTCTTTGCCGGGAGCGCACGCATCCCGGCGAACCACGCTTTTCTTTTTCAATCACCGATTGAGAATTTCAAATAGCCTTACTTTGAGTTCACCACCGGATTTTTAATATTTATGTTTTGTATCTTTGCGGCTTCGCGTTAAAATCCCCTTAAAATTTATGAACAACGAAATAGATTATCGGGCGATGCTCGAAGCGGCGATTGAAGAAGCGAAAAAAGGTTTGGATGAAGGCGGCATACCGATTGGCGCGGCACTGTTTGATAAAAACGGAAATCTTTTGGGGCGCGGACATAACCGTCGGATTCAGGAAGATGACCCGTCGGTTCACGGCGAAACCGACGCTTTTCGCAAAGCCGGCAGACAGCGTTCGTACCGGGATAAAATAATGGTCACGACGCTTGCGCCGTGTTGGTATTGTTCGGGATTGGTCAGACAATTTAATATCGGCACGGTCGTCGTCGGCGAATCGGTCAATTTTCAGGGCGGAATTGATTGGCTGAAAGAAAACGGGGTCGAGGTGATTGATCTGAATTCCGCCGAATGTATCGGGCTTTTGGGCAAATACATTGCCGCCAACCCCGAAATCTGGAACGAAGACATCGGCGAGTGAATAATGTCTTGAGCCTCGAAAATCCTTGCCCGAATCGAGAAATCCGGGTTGCCGGAAAGTGAAGCCGAAAGGTCAAGTTGAATGACCTTTTGATTCGGCATAGAATAAAATTATGCAGTAATGCGATAAATTTATTTTAGAGGAATATAAATGTCAGATTTAAGAGAAGCAGTTATAATCAGCGCGGCGCGAACGCCGACCGGAAAATTTCAAGGTTTATTAAAACAGTTTTCAGCGACCGATCTGGGCGCAATTGCCGTTAAGGAAGCAATTAAACGCGCCGGAATCAATGCGGAAGATGTTGACGAAGTTATTATGGGCTGTGTCGTGCAAGCCGGACTCGGACAAGCACCGGCGCGGCAGGCGGCTTTGAAGGCGGGACTTCCGCCGGAAGTTTCGGCTTTGACGATTAATATGGTTTGTGGTTCGGGTTTGCGGGCGGTCAGTCTGGCGGCGCAGGCGATTCGTTTAGGCGATGCCGATTTTGTCGTTGCGGGCGGAATGGAATCAATGTCGAACATTCCATACGCCATGCCGCAGGCGCGTGACGGTTTCAGAATGGGCAACGGACAGGTCGTTGATTTGATGATAAACGACGGCTTGTGGTGTCCGTTTGAAAATTGGCATATGGGCAACACGGGCGAGATCGTTGCCGATAAACATCAGATCACCCGCGAAACGCAGGACGATTTTGCGTATAATTCGCACCGAAAGGCAAACGAAGCGCGTGAAAAAGGTTATTTCTCGGACGAAATAATTCCGATTGAAATTCCGCAGAAAAAAGGCGATCCCGTGATTTTGGATTATGACGAGCCGGTACGACCCGATACGACGGTCGAAGCGCTCGGCAAATTGAAACCCGCGTTCAAAAAAGACGGCGGAACGGTAACAGCCGGAAACGCGCCGGGTGTCAACGACGGCGGTTCGGCGGTCGTTGTAACTTCGGCTGAAAAAGCGGCGGAACTCGGCATCGAACCGCTGGCGCGCGTCGTTTCTTACGCGACTTCGGGCATCGAACCGAAATACATTATGCTCGCGCCGGTCGAAGGCGTTCGCAAAGCTGTCAAAAAAGCCGGTTGGGAATTGTCGGATGTCGAACTTTTTGAACTCAACGAAGCATTTTCGGTGCAGGCTTTGGGCGTGATGAAAGAACTCGGCATCAACCCCGATTTCGTCAACGTCAACGGCGGCGCGGTCGCCATGGGACACGCTATCGGCAATTCGGGAAGCCGTGTTTTGACGACTCTGCTTTACGAAATGAAGCGGCGCGGCGCGAAACGGGGCGTTGCCGGATTATGCCTGGGCGGCGGAAACTCGGTCGCAATGGCTGTCGAAAGAGTTTAATCGGTTAAATCGGTTTTTAAGAAATTTTGCCCACGAAACACACGAAAGAAACGAAATATTTTTAGGATTTATTCTTTATTTTCGTGCTTTTCGTGTGTTTCGTGGGCAAAAAGATTTTTTAGTCAAATTTATCAAAGAGGAATAATTTAAAATGAGTGAAATTATCGGAATTATCGGCGCGGGAACGATGGGCAACGGGATTGCGCAGACTGCCGCCGCGAGCGGGTTTGATGTCATTATGTGCGACATTCAACAGGATTTTGTGGATAAAGGTTTTCAGAATATCAGCAAAAGTTTGGATCGTTTTGTCAAAAAGGAAACGATGACCGAAGAACGGAAAGCGGAAGTTCTGCAAAAGATCAAAACGACGACGAATATCGAAGATTTGGAAGACTGCACGCTGATTGTCGAAGCGGTGACGGAAAATTTCGACATTAAAAAGCAGATTTTTCAAAAGCTGGACGAAATCACATCAGAAGAATGTATCTTAGCCTCAAACACGTCCTCGATTTCGATCACGAAAATCGCCGCCGTTACGACGCGTCCCGACAAAGTTATCGGAATGCACTTTATGAATCCCGTGCCGTTGATGAAGTTGGTCGAAGTCATTCGCGGCATTGCGACATCGGACGAAACCTACGCAAAGGTTAAGGAAATGTCCGAAACGATGGGTAAAACGCCGCTCGATTGTCAGGATTTTCCGGGCTTTGTCGCCAACCGCATTTTGCTGCCGATGATCAACGAAGCGATTTTCGCGCTCTATGAAGGCGTGGCGACACGCGAGAGCATTGACGGCATTATGAAGCTCGGAATGAATCATCCGATGGGACCTTTGACGCTCGCGGATTTTATCGGTCTCGATGTTTGTCTGGCGATTTTGCGCGTGATGCACGAAGGACTCGGCGACCCGAAATACCGCCCGTGTCCATTGCTCGTCAAAATGGTTGATGCCGGTTGGCTCGGGCGCAAATCGGGCAAAGGTTTTTACGAATACAACTAATAATAAAGTTTTGAGTGCCTTTGCACAAAAAACGGTAGTGAACTGAAAGTAAGGCTGTTTGAAATTTTCAATCGCTGATTGAAAAAACAAAAGCGTGATTCGCCGGGAGCGCACGCATCCCCGGCGTGCAACGCAGGTGCAACGACGTAAAAGCGTTTCGTTTTCATCATCGTTGAAAGAAATC
>JALHNX010000228.1 GCA_022843305.1 Pyrinomonadaceae bacterium | reverse complement strand
CGGCGGCGAGGAAGAAGGACTTCTCGGCTCGAAACATTACGTCAACAATCCGATATTTCCATTGGAGAAAACCGTCGCGATGCTCAATATGGATATGGTCGGACGTTTGACGGAAAACAAGCTGACCGTCGGCGGCATCGGCACGGCGACCGAATGGAGCGATCTGGTAAAGCAGAGAAATCTTGCGCCAGATTTAGCGAATTCGATTGCACAGAATAAACAAAGCGAAAATTCAGAGAATCCGTCAATCAAAGTGGCGATGACGTCGCTCAAGCAGAATTTTAACCTTCAATTAAACGAAGAAGGCTTCGGACCATCGGATCATTCGTCGTTTTACGGCAAGCAGATTCCGGTTTTGTTCTTTTTCACGGGCACGCACCCCGATTATCACAAGCCTTCCGACACGGCGGATAAAATCAATTTTGAAGGATTAGCGCGTATCACGAATTACGTCGCCGCGATCGCCCGCGCCGTTGACCAGAATCCGGCAAAGCCGACTTACAAAGTCGCGCAGTCAACGAGTCAGGGCGGAAGAATGCAGTTTAACGTGACGATCGGCGTCGTGCCGGGTTACGGCGATTCGAACGACGGAATGACGCTCGACGGCGTGCGCGACGGTTCGCCCGCCGCGATAGCCGGATTGAAAGCGGGCGACAAGATCGTCAAATTCGCGGGCAAGGAAATCCGCAACGTGCAGGATTACACGTTTATTCTCGGCGAACTCAAAGCCGACACCGAATACGAGATCGAAATTATGCGCGGCACACAGCGTTTGACCTTAAAAGTAAAACCGGCGGCGCGGAAGTGAGAAGAGGAGAAAGGGAGAAGAGGAGATGGGGAGAAAGTTACTGATTTTGATGGTTTCGATTTTCTGCTTTGCGCTTGTGGGCTGCGAAAAAAGCGTTTCGGAAACGAAGCCGCAAAATGCGAAACCTGCGCCGACGACAACCGCGCCCTCGACCGCGCCTTCGATCCCGAAGGACGGAAATTACGACGGCAAGGGCGAAGTCACGAAGATCAATTTGGAACTCGGCTCGGTCGAACTGAAACACGAAGATATGCCGGGCTTGATGCCCGCGATGCAGATGGAATTTTTCGTCAAAGACAAATCTATTTTGAAAGGTTTAGCGGTCGGCGACCGCGTTGATTTCGTGGTCGAATACAAACATCCGACCGAAGTTATTTCGAGCATCAAAAAAACGCAATGAAACCGATAAGATTCTGTAAATTTCACGGCTTCGGCAATGATTACGTCGTCATCGAAGCCGACGAACTGCGAGAGATCTCCGACCTCGGCGAATTTACCCAAAAGTTCTGCCGGCGCACGACGGGCGTCGGTTCGGACGGCATCGCCGTTCTGGAAAAATTAAACGATGCAGCGGCGGATTTTTCGTGCCGCATCATCAATCCCGACGGTTCGGAAGCCGGATTTTCGGGCAACGGCACGCGCTGTGCGGTCGCTTACGCTTTTTACAAAAATCTCTGGACGGACGAAAATCTGCGTTTGCGAACCAAAAGCGGTGTTAAAAATTATCGTTTGACCGAAAAAATGTCGGACGGACATTATTGGTTCGACGCGGAAATTGGCAAACCAAAATTTTCGAGCAGCGAAATTCCGTTTGTTACGGACGAAAAACTAGAATCGGTGATTGACCAGCCGATCAAAATTGATAATCAGGAATATCTCGTCTCGTGCGTCAATGTCGGAAATCCAGTCGCCTGCGTTTTTGTCGAGGATTTTTATTTCGACTGGCGCGAAGTCGGGCGCAAGATGGAACGGCACGAAAAATTTCCCGAACGCGCGAATATCGTGTTCGTCAAAGTTCTGGACGGCGCAAACATCGAACTAAAAATCTGGGAACGCGGTGCGGGCGAAACTTCCGCTTCGGGAACTTGTTCGAGTGGCGCGGCGGTTCTGAGCGCTTTGACAGGCAAGACCGGACGCAATGTTTCCGTTCATACCGAAGGCGGAATTACCGAAATCACCTGGCGCGACGACGACGAAATGCTCATTCTCGGGCGCGCCGATCTGGTTTTCGGCGGCGAATATTTTATTTGAAAATAAAAAAAAGCGTAACTATTTTGTAAGTCACGCTTTAGGGGGTTGTTGGCAAGGGAGTTACCGGGGGTTCTTTCTCGCTTGTTTTTATTTTTCAAGCGATATTGTCGGGGGATAATAAAACGGTCCGACGGTTTTCAAAGTTTCCGTATCGAAGCGTTTCATTGCACCGCAATTCAGACACGCGCGATACGACGATTTTTGATTGGTGAACGGGCGGCTCAATTGCTTGTGCCAGCACCCGAAAATTTTGCCCATGATTCCGATTTTTTCACCAAAAACTTTATTGGTCCGGTTTAAGACCGACTGCGCTATCCGATTTTGTTCTAATACCGTATTCATAAAAATCCCCTTATTTCCCTTGCAAATTGTCCTTCCGATTGCAACTATTTTATTAGACGCTTAATGTAAATTCTTTTGCAGTTTATTTGATGATTATTATTTAAAATAATTTGCCTCGACGCGTTAAATTTAAGAGAAAATTAAAACTTGCATTCAGCACCTTTTGTTAATTACTTAACTTCGCTAAAATCTTCCAAATAGATTCAAAAAACAAAATGAAAAAATCAATCGTCAATTTTTTGCTTTTCAGTCTGGCTGTTTTTGCTTTTTGTCCGTCCGTCTTTGCGTGGAACGATGTCGGGCATAAATTAACGGCTTACATCGCGTGGCAGAGAATGTCGCCGGCAACGCGTGAAAACGTCATTAAAATATTGCTGAAAGCACCCGAAGATTCTGATTTGAGCGCGCTTTACCCGCAGGATTCGCGCTCGACCGCCGCCAAACAGCGCGAGCTTTTTATGATTGCCGCATATTGGGCGGATATTGTCCGCGACCGCAGTTTTCCGATGCGCTACAAATATCATCGCGGAAACTGGCATTACGCCGACACTTTCTGGACGCAGGAAAACGGGCAGGTCAAAATTCTGGAAAATCCGAGTGCCGAAGGCGGAAAAGCGGTCGAACAACTTTTTGAAGCCGAAAAAACGATGCGCAATCCGGCGGCGACCGATGCCGAAAAGGCAATTGCGATTGCGTGGTTTTTGCATCTGAGCGGCGATATTCATCAACCGCTTCACACATCGGCGCGCGTCACCGACCTCGAACCGAAAGGCGATCAGGGCGGCAACACGTTTTTGCTGTCGCCGAAATCCGCGCCGCGCGAAAATCAGATGAACCTGCATTGGTTCTGGGATTCGATCATCAACCGCGTCGTCGAGCGCAAAAACGATGCCGCTGACAGCGCTTTTCTGCCGCCGGTCGCCGATAAAATAATGAAAAAACATCCGTTTGCCGGATTTCAAAACCGTCTGAATTTAGGAAAATTCGACGATTGGCAGAAGGAAGGTTTTACGATTGCGACGAAAGAAGTTTTCCCTTCGACGCTCATCCGCGAACAGATGCCTTCGAAACAATACGTGAATAATTCGTTCAAAATTTCGGAAGAACAGATCGCGCTCGCGGGTTATCGGATGGGCGAAATGCTGAACGCGATTTTCGGCGAAAAAACCTCTATGTCAGGTGATGCTAATAAAGAGCAAAAATCTGATAAAAAAAGTACGATTGGTCAGGGGGCAAACGACTTATGGCTTTCGACTAAAGTCCGTTCGGCTTTAATTAAGACGGCTGAACTCCGCGATTCAACGATTGATGTTGAAGTTATAAATGAAATTGTGACTTTAAAAGGAATTGTTAGAAATAAAACACAAAAACAAAAAGCGTTTGAAATTGCTAAACAGATTGATGGGGTAAAAGCCGTTAAAAATTCCCTAAAAATTTCTAATTAAATGGATAAACTTCTCGATTTTTTTCAAAGCACACAGGAAAGAACAATTCGGCGGATTCAGCAATTGGTCGAAATCGAATCGCCTTCGCGCGACGAAGCCGGAAGCCGGATGGTCGCCGTCTGGCTCGAACAGGAAGCGCGGAAAATTTCCGAAGATTTCAAAGTTGAACGGATCACGGCGGAAAGTTACGGCGAACATCTGATCATCCGCGCTTTTGAATCCGCAGGCGGCAATCCGGTTCTGCTGCTCGGACATACCGACACGGTTCATCCGCGCGGGTCGAAGGAAAAAAACCCGACGCGCATCGAGGACGGACGGCTTTACGGCTGCGGCTCGTTCGATATGAAAGCGAATATCGTCCTGATGCTCGAAGTTCTGCGCGCCTTTACGGAACTCGGTCTCGCGCCGAAACGTCCTTTGACAATTTTGCTTAGCTGCGACGAAGAAATCGGAAGCTTCTCGGGACGCGAAATCGTCGAGCGCGAAGCCGCGGCGGCGGAATTTTGTCTGGTTTGCGAACCGTCGGCGAACGGAAAAGTCAAAACCGGACGCAAAGGCACGGGAATGTTTCGTTTGAAAACGCACGGAATTCCCGCCCACGCCGGACTCGAACCCGAAAAAGGCGCGTCGGCAATTCTGGAAATTGCCCAGCAGATTCAAAAACTTCACAAACTGAATAAACTGGAAAAAGGCACGACCGTCAACGTCTGCACGATTCACGGCGGCACGACTTCAAACGTCATTCCGTCGGAAGCCGAATGCGAAATTGACGTGCGTTTTACTTCGATGAAGGAAGCCGAACGCATCAAAACTGCGATAAATGATCTTAAATCTTTTGACGAGCGCGTCCGCATCGAAATTCTCGGAGAAATTAATCGTCCGCCGATGGAACGCAGTAAAGCGGTCGTCAAACTTTACGAAAAAGCGCGAAAGATTGCCGCTGAATTCGATTACGAACTCGGCGAAACGCAGGTCGGCGGCGCGTCGGACGGAAATTTTGTCGCCGCGCTCGGCATTCCGTTGCTTGACGGTTTAGGCGTTTCCGGTGCGGGCGCACACACGCTCGACGAATTTATTTTTGTCGAAGATATGCCAAAACGCGCCGCGCTTTTGGCAAAACTTTTGCTTGCCGATTAATAGTTTCTTGTTTTCACGGACACTTTTTTTTTACCATAAATCAAAAGGATTATGCTGGAAAGCCTCTGGGAAAACTTCATCTGGGCAATCGGCGGCAGAGAAATTGATGCCGCTATTCCCGTCTGGCAGCTCGTTTTGCGGACGATTTTCGTTTACGCGACCGCACTCTTTTTGATCCGAATTGCCAAACGCCGTTTTATGGGCGGTTTTACGTCGTTCGATATTCTTCTCGGTTTTGTTGTCGGTTCGATTATGAGCCGCGCGATTACCGGCGCGATCAGGATTCTCGATATGATCGTCGCTGTTTCGGTGCTGATTTTTCTGCACTGGATTTTAGCGACGCTGACGTATTATTTCGACCGCGTGAGCAGCATCGTCAAAGATTCCGAGCGCGAACTGATCAAGGATGGCGAAATTCAGGAAGAAGCGATGCGCCGCAGTAAAATCGGCAAAAATGATCTGCTCGAAGCCTTACGGAAAGACGGAAACGTCGAAAAGCCCGAAAACGTAAAAAGCGCGTATCTCGAACGCGACGGCAGTATTACCGTTATTCCCCGAAGCTGCGAAAACCACGTCGTCGAAGTCAAAGTCGAAGAAGGCGTGCAGAAGATCGAAATTCGCATTGGACATTAAATGAGTCTGACCAAAACTTCAAAAAAAGAGCGCACACCGCGAAACCGCACGATTGATTTGAGCGCGGAAGAAATCGAGATTTTCCGCAAGCATC
Organism: Pyrinomonadaceae bacterium; assembly: GCA_022843305.1. Taxonomy (GTDB): domain Bacteria; phylum Acidobacteriota; class Blastocatellia; order Pyrinomonadales; family Pyrinomonadaceae; genus JAFDVJ01. The sequence goes on along the minus strand of JALHNX010000228.1, from coordinate 3,057 downwards.
TGGTATTTGAAGACGATTTAAGCGATTTTCAAGACAAAATTATCTGCGGCGACGCGTTTCAGATTCTCAAAAAACTTCCCGAAAAATCGTTCGATCTGCTTTTTGCCGATCCGCCTTATAATCTGACGAAAAACTTCGGCGAAAACTCATTCAAACAAACTTCGCTCGATGAATACGAAACGTGGCTCGAATTTTGGCTTGCCGACTGCGCCAAACTTCTGAAAAAAACCGCTTCGGTTTACATTTGCGGCGATTGGCGTTCGGCTTCGGCGATTCAGCGCGTCGGAATGAAATTTTTTAACCTGAGAAACCGCATCACGTGGGAACGCGAAAAAGGTCGCGGCGCAAAATCTAATTGGAAAAACTCGTCGGAAGACATCTGGTTTTTTACCGTTTCCGATGATTTTGTTTTTAATCTTGATTCGGTAAAAATCAAGCGCAAAGTTCTCGCGCCTTACACCGAAAACGGCACGCCGAAAGATTGGAAAAAAAGCGCGGACGGAAATTTTCGCCTGACGCATCCGTCGAATCTCTGGACGGATCTGACCGTGCCTTTTTGGTCAATGCCCGAAAACACCGAACATCCGACGCAAAAGCCGGAAAAACTTCTGGCGAAAATAATTTTAGCTTCGACCAACGAAACCGATTTAATTCTTGATCCGTTCTCGGGCAGCGGAACGACCGCCGTCGTCGCTCAAAAATTAAACCGCAAATTTTGCGGTATCGAATGTGACGAGCGTTACTGCCTTCTGACACAAAAGCGTCTTAATCTTGCAGAGAAAGACAAAACCATTCAAGGATTTGCAGATGGAATCTTTTATGAAAGAAATACGCAAATAAAAAGTTAGGAGAAAAATTCAAAAATGCTTTCCGATTTAGAAATTGCCCAAAAAGCGAAACTGAGAAATCTTTCCGAAATCGCCGAACAAATGGAACTAACGCCCGATGATTTTGACCTTTACGGCAGTCAGCACATCGGCAAACTGCGGCTCGATGTTCTCGAAAAAGTCAAAAATCGTCCGAACGCGAAATACATAGATGTTTCGGCAATCACGCCGACACCGCTCGGCGAAGGTAAATCAACAACGCTCATCGGGCTTGGGCAAGCGATGAAGTTAATCGGCAAACGCGCTGTGATAACTTTACGTCAACCGTCGCAGGGTCCGACATTCGGCATCAAAGGCGGCGCGGCGGGCGGCGGTTACGCGCAAGTCGTTCCGATGGAAACATTTAATCTGCACCTAACGGGCGATATTCACGCCGTTACGGCGGCTAATAATCTGCTCGCGGCAATGATTGACAACGATTTAATGCGCGGAAATTCTCTGAATATTGATCCATACAGCATCACCTGGAAACGGGTTTTAGATGTGAATGACCGCGCACTTCGCCACATAATTATCGGTCTCGGCGGAAAATCCGAAGGAGGTGTTCCGCGTGAAACGGGTTTTGATATTACTGTCGCGTCGGAAGTGATGGCGATTCTCGCGCTGACCACTTCTTTGCAAGATATGAGAAAGCGTTTCGGGCGCATCGTGGTCGGTTTGAAAAATGACAAAACGCCCGTAACGGCGGAAGAAATCGGCGCGGCGGGTGCGATGACGGTTTTGATGCGTGACGCTATCAGACCGAATTTGATGCAGACGCTGGAAAACACGCCCGCGCTCGTCCACGCCGGACCGTTTGCCAACGTCGCGCACGGCAACAGCAGTATTTTAGCCGACCTGATCGGCATCAAATGCGCCGATTATCTTTTTACCGAATCGGGCTTCGGCGCGGACATCGGCGCGGAAAAATTCTTTAACATCAAGTGCCGTTACAGCGGTTTGAAACCCGATGCCTGTGTTCTCGTTGCGACGGTTCGCGCTCTGAAAGCGCACAGCGGAAAATATAAAATCGTCGCCGGAAAACCTTTGCCGCCCGAAATGTTGGAGAAATCGGTCGCCGATGTCGAAGCCGGCGCGTCGAATCTGCGCAAACAGATCGAGAACATCCGCATTCACGGCGTTACGCCGGTCGTCGCGATCAACGCTTTTGCGACCGACCACGTTGAAGAAATCGAAGCCATAAGGCGCATCGCGGTCGAATCGGGCGCAATCGGCGCGGCGGTTTCGCGGCATTGGGCGGACGGCGGAAAAGGCGCAATCGAGCTTGCTGAAATGACCGTCGCGGCGGCAAACGAGCCGAGCGAATTCAAATTTTTATATGATCTGCAGCAACCGATTATGGCGAAGATCGAAGCAATTGCGACAAAAATCTACGGCGCAGACGGCGTGATTTATACATCGCAAGCCGCGAAACAAATCAAGGATTACGAAACGAACGGCTTCGGAAATCTGCCGATTTGTATGGCGAAAACGCATCTGAGTTTGAGCCACGACGCAGCCTTAAAAGGTGCGCCGACCGGCTTTATGCTGCCGATCCGCGAAGTCCGCGCGAGCGTCGGCGCGGGTTTCATTTACCCGATCTGCGGCGATATGCGAACGATGCCCGCTTTGCCCGAACATCCGGCGGCGGAACGCATCGACATTGACGAAAACGGCAATGTCGTCGGGCTTTTTTAGAACAATTTAATCGGACGCGGACGAACGCGGATCAGTCAGATTTTCACGGATTTACCTTAAAGTGATTTTGAAAAATCTGCGGCAATCCGCTTTCGTTCGCCTTCGTCCGCTTCGTATTTTATCTTCCTGCCTTTTACGGTTAAAATACTTCTTTTATGAAAGTTGCAACTTGGAATGTAAATTCTATCGCTATCCGGCTCGAAGCCGTTTTGAAATGGATTTCCGATACAAAGACGGACATTGTTTGCCTTCAGGAAACAAAATGTGTTGACGAAAAATTTCCGCTCGAAGCAATTACCGATTTCGGTTATCACGCCGCTTTTATGGGACAGAAATCTTATAACGGCGTGGCGATTTTGTCGCGTTTTCCGATTGAAGATGTGCAGAAAAACTTTCTTGACGATGACACGGACGCACCGAAAAGATTAATTGCCGCAACGATTAAAGGCGTTCGCATCGTCAACACATACATTCCGAACGGCACGGAACTTTG
>JALHNX010000227.1 GCA_022843305.1 Pyrinomonadaceae bacterium | reverse complement strand
TGCGCTCCCGAAGCGGCGGCAAACTTATCGGGATAACGGAAATGCGGTAAAAAAGGTCTTCGCGGAAAGTTCCTTCTTCGGACATCTTTTTTAAATCGCGGTTTGTCGCGGCGATCACCCGCGCGTCAACCGGCATTTCATCGTGCGCACCGACGGGACGCACTTTTCTTTCCTGCAAAACGCGCAGAAGTTTGACCTGCATAGCGGGCGACATTTCGCCGATCTCGTCCAAAAATATCGTACCGCGATGGGCGGCTTCAAAAAGCCCTTTGCGGTTCGAGTTCGCGCCCGTGAACGAGCCTTTGACGTAGCCGAAAAGCTCGGATTCGAGCAGGGTTTCGGTAAACGCACCGCAGTTTATCGAGATAAACGGCTTTTCGGCGCGCGGTGAAAGGTCGTGAATCGCGCGGGCGACAAGTTCTTTACCCGTGCCGCTCTCGCCCGTTACCAGAACGGTTGACTGGACTTCGGCGACGGTTTCGATCATTTGATAAACCGCCTGCATTTTATCGGAATGTCCGATGATGTTGCGAATGCTGCCGCGTTCGCGCTGGGCGCGTTTGAAAGCCTTATTCTCGACGATCAATTCCTGCTTTTCGAGCGCTTTTTTGACGATCAGCTTCAGTTCTTCGACATCGAAAGGCTTTTGGATAAAATCGTCTGCGCCGAGCTTGAAGGCTTCGCGCGCCGTGTCAACCGTCGCGAACGCCGTCATCAGCACGAAACCGACATCGGGCAGAAATTCGCGCACGTTATTAAGCAGTTCGATGCCGTCCATATCGGGCATTTTAACGTCCGAAATAATCACTTCGGCGGGTTCGTCCTGAAGCATCATCAACGCTTCGCGCCCGTTCATGGCGGTTCTGATTTGATGCCCGTCGTGTTCGAATACGAGTGTTAAAAGCTGTCTGTAACTTTGTTCGTCATCAACGATTAATAAATTTGACATTGGAAAAAATAGGCTCTTCTGAAATAAAGCAGGATTTGGAAACGAGTAGAACGGCAAAAGAAATTTTCCGCCTGTTCTATTTTGGCAGAAGTGATGCGGTTTATTCAAGGAGAAAATTGCTGAACGAAAGCCGAAGGGACATGCGGCAAAAAGAAAAAGTGAAAAAGCGCAAATTAGAGCTGCGCAAAAATAAGTCAATTCTCCGAATTTTGTAATTTTATAAGAGTTACGCAGTCAGGAAACATTCGGAATAGGTGAAAAGTGACAGGTGACAGGTGACAGATGGTTTCACCTTTCACTGTCACTTTTCACCTATTCCTTATTCCGAATTTATTTCTTAATTTAATTTTCAACCGTGTAGCTCCTAACTTAAATCAAATCGCATTAATTGGTTTTTCAGGATTTGGATTTTGCAAAACCGATAATCAGCAAAGCAAAAATCATCGTCCAGCCGAACGCGGCGATTAACAGGGAAATTTTCGTGCGCGGCGGTTCGACAAAATAAACTTCGACATTTATTTGCTCATTCGGAATCCGCACCAAAAGCGTTCCATCTTCGGCTTGAGCGGTTTCGGTCTGAATTTTTTGTCCGTTTTGGATGATAAATGCACGCCATAAAGGATAAAAATAGCTTTGCAGCCGGATTTGTGTTTCAGAACCCGCCGCGACGGAAAAAATTCTCCGGTGCGATTGCCAATCCGTAACAGTTACGCGGCGCGCGCCGGCATCAATCTGTCCGTTCAAAGGCTGTAAATCTTTGATTTCCTTAGCGGCGCGCGGCAGCCAATCATTGAAGCTCCGCGCACCGCGCGCATCTTCGATTTTTTGTAAAAAACTTTCCCGCGTGATGAATCCGCTATTAAAAACCAGGTCTTGAACCGTAAAAAATAAAGCGATGAAAAAGGTTAAAAACAAAGGTAAATAAACAGCCCGAAACTTTTTTTGCCGGATGATTTCGCGCCAGACCGGCACACAAAGCGCGGTTATCGGACAGATCATCAGCGAAGTAATCATCAGCCAGCGATACGGAAATTGAATGTCTTTCAGTTTAGGAACGATCGCCCAGATCGGGCGGCTCAAATCGGTTGTCATAAACAGCGAAAGAATTGCCAGTATAAAAGCCGCCCGCAACCGACGTTTGACTTTATTTTCGCCGTTTGTGAAATATTTGCCGAGAACGCTTTCAAAATTTTTACCGCTGAATATTTGCCGCCAGATAATTATTGACGGAAGAAAAATAGCGACTGTTAAAGCGGCGATGAAACTTGTATACCAGACATTCAGATTAGTCAGCGAAAAAGGCGAAAAAATAAAATTGTTGCGGTAATCGTAATGCGCGGAACCGACTTTTTCGCCCGCCTGAATCCAGCCGAGTTCGCTGATCATTTTGACCCAAAACCACGAACTCGAAATCAATCCGAGAATGACCGCCAAAGCACAAAAGAACAAAGACTTTTTATAATTTTTCCGGTCAATTAAAATCAGCGCGAAAATTCCCAGACTCAATGAACCGATAACCGCGGTCGGCAAATGCGTTGTGATAATCAGAGAATAAACCGCGCCGAGAGCGGCAATATTAAAGAGCGTCGCGGATAAATTTTCGGTATCATCGGTCGTTAGTTTTTCGACAAACAGAAAAGCGAACGGTAAAAGCGAAGTCGCGGCAAATTCGGCTAACAGCGAGGCTTGATAAAATTGCGTCAGGTGATAAGGAATTATCGCAAAAGCATTTCAGCAAAAATCGAGATTCGATCATTAAACGAACGCCGCGTCCAGCAATAAACGCCAAGCGCACCGATAACGGAAAATAAGGTGAAAACGATCAAAGCCGCAAAATACCAATCGCCGGTCAGAAACCGGAAAAGACAAAGCAGATAATATAAAAACGGCGGATAAAATCTGAACCGCGCATCACCGAACCCGTAATTTGATTCGGCTAACCAGCCGGGAAGATAATTTCCCAGACTGATTTCGTCATACAGCGGCAGCGCGAAACGAAAATGATTATCGAAATCCGCGCCGACCGGAAAACCCTGAAAATAAACCGGAAACATCGCCAGAATCCCAAAAAACGCGGCGAGAATGAAAAATAGTTTCGAGTTTTTTTGATTTGTCGGAAATGTTCGGTCTTCGATCTTCATTCGGGTTTAAAATTTGTCGGATTAGCGGGTTGAATCGTGAAAAATTATTTCGATACGTTAAGTCCTCAAACTTGCGGGTGAAATCTTTCGGTTTTTCTGAAAATCATTCCTTGACGCGCAAAAAACTTTCGAGCCGCGACGATTTGAATTCGCTTTCGCCTTCGTCGTCTGCAGAATTGGTTTGTTTATCAAATTCGGTCGGAAGTTCGACGGTGATTGTCGTGCCTTCGTTTTCGCGGCTGCGGACGTTGATCGTGCCGTTGTGATCGCGGATGATCTGATAAACGATAGAAAGTCCGAGACCCGTTCCGCCGGTCGTCGAATCGGAAAACGGCTCGAAAAGCCGCTCGACCTGTTCGGGCGACATTCCGCAGCCGGTGTCGGAAAAGACGATGCGGACGCGGTTAAAGGCGATTTTTTCGGTTTCGACCTTTAAAACGCCGCCGTCGGGCATCGCAAACAGAGCGTTTCGCGCCAGATTCCAGAAAATCTGTTTTAGCTGTGTCGGATCGGTGGCAACCAAAACGGGGGTTCGCGGCAGAACGGTTTCGAGCTTGTGATTTTCCTTTACGTCGGGGCTGTGTTTGAGAAGCAAAACCGTGTCGCCGATGGCTTCGCGCACGTCAATTTCGGAAAAATTGCTGACACGCGGACGCGCATATGTTAAAAAATTCGTGATGATCTTGTTCAAACGGTCTGATTCGCGCAGGATGATTTCCATCAGGCTCGCCTGCGATGTGCCGCGCGGCGTTTGCGAATCGAGAACCTGAATCGCGCCGCGCATCGCGCCCAAAGGATTGCGGATTTCGTGCGCCAAACCCGCCGCGACGCGCCCGACTGCCGCCAAACGGTCTTTTCTTCTGACGCTTTCTTCCATCGTGCGGATTTCGGTCAAATCCTGAAACGTAATGATCAAACCGCTCGTTTCGCCCGATTCCGAAAACAGCGGCGAGATTCCGTAGCCGACGCGGACGGCAAAGCCTTCAGGGGTCATCAAATCAGCCTCGAAACGCGGCGGCTGTTCGCCGGCTTCGATGGTTTCGAGCGTCAAAGACATTGATTCCTCGATATTGCCGAACAGCGACGCGATCGGTCTGTCGAGCATTTCCTCGGATTTGTAGCCTGTGATTTCCGAGGCGGCGGCGTTGAACGTGTAAATATTGCCTTCCAGATCGGTCGTGATCAAGCCCGAACGGATTGATTCGATAATTCTTTCGTGCAGAACGCGCAGACTTGCCAGCGTTTTGGCGGTTTCTTTTAATTGTTCGCCCGAGGCATGACGGTCGGAAAGCCGCGCCGCCAGCAAACCGACCAGCAATAAAGCACCGCCGTTAAAGGCGATGATCTGCACGATTTTCTCCATCGAGGGCGTTACGCCGAACGAATGCAGCGTTCCCATCGCGACCGCGAGCGACAAAACCGCGAACAGCAGAACGCAAAAAGAAGCCAGCAAAATCGTTTCCCGCGCCCGTAAAAACGCGCTTGCGATGCTGACCAGCACGATGTAAAGCGTGATATACGGCGAGGTCAAATCGCCCGTCCGCCAGACAAGCCACGTGATAATCAGCGTATCGAAAAAAAACTGGATTCTGACCTGCACGGCGTAATTGCGACTTAGACGCAAAATAAAGAAATACGCGATGGTCAGTCCGACTGAAATTAAAAAAACGAAAAACAGCCCGCGCGGAAAATCGTCGAACGAAAGTTTCAGCCGTCCGCTGTTCCAAACCCAGCTGGCAACCAGAATCAGAAAGACGACGAGCAGTCTTCCGATAATCAGGGTTTGAATTTTCTGCGTCAGGTTTGCATCGGAGAGCAATGCTTTTGCGTCTAGTTTAAACATAGCTTTTAGGAAACGAAGCCGTTGAGTCGGACGGCGCGGCATTGCTAAAGTAACATTAAACTATCAAAGATTTCCAGTAAAAAGCGGATTGTTTTATCGTTTCGGCGACACTGGCATTAAATTTAATTCACAACTAAAATAATAAACAGTAAATCAAAGCACGTTATGCCCTTAACTTTCGAGAAAAAATTACCTCTTATCTTACTGCTCGCCTTTCTGATGCTGGCAGCAATCGGCTTTTTCGCGTATCAAAGCACAAACTCGCTGAGGGAAGCCGTCAAATGGCAGAAGCAAACGCAGCAAGTTTTGCTTAAACTCGACGAAGCGTTAATGTCAAGCGCCGATGTCGAAACCAGCGCGCGCGGTTTTGTCATCAGCGGCACGGAAAATTTTCTTCAGCCTTATAATTCCGGCAAGCAAAACGCCTTAAAATCCGTCGAAGACCTCAAAGCTCTGACCTCGGACAGCAACCCGCAGGCTGAAAGTCTGAAGCAATTAACCCGTCTGATCAACGAGAAAATCGCCAAAACCGAATTTTACATCGAAACGCGCCGCCGCGACGGGCTTCTTAATGCGGTCAATGAACTTTCCAAAGGCGAAGGCGATGTTATGATGAATCAAATCCGGCTGACCGTCCAAAAGATGAAGGACGAAGAAAACCGGCTTTTGAAATTCAGAGAAGGTAATCTCGAATCTACGGTCAATAATAATTTCCGGCTGATGATCATTAGCAGTCTGGCGGGAATCGGTGCATTGGGACTCGCAAATTTCGTCGTCCTGCTCGAAATCAAAAAACGAAAACTTGCCGAAACGAGTCTTGAAAGACGCGTCGAAGAACGCACCAAAGAACTCGAACAGGCGAACAAAAACCTGAGTGAAAGCGAACTTTTCAGCCGTTCGGTGATTGATTCGCTGTCGGCGCATATTGCGGTGCTGGACAAAGACGGCAACATTATTCTGGTCAATAACGCGTGGGAAGATTTTGCCGAAGCCAACGCCGGCATCGAACAGCTTTCAAAATCGGGCATCGGGCAAAATTATTTAAGCGTCTGCGAACAGAATGGCACGGACGCAAATCTGCAGACAATCGCGGAAAATCTGCGGGCGATCTTAGATGGTGAAAAACATCAATTTACCATCGAATATCCGTGTCATTCCCCGCAAGAAGAACGCTGGTTTTTGATGCAGGTCAACGCTTTGCAAGGCTCGAACGGCGGTGTCGTCGTTTCGCATTACAACATTACCGACCGCGTGAAAGCTGAAGAAGCGATTAAAATCAGCGAAGAATTTAACCGCACAATCATCGAGAGCAGTCCCGACTGCTTTAAGGTTTTAGACCTCGAAGGCAAATTCATCTCGATGAACAATCAGGGAATGTGCCTCATGGAAATTGACGATTTCAAACCATTCGTTGGCAAACGCTGGGTTGATAACTGGGAAGGCAGAGAACACGAGTTGGCGAAAGAAGCATTCGAAAAAGCCATTATAGGCGAAAGTATGCAGTTTGAAGGTTTCTGCAAAACCGCCAAGGGATCGGAAAAATGGTGGGATGTTTCGATTGCGCCGGTGCGCCGCGAAAACGGCGTAATTCATCGCATCATTTCGGTTTCGCGCGACGTGACCGAAAGAAAAAACAACGAATTGGAACGCGAACGGCTGCTCTCGAATGAAAGAAACGCCCGTCGCGATGCCGAAATCGCCAACCGCCTGCGCGACGAATTTATGGCAACCGTTTCGCACGAACTGCGCACCCCGCTCAACGCCATTCTCGGCTGGGCAAAAATTTTGAAAGCGGGCAAAACGGACGCAAAAAACAACGCCAAGGCGGTTGACACGATCATCAAAAACGCCGAAACGCAAAATCGTTTGATCGAAGACCTGATGGACGTGGCGCGAATCGTTTCGGGCAAACTGGTCATTGAACGCGAAGCCGTCAATGCCGGAGATTTGGTTTCGTCATCGGTCGAAACCATCAAGCCGACCGCCGGAGAAAAGGAAATTTCCGTAAATCTGCTGGTTGATGAAACGGCGAAGGATAAAAATATTTCGGGCGACCCGAACCGTTTACAGCAGATTCTTTTGAATTTGCTGACCAACGCCGTCAAATTTACGCCGGCAGGCGGGAAAATTGACGTTTCATTATCGGCGGCGGACAAATTGGTTGAAATAAAGGTCAAGGACAACGGCGCGGGCATCAGCGAAGATTTTCTGCCTTTTGTTTTTGAAAGATTCCGGCAGGATGCGGCAAACATCGAAAAAAACGGCGGTTTGGGCTTGGGCTTGGCAATCGTCCGCCAATTAACCGAACTTCACGGTGGCGAGGTCAGCGTCGAAAGCGAAGGCGAAAACAAAGGCGCAACTTTTATCGTGCAATTTCCGGTCGCCGAACAAAACAAAGTGTCGGAAGGCGCGGCTTCTTAAAGTTGCTAAATAAATTTATCAATTATTCCAGCAGTATTTTTCGATAATAATCTGAAATTTGGAGCTACTAAGAATCGTTTTTACTTTTGCCTTTGAATTTATTCAGTCTTTATCGCCGTTACCTTCCATTGAATCCGGGCGCGGTCGTCGTCGCGTTTGAAGCCGTCAATTCTGACAACGACATTCATTTCGCCTTTTGGTTCAAGACGCTTTTGCTGATTCGGCACAACCAGTAAAGTGTTGTCTTTGACGACCTTGCCGAAGCTGTCCAGTACGCTGACTCTTATTTCGAGTCCGGTCAGGGCTTTGTCGCCGTTATTGCGGATGCGTCCTTCGATATTCATCATAATTCCGCCCGTGCCGACCGGTGAAAACCACGTTTTATCTTCATTGGTTTCGGCAATGATGCGTTTTGTGGCGGCTTCGAATTCGGGCGTGCCTTCACGAAACGCGCCCGACAGCACCTGTTCTTTTTGTTCTTCCATCGAAGGCTGAAATTTCCAAATCAATAAAACGCCGCCGCCGACTACTAAAACAGCGATTAAAATTGCAATCAGAAAACTTTTATTCACGTTTTTGCTTTTCTCCCCTTTATGTTTGTTGTCTCAAAAATCATCCGAACAACTAAGATTAAAATTTTACATTTTACATTTTACACTTTACATTAATTTGCAAAATTAACCGCTTTTTACTGCTAATCAACGAAAAATGTAAAATGTAGAATTTTTTTGTTTTTCAATGCTTGAATTTTCAAACAGTTTCTTGGACAAATGTTTTCTTAAAAAGTTCCAATAGGTTATCATTTTAGACAAGTAAAACGATAACTCTTGTCTTTAGATGCCGAAAATTGCCGCCAAAGATTTCCCTTTTCCTGAATTTGTCGAAGTCGCGCTGCCTTTACCGCTTCGCCAAACTTTTACTTATCGTCTGCCTTTGAGCTTGCGCGAAAACGTCAAAACGGGCGCGCGGCTGCTTGTTCCGTTCGGCAAACGTCAATTGACGGGCTACGCCGTCGCGCTTCACACGCGCCTCAGCGACGACATCGAAATCGAACCTGATGCGATCAAAGACGCGCTCGAATTAATTGATGAAGAACCTTTAATCACCGAAGAAATCTTAAAATTAACGCAGTGGACGGCTGATTATTACGCATCGAGTTGGGGCGAAGTTTTGAAAGCGTCTTTGCCCGCCGGAATCAACGCGAGCGTCGAGCAAATCGTCACGATTACGGAAAAAGGGCGCGACGAACTTTTGAAGGTAACGACCGCCAAAACCGTCAAAACGCAGGTTTTGCGGTATTTAGCCGAATCGGGCGAAACGCCGACCCGCGAATTATCCAATAATTTCGGAACTTCCGCCGCGCAGCGCGCCGTCCGCGAACTCGTCAAAAGCGAATGGATTTCGACTTTTCATCGAACGTTGACCGCGCAGGTCAAACCGAAACGCCGCAAAGCCGTGCGTTTGCTCGCGCCGGAAAATCATCAGGTCAATA
>JALHNX010000226.1 GCA_022843305.1 Pyrinomonadaceae bacterium | reverse complement strand
TTTTCGGCAGAAGATTTGTTTTCAGCCGAAAACCGCGCGTCGTCGAGCGTGAAAATCGGGTCTGAAAAAACCAGCAGATTTTTCGCCGCCGCCGATGGTCGGCGGCTTTTGGCAAGCACCGCCAAAGTCTGTGCCGACGGTTCATAAATCGTTTCGTTGGTCAGCAAAATCGGTTCATCCGCCGCCGAATCGGGCAAAGGCAAAGCCGCGACGGGAAAATAATGCAGTTCGCCGTCCGGCACGATAATCAAACGCTTGGCGGAAAGTTTATTTGTAATTTGCCCGAGCAGTTTGCGGCTTAATTCTTTTGATTCCGTTTGATACCGAAGTTCGGCTTCAAGGATTCTCTTTTGAAAATTCTCGACCGATTCGCCGCTTTTCAGTTCGCGCTCATTTAATAATGCGCGCAAAGTTTCGATGTGTGTTTCAAGCTCCGAACGCGGAGGCAGAACGTAGGAACTGATTTCATTTTTCCCGACCAGCCAGAGATAGCTTTCGTCCGCCCCGAACGAAAATTCCAGAAGCAGCGAATTTTCGTCCAGCACATTCTGCTGAAAATCCGCGACATCAAACGGCGCGGGATTTTTTATCGCCGAATAAACCGGACTTTGCTGTTTGAGCCGCGCTTTAATATCTTCGAGTTCGTTTTCGAGTTCGCCGATTTCATTACTCAATTTTACGGTTTCGCTCTTTTCGGCGTTATTGCTCAAAAGGTCGGTCAATTTATCGGCTTTCGCGTTGAGCAAAATGCGGATTTCCTTTTCGCGCTGAACCGTTTCCGGGTCGGCATCTTTCGTGAAATTCGCCTCCGAAAGCGAAAGATTTTCGAGCATCACCCGCGCCCTCGATTTTTCCGCCGCGCGTAACGCCTCTGTCGCGTGTTCATGATTTGACGATTCTTTGCTCATTTTCATCAGCAGATTGATGTAGAGCGAATAACGGTCAACGGCGTTGGAAAAATACGCGCTTTTGAGTTTTGAATTAAGGACGTTGGCGGTCAGCAGTTCGGTAATTTCGATAGATTGTTTGATTTGTTCGAGCGCGATTTTATCCTTATGTTGCAATTTATTGAGCCGCGCCAGATTGAATAATGTTTGCGATTCGATAAATCTGTTTGAAATTTTACGTGAGATTTCGAGCGCGGAATTGTAATTGGCAGCGGCTTTCTCAAATTGGTTTTGGCGTTGATAAATCATTCCCAATTTGTCCAAAACCAGCGCGTCGTTTTCTTTGTAGCCGGTTAATTGCGATGTTTTCAGCGATTTTTGATAGTAATCGAGCGCGGTCGCGTCCGAAGACTGCTCGAAATAATAATCGCCGATCTGCCGGTAAACGATTGCCAGAAAATAATTATCGTTCAACTTCGCGGATAATCTTTTGGTTTCCTCGAAGTAATATTCGGCTTTCTGCGCGTTTTGAAGCCGGTAGTTCAGTTTTATCAAACTGTGCATCGTTGATAACTGCCCGTAGAAATACTTTTCTCTTTCAAACAGCGCAAAGGCTTTTTCGCGGTAATTCAGCGACATCGCAAAATCGCCGTAATCTTCGTAAACCATTCCGATGCCGTTAAACAGCGCGGCTTTTTCGATGGAATCGAGGTCGTCGGGAAAATCTTTATTGGCTTCGAGGTAATATTCTAGTGCCGCTTGTTTTTCATCCGTCACGGACAACAAATGTCCGATGGCGATTTGCGAAAGTTTGATACCGCGCGTTTCGCCCGTTTCCTTGAAAATTCTTTCCGCTTCTTTCGCTTTCGCCAAACCCTGCGCCGGTTCGCCCAAAACCATATAAACGTAAGCGTAATAAACGAGAACTTCCGCCTGCCCGCGCGGATTTCCGGCTTCCTGCCAGCGGTCAAAGGATTTTTGATAAAAATCTATGGCTTTGGCAAATTCGTTTTGCGTGTAGTAATATTCGGCGGCACTGAAATTTGCCATCGCCTGCGCGCTTGCGTCTTTTGAAAGTTTGCTTTCACCAAGCGATTTTTCAAAATAATTTTTGCTCTCCGTTTTTTTGCCGGTGCGCAGATAAACAATCGAAAGCAGGCTTTGTGTTTTGGCTTTTTCGACCGTTGAATTTCCGTTTGATGTTAGTTTCAGAGCTTGCAAAAGTTTGAGCAGTGCCGAATCGTTTTCGCCGAGTAAAAGATACAATTGCGCGGATTCGCGCAGACATTCGGCGGCTTTTTCGGGCTTTTTGAGGCTTTTCCATTCTTCGGCGGCACTCAAAAATAAAGCAATCGCGCGGCGAATCGCTTCGCTGTTCCATTGCTTGCTTAAATTCATTGCCGAATTTTGTGATTCGATGACGGATTGTTCCCGCGCCGCAATCGTTTGGGCAATTGCAAAATTACCCGCGACGGCGGCAAAAATCATCGAATACAAAATTTTACTCAAAAAACTCATAAAACGGACGGTTTTTATCGGAAAGTTATTTTACTTTTAGGGCTTATTCAAAGTAGGTGCATTGTAAAAATTTATCTATCATCTATCAGCTATGATCTATCAGTTATTCCGAAAAGTTTTAATTTTACCTTCGGAATAGCTGATAACTGATAGATTTGCGTAGCGAAATGTCTTCATCTGCTTAAATTTTCCTGCTTTAAATAAGCCCTAATTTTACTTTTCAAAATCGGCATCGAATTTGAATTCATCGGCGAATCCGTTGACATCCCAGCGCAGCTCAAAATTCTTGTAGCGGCTGAAATAGAAAATATAATCGCCCATTTCTCCGCGGCTCGCCGACGGATTGCTGCGGCTGGCTGAAGAGTTGCTTCGACTCGCCGACGGATTGCTTCTGCTCGCCGACGGATTACTTCTGCTTGCCGACGGATTGCTTCTGTTCCAAAAAGCATTATCTTTACTCCAAATTGAATGATCTTTACTCCAGATCGGATTATCGCCGCTGATATTTTCGATTGCCGGAATTTGCTCTTTATCTTCTCCATCGAATTTCCGTTTGCGGGCTAAACGCATCGTGACGCGGGTCAGATAGTGAAACAAAAATATATACCAGTCTTTTCCGACACCCTGTAAATCGTAAAAACTATCTGCTTTGTAATTACCCTGTCCGCGATTTATCAACAAATATCTGTATCTGAAATCAGTCAGCTCGAAGGTCAGGAAGCTCCACGGGAAATATAAAGAGATTCCGTTCGAGAATTGATATTCGTCGCCGCAGAAACCGCTTTTCAGAACGCATTCGTCAACGGCGGCGATGATGTCTTTGCAAATTTGCTTGAGGTCGTTAAAAACTGTGCCTCTGCCTTCTTTTTCAATAAATTTGAGTTCGATGATCAGCCTTTTGCAAAAATCCTTGATGTCAATACACTGCTCGTGCATATAGGTTTGAGTGTCGTAATGGGCTTGCAGAATTATTTTCTTGAGTTCCTGAAAAGCCGCAATATCGTCATTCGTTAATTGACCTTTTTCCACTTTATCGGGTAAATAAAAGAATTTGTCCAATTCGCTTCCGAGCCGGTTTATTTCGCCTGCCAAACGCGGAACTTTGTCCAAATCCCAAGCCGCAATGTCAATCGAGCGTCCGCCGACAACCAGTTTTTTATGCTGTTTAATATAAGCAGTCACGAAATTTTTGGCAAGCTCTTTGGAATATTGACCGGAATCAAAATAACTCGAAGCCCTCGGCTTGTCCTTATCTAAATTCTCGTTAAACTTCTCGATCATTGATTTCAGCATCGGCGCGTAACTCCAACCGCTGTTCGGCAAACTTCCTTCAGAGGCGACCAAGGTTTCAGCGACATCTTTTAACTCGAAGCCGATTTCGATCATACTCATGACACAACTGTCGAAGCCCAAAATGCCGATTTTCTTTCCCAAATAATCTTTGTTTATTTTCTCTAAAGCCCATCTGAGTTTAAAGAGCGTCATAAAACCGCCGGAATTTGCATCGCGTAAAAGACTTGTTCCGTGAAAGCCGAAACTGTGTCCCGAAAAAATTATCGCGTAATTTTCCGCCGTTCTTTTTTGTGTTTCGATACACCATCGGACGAAATTCATAATCGAAAATGCCGAAGCGGAATTGCCTTCGCGGATGATTTCATCGGGAAGCGTGTCCGAAAGCCGCGTATTTTTTAAAGTATGATACAAATCCGTCGCCGTAATTTCATGCGCTTTGGCTTCACCATCGGAATAATCCGTATAAATCGTCGGAGCGGTGAGAGAATTGCTGTCAAAAAAAGTAAGGATATTGATTTTTTCCGTTGAACTGCGCGACGAAGCAACAACATTTCTTATATCTTCCAACGAGAAAGCCATATTCTCGCTCAAATTATTGTCGCCAGCCATATAGACCATAATTGTCCAATCCTTCATAGTAATTCCTCCTTTGAAATTATTTTGGTATAGCCGCTTTGTCTGTTGTAGAAACACTCTACAATAAACGCCTCTATTTGTATATGATTTTTTCAGACTGTTTCTGACAAAATATTTCAAAAATTTACCTTTTTTCCGGTTTCGCAACCCGCTAATTAATCAGTTATAATTTTTGAAAACTTATATTCATCAAAAATGCCAAAACGCACAGATATTCATAAAATTCTTATCATCGGTTCGGGTCCGATTGTCATCGGGCAGGCTTGCGAGTTCGATTATTCGGGAACGCAGGCGTGCCGCGCGCTTAAACAGGAAGGTTTCGAGGTTGTTCTTGTCAATTCAAATCCGGCGACGATTATGACCGATCCCGAAATTGCCGATAAAACTTATGTTGAGCCGCTCACGGTCGAAACTGTGAGCGCGATTATTGAAAAAGA
Source organism: Pyrinomonadaceae bacterium (assembly GCA_022843305.1). GTDB lineage: Bacteria > Acidobacteriota > Blastocatellia > Pyrinomonadales > Pyrinomonadaceae > JAFDVJ01. Next base: position 4,089 of record JALHNX010000226.1, on the reverse strand, counting down.
ACGTCCCGACGCGCTTTTGCCGACAGTCGGCGGACAAACGGCGTTAAATTTATCGGTCGAACTTTTCGAGCAGGGAATTCTTGATAAATTCGGCGTGAAACTGATCGGCGCGAACATCAATTCGATTAAAGTCGGCGAAGACCGCGAGCTTTTCAAAGCGGCGATGGACGAAATCGGCATTCAATCGCCAAGAGGCGGATTCGCGCATAATTGGGCGGAAGCGCAAAAACTCGTCGAAGAAACAGGTTATCCGGCGATTATTCGACCGAGTTTTACGCTTGGCGGAACGGGCGGCGGCGTGGCATTCAACCCCGAAGAATTTGAAGACATCGCCAAAGGCGGACTCGCCGCATCGCCGATTTCGCAGGTTTTGATCGAAGAATCAATCTTGGGTTGGAAGGAATACGAACTCGAAGTGATGCGCGATTTGAACGATAACGTCGTTATCATTTGTTCGATTGAAAACTTCGATCCGATGGGCGTTCACACCGGCGATTCGATCACGGTTGCGCCCGCGCAAACGCTGACCGATGTCGAATATCAACGTCTCAGAGATATGTCACTCGCCTGTATCCGCAGAGTCGGTGTCGAAACGGGCGGCTCGAATATTCAATTCGCCGTCAATCCCGAAAACGGCGAAGTCAGAATTATCGAAATGAATCCGCGTGTTTCTCGTTCTTCCGCGCTTGCCTCAAAAGCGACCGGATTTCCGATTGCCAAGATCGCCGCAAAACTTGCGGTCGGCTACACTTTGGACGAAATTCCGAACGATATTACGAAGAAAACGCCCGCGTCGTTTGAGCCGACGATTGATTATGTCGTCACAAAAATCCCGAAATGGGCGTTCGAGAAATTTCCCGGCGCGGAAGACGTTCTCGGAACGCAAATGAAATCGGTCGGCGAGGTAATGGCAATCGGGCGAACCTTTAAAGAATCGCTTTTCAAAGGCTTGCGCTCGCTCGAAGCGGTCAAACCTTTGCGGCTTGAAGGAATTCCGGATCACGTTTTGCAGCGCAAATTGGCGCGTCCGAATTCAAACCGCTTTCAATATTTAACTTTCGCTTTGCAAAACGGCTATTCGATTGCGGAAGTGCATCGTTTGACAAAGATTGACCCTTGGTTTTTGGAACAGCTGCAGGAAGTAATGGTCTTGCAGAAACGCATCGAAACGCGCAACCTGAACGACGTGCCGAGCGAAGTTTTACGCACCGCCAAAGAGTTTGCGCTTTCCGACAGACGCATCGCGTATTTGACCAATTCGACCGAAACGGAAGTCAGAAAACGGCGCAAAGATTTAAATATCACGCCGGTTTACAAACGCGTTGACACCTGCGGCGCGGAGTTTGAATCGCACACGCCTTATTTGTATTCGACCTACGAAGAAGAATGCGAAGCCGAGCCGACCGACCGCCGAAAAATTATGATCTTAGGTTCGGGACCGAACCGCATCGGACAGGGAATCGAGTTTGATTATTGCTGTTGTCACGCTTCGTTTGCTTTGCACGACGCGGATTTTGAAACGATTATGGTCAACTGCAATCCCGAAACCGTTTCGACCGATTACGACACTTCCGACCGTTTATATTTCGAGCCGCTGACGTTTGAAGACGTGATGAATATCGTCGAAGTCGAAAATCCCGAAGGCGTGATCGTCCAATTCGGCGGACAAACGCCGCTCAATCTCGCCGACAGACTTCATAACGCGGGCGTGCCGATTATCGGGACTTCGCCCGATTCGATTGATCTGGCAGAAGACCGCAAGAGATTTTCCGCGCTGCTTCAAGATTTGAAAATTCCGCAGCCCGAAAACGGCACGGCGGTTTCAGGCGAAGAAGCAAAAATTATCGCCGAAAAAATCGGTTATCCGGTCGTCGTGCGTCCGAGTTTTGTCTTGGGCGGTCGCGCAATGGCGATCGTTTATGACGAACAAACGCTGGATGAATATATGCGTTCGGCGGTTGACGCTTCGCCGGAAAAGCCGATTTTGATTGATAAATTCTTGGAACGCGCCGTCGAGATTGACGTTGATGCTTTGGCGGATGAAACGGCGGTTGTCGTCTGCGGAATTCAGGAACACATCGAAGAAGCGGGAATTCATTCGGGCGATTCATCCAGCGTTTTGCCCGCGCAGAGAATTGCCGCCGAACATCTCGAAACCATCAAACATTACACCAAAAATCTTGCCAAAGCCTTAAAAGTCGTCGGTTTGATGAATCTGCAATTAGCGATCAAAGACGACCGCGTTTATGTTATCGAAGTAAATCCGCGCGCGTCCAGAACCGTTCCATTTGTTGCCAAAGCGACCGGCGTTCCGCTTGCCAAAATCGCGGCATTGATAATGGCAGGCGACAAAAAACTGGCGGATTTCAACTTGCCCGAACATTTGACCGTGCCGAAAATCTTCGTCAAATCGCCGGTTTTCCCGTTCAAAAAATTCGCCGGCGTTGATCCGGTTCTCGGACCCGAAATGCACTCGACGGGCGAAGTGATGGGCGTCGGCGACACCTTCGGCGAAGCCTACGGCAAAGCGATGGAAGGCGCGTTTTTGACTCTGCCGATGTCCGGCAAAGCCTTCATTTCCGTCAACGATTCCGACAAAGGTCAAGCCGTAATTCTGGCGCGAAGATTAAACAAACTCGGCTTCGATTTGGTCGCAACTTACGGCACAACCAAGCGTTTGCAGGAAGTCGGCTTGGAATGCGAAACCGTCTTCAAAGTCAACGAAGGTCGCCCGAACATCGCCGACTACATCAAACAGGGCGAAATAAGTTTAATCATCAACACGCCTTTGGGAAGAACCTCGCACTACGACGAACAGGCAATCCGCAAATCCGCCCTGCAGTTCAACGTCCCGACCGTCACGACGATGACCGGCGCAGAGGCTTTGATCGAAGCGATTGCGACAAAAAAATCGCAGGAAAAAATCGAAGTCAGAAGTTTGCAGGAAATTCACAACCCGAAAGAAAAAGTAATTGGTGTAAAATAGTGGGCGGAGAAAAGATATGAGCGCAGTTTTAGATTTACCGAAAACAACTTCTATTGAAAAGATTTATAAAGCCGTCAAAATGGCGCGTGAGGAACAAGCGGCGATGATTCTGTCGAATGTCGCGTGGGAAACTTATAATCAGTTCGTCGAAGAAACGATGAATAAACTTCGCAATCCCGCCTGTTATTATGAAAACGGAAATCTTTTAATTATGGTCAAATCGCTCGAACACGAATTTCTTACCGATTATATAGTTTTGTTTATAAATTTTGTCACGGTCGAATGGGGAATAAACTGCGGCAGTCTTGGTTCGGCGACCTTCCGCGCAGATCAACTTGAAAAAGGTTTCGAGCCTGATTCGTGTTTTTATTTTGAAAACGAGCCTAAAATTCGCGGTGTAAAAAGATTTGATTTTACCGTTCATCCCGCGCCCGATTTGATTGTCGAAGTTGACATTACAAGCCTTTCAACCTTTCGCCAACATATCTTTGCCGCCTTCGGCGTTCCCGAAATCTGGCGTTTCGACGGCGAAAAAATGCAGATTCTCCGGCTTGAAAACGATAAATATGTCGAGATTCCGAATAGTCTTGCCTTACCGAAAGTAACTGTGGAAAACCTCACCGAATTTGTCCGAAAAAGCGAAACTCTGAGCCGTTTGGAATGGATCAACGAAGTTCGCGATTGGGCAAAAAGTGTTTGACAAGATTGTAAAATCGAACAGGATTCTAATCTTTTGCCTCAAAGAAAATCGCAGAAAAAAGTAATCGTCAGAAGTGTGCAGGAGATTCACAACACGAAAGAGAAAATGGCGGAAAAACGCGGATAAATTAAAAAATATGAGCGATTTAATTGAAATTGACTTGCATAAGATTGATAAGTAGATGTATTTTAATGTGCAGAGAGGTAATTGTTGATTACAGTAATGATTAGGTTTGAAGTTTAGCCTCTACACTCTTAAATTCATATTTTAACCTCTCATAAAAAGTTTAGTATGAACCAACTCTCTTCTTCAAATAGTCAATATGTAACATTATATCCATTTGATACTGTTTATACCGTTGTATTTATTTTTGTGCTATTCGGGTTTTTATCAAATGTTATTT
>JALHNX010000225.1 GCA_022843305.1 Pyrinomonadaceae bacterium | reverse complement strand
GCGGAAAAGGATTTTTCCGCGCATATTTTCCTGCTTCCGTTTTTGATAATTCTTTTCCTACATTTTGCATAAATTTTCCCGCCTTTCCTAAATTTCCGATAGTCGCGCCGTAAACGGAATCTTTCGCCGTTTCGATCGCGTTGCTGATATGTTCCGAAACCTGTTCTTTAACTTGGTCGGAAATGTTCTGAATACTTAATCTGTCCTGAATCGCGTCTATCGTTTCGCCCATCTGCGAACGGGTTTCTTCGATTTGCGCTTTAATATGTTCGGTTTCTTCCGGCGCGTCGCCGGTGTTTGTCGCAATGTCGAGTGCTTCCGCATCAGTTTGCGGATAATTATCCGAACGCGCTTCGAGAAACGTGTCCTGGTTCGCGCCCGCCGCGGTCGAAACTGCATCAGATTTGTTGATTCTGTCTAGCTCACTTGATCTTTCAGCCATTGTGCGTCCTCCTTCAAAGATTCAACCGATTCGCGCGGTGCCAGATCGGTTCTCTTAAGCGCGGCAAGTGCCGACGAAATCATCATAAACGCGACCACGCCGACTATCACGCCGACCATCAGAGCCGCCGCCCACGCCGGAATAAAATAGGATAAACCGATAATGACCGCTGCGATCAGAGCCAATGCCGCCGCGTAAGCGACCGCGCCGCCGACCACCAGATAGCCGACATTTTTGCCGACATCGGTTGCCTTCTTTGTCAATTCGGCTTGCGCGAGCGAGACTTCCTGACGAACCAATGTTCCGGTTTCGCTCGCCAATTCGGAAAACAGATCGCCCAAACTCCGTTCGTCCTTAACCATTTGCTGTTGTGCCATAACTTTCCCCCTTGTTCCCCGAATTAGAATTGTTTCGCGCCCGGAGTCGTTTTACCGGCGGTCAGACTTTTTCCGGTGTCGTAACCATCATTAAACGTCCGTCCCGCGCCGCTTTTTAATTGTTTCGGATTCGAGCTTTTCAAAAAACGCGCCGCCAGAAATCCGAGCGCAAACGCGCCGCCGACAAAATATGCCGGGTAGCGGCGGGCGAAAGTTTCGACATCGCGCACTATATCGCGCACATCCTTGCGCTCGAAATAACCCGAAATATTTTCGATCTGTTCCGCCAGCGAATTCGTGTATTTCGCCGCCGTTTCGGTGATTTTATTCGGTTCTTCCGCCGTATTCAGGTTTTCGCCGACCTGTTTGATGCTGTCGGCAACCGTCGTCAAACCGCCCGCAACGGTTCCTTTTTGTTCGTCAAGAACTTCGGTCGCGCGTTTGGTCGCCGCGCCATAGGCTTGCCCGACGGTATTTTTCGCCTGATCGTATAAACCTTTCGCGGTCTCTTTCGCCGATTCGACGTTTAAATCGGTCGCGCCGGCTTTATTTTCCGGCGAGCCGGTTTGAGTCGGCGAATTTGAAAATCCCGTATCAGAAGATTTTGTGCTTCCGAAATCCATCATCTTGTTTTGATTTGTTTTTGAAAAATCCGTTGATTGATTATTCGCGCCGAATGATGTGTTTTGCGTATCTTTATTTTGTTCGTTTGCCATATATTACCTCTTTCAAAATGATATTTGTATCGTTTTGTAACTTGTTTTTTACACATTGCAACAATCATACCAAGATAAAAAAACGTATTTATTTCAAAATTTAAGCGATTTTTTACTTCTTAAAGACACGTGCGGTGTATGAATTTACGACGCTGAATTATAATTTTACAAAGCGATTTCAGACAGATGAAACTCAAAAAGCTCAAAACCATAATCTCCGGCGGACAGACCGGAGCCGACCGCGCCGCCTTCGATTTCGCGCTCGAAAACAAAATTGAAATCGGCGGTTTTGTCCCGAAAGGTCGCCGCGCCGAAGACGGCGGAATCAGCGAAGATTACCCGAATTTAGTTGAAACAAAAACGCGTAACTATATGGAGAGAACCGAACTCAACGTGCAAAATTCGGACGCGACTTTAATTGTTTCGCACGGCAAGCTCAGACGCGGTTCGCTGTTGACGAAAAAGTTCGCGGCAAAGCATCAAAAACCTTTTCTGCACATAGATTTTTTGGAAACGACGATCAAAGAATCGGCGAAAACCGCCCGTAAATGGCTGGCTTCGATAAAGTGCAAAAGGCTCAATATCGCCGGTTCACGCGCTTCGACCGACGCGGAAATTTATGATAAAACAAAGCTGTTTTTAACTGAATTGTTCGGGGTAAAATAAAAAGACGGGTTTTAACGCCCGTCTTTTTCAATCAGCGTAAACTAATATCGAAACTATGGAGTTACGCCGAAAACCGAATAAACTCGACTGGTCGGATTTACCACATCGGTATCTTCGAGCGTGACAAACAAACCAAAATCGGCAAGCGATGTTTCACTGCGAATTTCAGACTCCTGACGCTCACCATTGTTGATGACCTGACCAAGTTTGGTATATTTCCCGTCTGCTGACGATGCCCAAAGAACAAATCGTTTGTCTTTCGGAGCCATTTTCATATCGTCAAAACGCATTTTAATTTTGGTTACTCCGTCCTTAGTCGGACTCAGATACGCTTTTCCTTTCAACCCCTGCAAATCGCCGCTGAAATTAATTCTGATTTCCTTGTCTTTGTTTCTTTCAAAACCCGGCACGTTCAGAAGCGGAACTTCATACGCCGAAGAAACTTCGGTCGAAACCGCAACGGCTTTGTTGCTTTCCGAGCTTGTCACCGCGACCGGCACGACCGCGTAACCCGTCGGCACGGCACTGCGAAATGTCACCGGAATGTCGTTGCTGAATGTCGTCACGCCTTCATTCGGCGAAAGAACGATCATAAATTGATTCATCGGTGTCGAAAATTCGGCTTTACCGATGCCGTTTTCAATCATTACCGGACCTAAAAGCGTCGGCATTCCTCTCGGATCAACCGCGTAGGCGTAATAACTTTTCGTTTCGCCCGTTACGCCGCTCAAATCCATAAAAATCCTTGTTCCGTCAGCCGCGCGGACAACACGCGCCAAACCGCTCGCGCCCTGTAGATTATACGGTGTCAATTGCACCGTAACTTCTTTGCCGACCGGATATTCGATAACCGAATAGCTTCCGTCCGCGTTCTGAACAACCGCTGTTTTGGTTGTCGTCGTCGTTGTTTTTGTCGTTGTATCCTGCGCCAACGCAAATGACGAAAAGGCGAGTGATAATGCCAATCCGCCGCTAAGTTTTGTTAAATTTCTAATATTCATATAAACCTCCTTGTAAAACCCTGCTTGATAAAATTTCAGACGAAAATCATTTAATTTCACCTGATAAGACTATTGTAATATTCGGCAAGCCCCGTGCCTTAAGCAGGTAAATTCAATTATTTGTTAGTTTAGAGGTTGAGAAAGGTTTGTCGACTAAATTCAAAACGTATTGAAGCTAAACAAAAATGTATGGAAACGAACACAAAATTTAATCCGCTTCGGTTTTTTTTCGTTCGTCGAAGGCAGATTCGGCAATATTCGCAACCCACCAGAACGCACCTTTGATACCGAGATGCTCGAACATTTTTTTGAAAACCTGCGGGTGAATCTGCGCGGTCTTTAAAAGAACTTTTTTGAACGAAGCAAACGAAATTCTGTCCTGAAACATTTCGCGGCTGATTTCCTTATCGAGCGAGCTTAAAGCCGACATCACCGCGTTCATCGTTTCATTCACGACTGACGGCTTGCTTTTCGGCGCGGGACGCATAAATTCCGCGAGGCTCGACATTTGCGCGACACGCGGTTCGTATGCATTAATGGCGGAAAGATTTTTTTCGTCAAATAAATTTTCGCGCAGAGATTTTTCGGTCAAGTCCGTTAATTTCCGCAGATTCCGAACGTGCGAACCGAAACCGCAAAACGTCAATGGCGAAGATAGTCCGGCGGCATCGCCAACGAGCAAAACCCGGTCGGCGGCAGTTTTTTTCCGGTTGTCCCAGCCCTGATGATGAACGCTCGGAATATAGCCGTAAACTGGTTTGACAACTTTCCACGCGCCGTTTTTGGTTTTATAATCGGGCAGTTTTTCAAAATATTCTTCAAACAGACGAAACAAAGATTTGTCGGCTTTTGATTCGACCGAATCGTAGAAAAACAGGTAAGTCGTGTATTCGTCCTTGCGTTCGCTGCCCGCGAAACCTTCCCAAATAAGCTGGCGATGGTCGGAAACGTCTTCGGTCGAAACCAGAATTTCGCCGATTGAAAAATCAACTTCTTTTTCATCGCCGCCGCGTTTGAAACCCTTCGCCACCGTGCCGACCGTCGGGCAAACGTGCGTGATGGATTTTCCCGAATTCAGCTGGCGCGAAACCGGCGAATTCGTGCCGGTCGCGTCAACGAAAAGTTTCGACGCGAATAATTTTCGCCGTCCTGTTTTCGCGTCTTCGCATTCGACCAAAACTTTTTCCTTTTGGACGAAAGCGCGGACAAACCTGAGATTGCTGATAACTTTCGATTCGGTTTTTTTGAGTTTTTTCGCGGCAAGTTCGAGAAGTTTATCGGCTTCGATCGCAACATCCAAAACATTGTCCATAAAAAGCGGCGGCGTTTTTATTTTGGAATTTGCGTCGTAAAATTTGACGAAACCCGTTTTGTAGCGATTGACTATCGCCGTTTCGATCTCGTCTTTCGTAAAAAGTCCGGCGCGGATAAATTCTGCAAGTTCCGCGTCGGAAATGTTCCAATCGCGATGCGTTTTGCCGACCGTGTGCGCGTCGAACACCAAAACTTTGCGGTCGTGTTTCAAAGCCATCACCGACGCGTGAAGCAAACCCAAAGTTCCGCCCGCGTAGATAATTTCAAATTCACCTTCGATCTTTAAATCTTTCGGTGCGGCATCAAAAAGCAAAACTTCTTCGCTCTTTTCGGGATTTTCGATGAACAAGTTCCAGCGCTGTTCGATTTCCCAAATTCGTTTGAGATGCGCTTCGCGGTCGGATAAATTGGCGAGATTTTCGACCAGAAGCGGAAAGTCGCGGCGAACTTCGGCGAGGTCGAATTGTTTTTCCCGATTGCTCATACTTCGTATGTTTTGAGTCCCGCCTTCAGGCGGCGTTTTCGACGGAGAAGCAATGCCGCCTAAAGGCGGGACTCTGAACTTTTTGCTTTATTCCAGAGCGCGTCCATTTCTTCAAGGTTCGAATCTTCCAATGTTTTGCCGTTTTCCTTTAAATTCTGCTCAATGAATTTGAATCTTTGGCGAAACTTTCGATTCGTTCTTTTCAAAGCGGTTTCGGCATCGACATCCAGTTTTCGCGCGAGATTGACGACCACAAAAAGCAGATCGCCGATTTCTTCTTCGATGTTTTCGCCCGTTTCAATTGCCGATTTCAGTTCGTCGGTTTCTTCGGTTAATTTATCAAAAATCTGCCCGACATTTTCCCAGTCGAATTTCACTTTCGCGGCTTTTTTCGTCAGTTTCTGTCCTTCGAGAAGCGCGGGAAAATGAACCGGAACATCTTCTAAAATGGATTCTTTCGGTTTTTCGATCTTACCCGAAGCCTTTTGTTGGGCTTTTTTAAGCTCGTCCCAATTGCTCAAAACATCGTGCGCGGTTTTGAGTTCCGCTTCGCCGAAAACGTGCGGATGACGCAAAATAAGTTTTTCCGTCACGCCTTCCGTCACTTCATTAATCGTAAAATCGCCTTTTTCGGCGGCAATCGTCGAATGAAAAACGACCTGCAAAAGAACGTCGCCCAATTCTTCGCGCAGATTGGTCGTGTCGCCCGTCGCGTCGGCTTCCTGAATCGCGTCGAAGGTTTCGTAGCATTCTTCCAAAAGATACTGCGAAAGACTCGCGTAAGTTTGTTCCGCGTCCCACGGACAGCCGCCCGGCGCACGCAACCGCGCCATCACCGAAGTTAATTCATCGAAAGTTTTTGACATAATTTTTTGTTCTTTGTCAGTTGTCAGTTGTCAGTTGTTTATTTTCCAACTGACAACTGACAACTGACGACTAACGAAATAACAATTTTGAATTTTTTTTCGCCAAAATGCTACTATCGAAATATAAATTTAGAAAACTTATCAGATAAAACAATGATAGAAAGAGAAGAAGAACAACCTGTTATAAAAGTTACCGACCGCCGAAAATTCAATCTTGACGGTTCAGTCCGCGAAGGCGTGGAAATCGAAGCCGAAAAACCGAAAACGGAAACGCCGGTTGCCGAAACTCCCGCGCAGACCGCCGCCGCGAACGAAACTTCGCTCGACGATGATATTCCCGATATGCCGACAAACGAAGAAATCGGAGAGATGGAAGAAATTCCCGGCGCGGAAGACCCGGCGAGTTTCGTCAATTTTCTTTCGACGCTGGCAACCAACGCCGCCGCCGCGCTCGGCGCGATGCCACATCCCGTTACCGGACAAAGAAGTCTCGATCTGGAAACCGGCAAATACTGGCTCGACGTGCTCGGAATGCTGCGCGACAAAACGAACGGCAATCTACACCCGCAGGAAGCGCGGCTTCTTGACGGACTGCTCGGCGATTTGCGAATGCAGTATGTCCAGCTCGTCCGTGCGACCGAAGAAAGACTAAAAGCGCAAGCCGCGCAAAAATTTTCGGCAAGCGATATTCTTGGTAAAAAATAGTCGAGAGTCGAGAGTCCGGAGTCGAGAGAAAAACTGACTCTTGACTCTCGACTCTCGACTCTCGACTTATGAAACTAACTTTCCTCGGCACAGGCACTTCGACGGGCGTTCCGTCAATCGGCTGTAATTGCGAAACTTGTCTTTCTGAGGATTTTCGCGATAAACGCCTGCGCGTTTCGATCCTCATTGAACACGCCGGAAAAAAAATCCTCGTTGACACTTCGATAGATTTTCGTCAGCAAGCCTTACGCGCCCGCATTAATTTTCTCGACGCGGTTTTTATCACGCACTGCCACGTTGACCACGTTTTCGGGCTTGACGACATTCGCCCCTTGAATTTCCGCTACGGCGCGATGGGCGTTTATGCCAACGAAATCGCGTGGAAGGATTTAAAGCGCATTTTTCAATATATTTTTCAACCGACACATTTCGGCGGCGGACTTCCCCAATTGATTCCGCATACAGTCGAACATAATTCGCCGTTCTGCATCGGCAAAGATTTACACATCACGCCGCTCGAAGTCATTCACGGCAAACTTCCCGTCATCGCTTACCGCTTCAACGATTTTGCCTACGCGACGGATTTAAAAACGATTCCGCCCGATTCGATGGACGGCTTGCGCGAGCTGGAAGTTCTGGTTCTGGACTGCGTGCGAATCAAACCGCATTCGACACATCTTTGCCTCGAAGAAGCGTTGGCGATCATCGAAGACCTAAAACCCAAAAAAGCGTTTTTGACTCACTTAAATCACGACATCATGCACGAACGCGATTCGCGCCTTTTGCCCGACAACGTGCAGTTTGCTTATGATGAACTGGTTGTTGAAGATTAAATCAACGTGATTACAGAATAAAGTTTTATTCGTTTGCGGCGAAAGGGCGAAGGCGAAAGATACAGTCAAACAAAGAAGCAGCGGAAAAATTTTCATTTCCGCTGCTTTACAATAAACTGCACAAAATTTGAAGATTTTTATCTATTTTCGGGTCTGACGACGAGTTTTCGTTTAGCCAGAACTTCCAATCCCGCGCGGCGCGACGTAACTTCGATGCTGCGTTCTTCGACTGTCCGAACATCGCTCAGAGCGCGTTTCGGAATGTAGGTTAAGACGTAGTTCGCATCAATGTTTTTGGCAAGCGATTCGGTTTTTTCGATCATTTCGGCGCGCGATTCGGGCAGGAAAAGCAAACCGTTCGTGCTTTCCGCAAGCTCGGTCAGAGCTTTTTCCGAACGCGCCAGATTTTCGCCGCGCTCGCGGATTTTGCGGATCATCGCACGGTCGAGATTGATTGTCATCACAGGATAAGTTTTCGTCTGTCCCTGCACGGGAATGTCCGCGCCCGGCGGAAGTTCTTTGCGCTGTGTGCCGCCGCCCTGCACCGATCTGACGCGCTGCTGAACAACCGCTTGCTCCATTTTCGTGTAGCTCAAAATATGAACGTTGATGTCGGTTGCGAGCAGATTTCTGATCGCGGCGCGTCTTTCCGTATCGCCGCTCGTGCTGTCCAAACCGTCGGTGATCAAAACCAGATGACGGTTTTCGAGATTCGATTTATCGAAGAATTTTGCCGCTAAATTCAAGGCTTCGACAAACCGCGAACGCTTGCCGAACGCGAGATTTTTGGTCAGTGCCGTTAAAAGCTGCTGTTTATCGTTCGTCCATTCGGCGAGAATTTTCGCGCTGTCGTTGTATTCCATCAGCGCGACCGTGTCGTCCGGCTGAAGGCTTTTTACCAAAGCTTTCGCGGCTTCGCGCGTCGTCCGAAAATCCTTCGCCTGCCGGTCTTCGCCGCCCGTGTCGAGAACGATCAGAACCGTCGCCGGAATTCGCCGGACACTCGTCGCCTGATGCAGAACGCCGTCCTCGTTGATGACCAGATCCTCTTTTTTCACGCCCGCAAAAAACGCTCCGTCCCGGTCGAAAGCCGAAACGTTCATCTTGATTTCTTCGGTAAAAACTTTTTCGGGGTCGTCATCACCCGGCACGGGTGTCGGGCGCGGATTCGTTCTGCCCGATTGGGCGTGGGCAAAAACTGTCATTGCAAGAAAAACCGCCGAAAAAAGCAGAAAAAATTTTGTTCGCGCCAATATCATAAAAACCTCAGAAACCCTTTAAACTTGATTTTATGATGCCGCCGTGCCGGAAAAATTTGCTTTTCGAATCGGAAAAGATTTGTAAAAAATGTTCTATAGAAGAAAATGTCAAGAAAAAAGACTTCGCCTTTACCGACAATCCGAAGTTTTCTGACAGTCAGTCCCGTTTTAGTTACTTGAAAAACAGCTCTTAAAACTCTTCTCAGTT
>JALHNX010000224.1 GCA_022843305.1 Pyrinomonadaceae bacterium | reverse complement strand
AGTATGGCAGGGTATGTTTCGCCTAACGGTAGAGATAAATTCGCGGTTGCGCCGGACGGACTGACGGTTTTCAGTAAAACTCTGCGCGAGCTGAGAAATGTTGTGACGCTGCTTAGTCCCGAACCGTCGGTATCCGTCCGGCGGGTTGATGTGGGCGTTTCGGATGAATTGATGAATAATTCAATGCTTTCGGAAGCGGCATCCACACGAGGATTTTATAACGGGGCGCAGACCGATTTGGCAGGCGCGGTTAAGAAATTTTCCGAACCGCTCGTTAAAGATGGTGAAAATAAAAATCCGCCGCGTTTTCATATTCTCGTAACGGACGGGGTTCAATCTACAAAACAGTATAGCCCCGACACGGTTTGCGATAAAGGCTCCGATGCGTTCTGCGTTAAAAAACAACTTATCGAACTTTTAAATAAAGGGTGGAGCGGGACGATTCTGGGAGTTCGCAGCGAGTTTGACGGAAATGTTTATTCGGAAATCAATAACGGTCGTCCGGTTCCCTATAAATCGAATAAAGATGCGGCGCGTTTTCGTCCTTTTTTTCTCTATATTTTTTCACCGGACACAGCGGAGTTGGAAAAATTGACCGTTTCGCTTAAACAGCGGCTGGGCGAGATTGTTAAAGACAAAACCGATTTGCGCGAGTATTCGTTAGGCGCGGATTATTCGACCGGAGCGGCGGTAATCGAAACACAAAGCACGGATAAGGATTCGGTCGAAATCAGAAAAGAGCAAAAAGAAGGCACAAATGCCCGTCTGACCGTTAAAATTGATTTGGATACGGAAAGCGAGGGCGAGAAACAATTTACCGCCGCGGTCAAGATTCCTTGGACGCACCATGCCGAAAGCGGCGGTTCGCCGGATGAAATCCTTAATCTGATTAAGTGGGAACTAATTCAAATTCCCTACAACGCGGATGAAAAAGGCTTGCGTTTTCCGACAGTTAAACCGGTTAAGCAGGAAATAAAAGACGGCACGGCTTTACTGACCTTTAGCGGGCAATGGCTCAAAGATTCGGGAACGCCGGAGTGGAGCATGTATCGGCTGGTCGGAAAATTCGATATGAACAAGCCCGCTCTGCCCTGGGTTCGCGCGTGGACAACCGATGATGACACCGTTTCCGAAAACGGCAACCGGATTCTTTACCTGGAAAGCTCGCTCGGAAATCTCTGGCGCAATAAATCCTTAGAGAATTATGCCCTTACGGATGCCTGCATTCGTGTATATAAAAAGTAATTCCGGCGTTTTTAAATGTAAAAATTTCAACAATTAATAAGAACAATCAAGGAGTAAGTTTATGTTACAGGATATTTTACGATTTTTCATAGACGACATTGAACCGGACGATTGGGAAAAAACGGCGATGAATTGGCTGATTACTGCAATCGTCGTGGCAGTTTTATGCGCCGGGTTGACCTTTGCCTATAAAGGCGTGCGAAAAGCTACTGCCGCCCGCATCGAGCAAAAAATCTGGAGCCGCGGACAAACCTGGCTTTCATTTTTTATCGGGCTTTTCCCGGTTTTCTTCGCGCTTTTAATTGTTTGGTATCTAACCCGTGATTTTCTTAATTACATTCAAGTCGGCGGTTTGCTGAAAGGAACCCTTTTCGCGTGGTTTTTGTATTTGTTTGTAATGATTTTCGGACACCTCGTAAGTCCCTGGCGGCGCGAGCTGATTTAACTTCAAAGGAGAAAAAGCTGATGACGAATGTTTTTATTGCAGTTGGGGGAAGCGGTACAAAAGTTGCCGAAGCCCTTGTTAAACTTCTCGCTGTCGGATTTCCGACGCGCAATGACAACGGGTATTTAACCAGCGCGGGCGACAAGCTCATAATTATGCGCGTTGATCCGGATCAAAGTGCCGGAGCGCAGGAAGATTTAACGGAATGTTTGAATGCCTACCAAGAATTACAAGCCGATTTTAGCGACGGTAATAAAAATGTTCTTGCGTCGAGCCGTTGGTCAATGGATATTGATACACGGGTGCGCGACCTCGATCCGACCGAACTGCCGAATGCTGACGAAAATCAAATGAAAACGCTGAGTGGAATTCTCGATTCGGGGCGCGCTCAGGAAAAATCGCTTGCCTTACTCGCGCCGTTTTATGAACAGAAAGATTTAAATGTCCTGGTTGACCGGGGTTTTTATCAAAAACCGTTTATCGGCGCGGCGATTATGTCGGTTTTTGCCCGTTCGCTCGAAGACGACAGCACACCGGCGGGTAAAAAAGCGGGACTGACGGCGTTTTCAAATACGCCGACTAACTTCTTCTTATGCGGCAGTCTGCACGGCGGCACGGGGGCGTGCGGTGTGCCGGTGATGGCGCAGTTTTTGAATCGCCGCAAAAATGCCAATCCGGGTTGGGGCTGGCGCATCGGCGGTTGCCTGCTCGCGCCGTTTGTCAAACCCCCGATGCCGCCCTTTTCGCCGCTGCGCGAGGGCGACACGATTGATGAGGAGATGATTAATCAATTGATTGAGGTTCACGGCACATCGCCCGTCTTTCAGGCAATGAGTACGCCCGAAGAAAAACGCGAACTCGTCCGCCAAATTCTTTTGGGATTTTATGCCGACCCCGACGATATGGAAGCGCGAGCGCGGCAAGGTTTAACTTTTTATAAAGACCATAGTTCGGATTATTTTGACGAGCTTTATCTGGTTGGAAAACCTTCGCCGAATCAGCTGAAAATTTGGAGCAACGGCGGAAAATCGCAAAGAAATCCGCTTAATTCCGCTGATACGGTGGCGGCAATTGCCGCACTCAATTTCTTTGCCCAAGCCGGAACAGGTAATCCGAATTCGTATGTGATCGGCAGTTCAAATTACGAAGTGCCGCAGGAAAATATGCGTCTCGCACACGTTCCGAGCTATAAAATCGGCAATGCCGTCGAAATCGAAGCGGAAAAAGTAATTCTGGCAACCGTTTTGACCTGTCATTTGATCCGGCACGGGATTCTTTGGAACAAAATTCACGAATCGGCAAAAGAATCTTTGATCTGTGCTTATTACGATAAACGAATGGGGCAAGCGGCGATTGATAAAGGCTTCTATGACCATTCAATCGGGAAAATGGCAGAGTTTATCAACGGCTTAATCGCCCCGCATCAAGAGCATTTTCCAACCGGCTGGAGCAGCGATGATTTATATCAAATCGCAAAATTTTTCGGCGATGAAAATTCGGCAGGAACACAGGAAATAAAGAGTAATTTAGAGAAAAAAATACTCAGAAATGAAGCGCGCGGCATTAATGTTTTAGGACGGTCGGAAACAAAATTCACCGACCGCGATTTCGGCGCGTGGTGTCCGCCAGGCGACCAATTTACGCGGGGCGAATATTTTCGCCACGTTTGGACGCAGGTTTTTGCAAAATGTCAGACAAGTTTGGGAAATTAAACTCAAGAGGTGAAAAATTATGACAAAAGACTTTCTCAATGCAGGAATTTTAGGCGGCGGAGTCGGCACAGCGGGCAAAAGTGGTTTTCGTGCCGTTAAAACGGAATATATCGGCAGTCCTGATTATAATCCGCGATTTTTTGAAACTTTCCCGACAGTTTGGGCAAGCGGGTATGCTTTCCGCAAAGCCATAGAGCAGGGCGACGAAAAGGCAATCGAGGAATGGGCGACACTTTTTTTACTGCATTATTTCGGCGTTTTACACTTGGCGACGTTTGACCAAAATATTCTGGAAAGCCAATATGACCGCGATTTATGGCTTGCTTTGCACGGAACTTTCCCGCGCATCAAAGAAGAAAACGAACTTCAATCCGTCGGACTTTTGCAGACGGACGACCACGCGGTGATCGGTGCATATTATCCGCAAACCGTTTTTTTTCCGGCTCGCGGACGCGAAGCGTGGCAGTTAAGCGAAACTTTGAAGCCTTATCTGAACGGCAATACGCTGTCCTGGGAAAAAGCGTTGGTTTTGCTTGAAGACGATAGCGACCGTCTGCGTTTTCATATTCATCTGCGTTCGGTCACGCGAATTTTACCGCTCAAACAGCTTAAAGACAATTTATCGAATTTTTGCAATCAAAAATTCGGCGCGTATCACAATGAGTTGGCAACACTTGCGATGCATCCATCGCTTTGGGAAACCATCGGACGGCGCGAAATTGACCCGCAGGTTTTGCTGACCGAATATCCGTTGAAAAAGCCGAATCACAAAGGCGGCACGACATATTATTTACTGACGGATTTTGATTTCAGCTATCAATCATCGAAATTAAAAGACAAAATCTCGTCCGATTTGCCGTCGCCGTCGCTTTACATGAAAACGGCGGAGCGTGAAATCTCGGTCAAATACGCAGGTAAAACTTATCAATGCGAACTGACGGAAAAAGATGAAATAATTCTGCTCAAAGATTTGTTTTTGAGTCATTCGCCGTATTGGTGCAAAATTCCGCGTTCGGCTGACCAATTTGCCGCCCGCGTCAATCTCAAACACGAGATAAATTTGCAGGACACGAGCATCCGGCAAGGCGACCGCGCCATGTGTCTGGCACCCGTCAAAGCCGAATTTTTCACACATTTCCCCGAAGTTTTGGATTCAAAAGACATCAAAGCCTTTCCCGACCCTGACGGCAATGTGACATGGACGTTTTTTGTTTGCGACAAGGAAATCCGCTGGCGCAACAAACCGATTAATCAGGCGAAGATTCCCGAAACTGCGTTGGCGATGTATCCGCCGCAAGTTTCGCCGCAATGGAAACTTTACGCGGCATACGGCACGGGCAACCGCGAAACCTGCGGACGCTGGCATTTGATGGATGAACGCGGTTGGCTCGGACAGATGATCGAACTCGACAACGAAGAATATGTCAGCATTCTGAATCGCGCCGACGGTGCAAAAAATCGTCCGCGAGCCTTGCTTTTTACCGATGCCGCCGACAAAGAACGCGGTGTGATGTTTTTGACCGAATTTACAAACGTGGATTTGGACAGCGAGCAAAGAGCAACTTTGGCGATGGATTTCGGCACGAGTAACACCTGTCTGGCAGTCAACGACGGAAAATCCGAAACCTTGAGTTTTACGCTCAGCCCGTTGCAGCTTTGGGGATTGCCGCCGAATAAGGAAGTTCCCAATTTCGTCCCGCGCAAGTGGAGCAGCGAAAAAGGATTTTTCCCGACCATTATGCTTTCGCGTAAATACGACGAGCATTTGCCGAACATCGAACCCGATCAATTAAAACTCGAACATCTCTTTAAAGTAGATATTCCGTGTCTGCACAATGAGATGAGCGGTCTTTTGGTCAGAAATGAATTCGATACGGAATGGCGGGTTCACGAAAATATGAAATGGAGTCCCGACCAGCGAACTCCGTGGCGTTCGCTATTTTTGCAGTTGGTTTTGTTTTATGCACACGCCGAAGTGTTTTTTGTCAGAAAAGCCAAGCTCGATAAATATGTCTTTACCTATCCGCTGGCTTTTTCGGAGGATTACGGCACGACTTATCACGACCGGGCGCAAGATGCGATTCGTCAAATTCGGCATTTTTGCTACGGCGAAGAACGGCATCTCGAAGGCAAATTCACTTATCTGAAAATGGATGAAAGCACGGCAATTGCCAAATCTCTGCGGCAGGGCGGTGCGCGCGGATTGCTTGAAGTTTTCGTTGACATCGGCGGCGGAACGGCAGATGTTGCTATTCGTCACGATAATCAATTTTTGGTTCTCGACAGTCTCAAGGTTGCCGGACGCAGTTTTTTCAATATTGCGCGAAAAACACTTGATGAAGCCGACCTTGCCGGAAGCGCGAAATTCCGTGAACATCTGAAAAAACTTTTAGGACCCGACCCGAAAGAATTGCAGTTGAAATTGCCGCTCGGCGCGTTGTATTCGATTCAAATTAACGAGCTTAACGACCGTGAATTCCGCGAACGCGAAGAATTTATTATCAGAGACGGCGTGGGCGGAAAATCATTCCAGCGATACCGCAGTCAACTGTTTTTCAGCCATCTTCTCGGCTACGCGCTTTTGCAGGCTTGCGCGGCGGCGGTCGCGCATAAATTACCGCTGACCAACGGCATCAAGCTCGTTTTGGGCGGCAACGGCTGGGGGTTACTGCTGTTTGCTGAATGGAAGCGTTCGTCACAACTTCTGCACGCCGAAGCCAACGGCATTTTGCAGCTGCTTAAAAATAATCTGCTCGAAAATGCGACCGAGGAAGAAAAACCGTATCTCGAAAAGGTTCATTTGATGGGCGTTGCGCTTCTCAATGAACGCAATCTGAGCGAAGCCAAAAACAGCGTCGCGCTCGGTGCATTGGACGCTCTTGAAACCGATGCCGTGCCGACCAATACCGAGCCTTATGCCGGAATCAATATCAACAATCTGCAAATCAACAATGCCGAAACGAAAACCGTGCGTTGGAGCGAGCGTTGGAGTTTTGTGAAATTTGCCGAACTTTTCGGCAATATGCGGCAGATAAACAGCGCGCGATTCGAGCATCCCGAAGAATTGAATCGTCCGATTGACGCGAATCTGGCAGTCTTTACCGGACTCGGCAACACGAGCCGCATCGGCGAAGACAATATGCCCGCCGACCAATGGCAGCAGATGAATGGCGAACTAATCGGCTGTATCACGCAAATGACGGTCGAAGGCGGCAAACTCGTCGTCGCGGGAAGCGATAACGAAAAAACAAGCTCCGCGCCGTTTAACTTTTTCCTGTCCCGCGTGCTTTATCCGGTAAATGCCAACCGCGATTTTCTGGATACGCTGGCAGATACCAACGGCAATTTGTATTAACCGATAGAAAGTGAGGTTTTAGAAAATGAATAAACTTTTAAGAGGGAATTTAATTTTAGTTGCGTTGTTTTTTGTTCTCGGCGGAATTTTTACGGCAAATTCGGTGTCAGCAGAAAAAGAAGCTAAAACTATATTAGTGCTGAATCAAAGTCCGTCAAAACCATCATCTAAAGAATCTGAACCAGAAATTAAAGTTATCAAAACAGCGACACCTAAAAAGCAGAATGATGATTCCCCTCAAAAATCAGGTTCTAATCCCAAACAAAGTCAAGTAAGTCCGACTCCAACAAAAGCTCAGAAGGGAAAACCGGAAACACCGGCGGATAATGCCGCAACTGAGCCAACGCAAACTAATACTGATGATTCAAAACCTGCAGTCACTCCAAATACTAATGAAGAAACTACCGAAAGTTTGTTAAATAGTATTTGGTCGCTGCTATATTGGGTTTTGTTGGGAGGAATCGGATTAGTTGTATTAGGTTTAACAGGTTGGTTTATTTACTATGTTTTAACCAATATCTGGCGCGAAAAAGATACTAATATACAAGGCTTTCGCAAAGTCAGAGAAGCGCAAAAGCAAATGGCTGCCGAAATCAGTGAGTTAAGTAAACTTGTCAAACTTCAAAATGACAGAATTGCACGGCAAGACAAATCAATTCAATCGTTTCAAAGTCAGCTAAAGGCAGAGAATTCGAGCAGTTCTACAGCTCGATCACAGCCGGTTATTGAAGAGCCGCAATATATTAAACCCGAACCGCAATTTCCGGTTTCTGCCGAAAATTATTTGAACAAGGTCGGTAATCAAGGAGAGATGGCGACACCGGATAAGTTTTCTGAAGGTTTGCTTGTTCAAGACCCGAGTAAAGATCAGGAATTTATAATTATAAAAGACCCGGAAACGGCAGACGGATTATACTACGCAGTGCCGAAATTTACGCGATTTTCCACGAAAAGCGATTATAATCTCTATTACCGAACATATTACGATTGCGAAAATCCATCGGGCGGTACGGTTTGGATTAAATCACCGGCTATTATGGATCGTGTCGAAGGCGGTTGGCGGTTGAGAGATAAAGGCGAATTAGAAGTCAGGTAAAACGATGGGCGAAGTTCTCACACGGCAGTTGAAAGTTTATTGTCCGCAGCATCAGGCGAGTTTTGAAGTAGCGGAAAGCCCGAAAATCGTTTGTGAGATTAAAGAACACGCGCTTTCAAATAATTTTCCGAAAGAAGAATTTTGGGAATATTGTTGTGATTGCCAGATATTTTCGCCTTCTCGATTAGCCGCCGGCGGAAAAGCCGAAACGATTTGTCCGCGCTGTGAACGTCCGACATTGAGCCGTTTTCTTTGTAATATTTGTAATGTCCTGACATTTGATTCGGGCGAAAATACGAAAGACAAGCGGTTTCATTTAAGTTTGGAAGCCTTTGCCATCGTGCCGTCGTGTCCGGGTTGTTTGACGGATTTTACCGCAAAGAAACTGCATCTGCACAAATGCGCCGAAATCAGAGCCGTTCTGGAAACGCCGCGTGAAACTTGCCCGTTTTGCAAAAAAGAGATTGTTAAAAATATCGAGCCGAAATCTATTTTTGCCGAACCGCCGATTCCCGCACCGCTGAAACCTCAGAAAGAAAGCAATGAACAAAATCTGACTGGTATCAAAGCCGAGCAGAAGAATCTTAGAAAAGAAATTAATGAATTAAAAGAAACTGTAATGCTTTTAAATGACAAGGTCGAAAAGCAACATAAATTTATTCAGTCCCTTGTAAAACCGCAACTGCAAGAGAAACAAGAAACACCATCACAGCCAACTATCGAACAGCCGCAATTTGTTATACCTGAACCGCAATTTCCGGTTTCTGCTGAAAATTATTTGAACAAAGTTCGCCAGCAAGGGCAAAAGGCGACGGCTGATATTATCGGCGGTTTGCTTATTCATGATCCGAAAAAAGGCGGCGAATTTTTAATTATCAAGGATTCATCTTTAGCCGGGGGATTATTTTATGCCGTGCCGAGTTTAACAAGATTCGTCATGAAAAACGAATATCTGATTTATTATCAAAGCTATTACGATTGCAAAAATCCTTCGGGCGGAGAGATTTGGATTTTATCGCCGACAATTGTCCGCCGTGTAAAAGATGGTTGGAAGTTAGAGAAAAAAGGCGAACTGGCAATCGGAATTACCGATACGCAAATAATTTCGCCCTCAAAGATTCAAGGTTCCAAGCCTGAACAGCCGGTTTATAGACGCGAGCCACAATTTCCGGTTT
>JALHNX010000223.1 GCA_022843305.1 Pyrinomonadaceae bacterium | reverse complement strand
GGAAGGTTCGCTCAGATGATAAAAAACGCGCAAACCGTTTCGGTCAAAATATTTTCCGCTTTCCTGCCAGTCGTTTAAATTCATCTTTTTATAATATTGATTTACGCCATGTTAGACAAAATGATAAAATTTCAATAAATAATTTGGCGAGGGGGAAAATCGAATAATGAAATTCGGCAGAGAAAGCAGCAATATCGAAGATGTGCGCGGAATGGGTGGCAAGGGAATCGCGCTCGGCGGCGGCGGTTTGGGAATGCTGGTCGTGCTGATCGCGGCGCTGGTTTGCGGCATTGACCCGCGCCAATTACTCGATGGCTCGGTTAATCTGCCGGGAAGTCAACAGCAACAACAACAACAGCCGCAACAGCCGCAAAACCGTCAAAGCGACGACGACCAGAAAAAATTTGCCGCGTCGGTTCTCGGCAGCACCGAAGATGTCTGGAACAAAATTCTGCCGCAGCAGGCAAACCGCCGTTATGTCGAACCGAAGCTCGTGCTTTTTACCGATTCCGTTCAGTCGGCGTGCGGCAACGCGAGTTCGGCGACCGGACCGTTTTATTGTCCCGGCGACCAGAAGCTCTATCTCGATTTCGGGTTTTTCCGCGAGCTGGAAAGAGAATTCAAAGCGAAGGGCGATTTCGCGCAGGCGTATGTTATCGCGCACGAGGTCGGGCATCACATTCAGAATATTCTCGGGACAATGGATAAGGTGAACCGCGCCGGAAATTCCAATCAATTATCCGTCGCACTCGAACTTCAAGCTGATTGCTATGCGGGCGTTTGGGCGTATTACGCGAATCAGCAGGGCTTGGTCGAAGCCGGCGATTTTGAAGAAGCCTTACGCGCCGCGTCGGCGGTCGGCGACGATTCGATCCAGAAACGCTCGCAGGGCTACGTCGTTCCCGATTCCTTCACGCACGGCTCGTCGCGTGAAAGAATGACCTGGTTTTCTAAAGGCTTGCAGTCGGGCGATATGCGCCAATGCAACACTTTCGGCAGGTAGAATTTGATAAAAATCACCCCAAAGACGCAAAGGACACAAAGATTTTTATAAAAATCTTTGTGTCCTTTGCGTCTTTGGGGCGGAGAAATGATCTTAGGTTTTGTAGCTCTCGTCAATGCGGTCTAATTTTCGCAAAAGCGCGGGAAACACAAGATCGCCGCCCAAGCCTTTCGTGACCATTTCGACTTGTTTGGAAATGCCTTGCAGAATCGGCGCGGGAATTGTAATCAGTTCTTTGCCGCCCGATTGCGCGAGGATTTGGATGCGGCACGAACTTTCCAGAATATACATAAACAGAAATGCTTCCGCCGCCGATTTTCCGCACGTCAAAAGCCCGTGATTGCGGAGAATCAAAAAGTTTTTCGTGCTTAAATCTTCGACCAGACGCGGCTTTTCGTCCTCGTTGAGCGCGACGCCTTCGTAATCGTGATAAGCGAGCGACGATAATGGGAAAAGCGATTGTTGGGAAAGCGGTAAAAGTCCGTCTTTCTGCGTCGAAACCGCGACGCCGTGGAGCGAATGAATATGCAGAACACACGCGACATCGTGTCGCGCCGCGTGAATCGCGCTGTGAATCGTAAAACCCGCCGGATTGATGAAATTATCGGTTTCCGAAATGATCTCGCCCGTTAAATTAACTTTGACAAGACTCGAAGCCGTGATCTCCTCGAACAAAAAGCCATACGGATTGATGAGAAAATGTCCTTCTTCACCGGGAACGCGCATCGAGATATGCGTAAAGATCAGATCGTCCCAGCCGTAAAGCGCGACCAGACGATAAAGCGCCGCCAATTCAACCCGCGCCTGCCATTCCTCTGCCGAAACCTTGTTTTTGATTGATGCGATTGCCTGCGTCATAGAAATTTCTCCTTTGCCGGGAGCGCACATATCCCTGTGTGCCTGAGCGCAAAGCGCGAATAAATTGCGCTGAAAGCAAATTCAAGATCGAGTAACTTTTTACGCCGCTTTCAGCGCCGTTGCACACAGGGATATGTGCGCTCCCGGCAATTTAATTCGCCACCGGCTGAAACGGCTTGCCGTAAAGTTCCTGATAAACCCAGCCCAGAAATCTGACTTCCGCCATGCACAAGGCTTCGAGCCACGCGCTCGTCAGATACAAACGTCTTTCCGTGTTCGTCGGAATCTTGTGTGATTCCTCGATGTGCGATTTGCTCTGGTCTAATTTGTAGTCCGCCGCAATGTCCTCGTTCGTCTGTTTCGCGTCGCCCAATGCCTGCAAAACGTCGGTAATCCAGCGACCCAGTTTTTCTTCCGTCGGGTTTTCGGCGAGTGCCTGAAACGCGCCGATGGCAAAACGCGCTTCGGCGCTTTCAAACGGATAAACTTCGATCTCGTGCGCCGCGTCGTCCTTCTGCTTCCATTGATAAATCTCCTCGATCTGCGGATGCCTGACAACGCCGACGCGCTGGTCGAAATTCAAAAACCATTCGAGCAGATCGGCAAGCGAATTGATATCAATATCACCCGTCGCCGTCTGCCGCAATTTCGGCGGTAAATTTTCCTTCTGTGTTGCTTCTGTCATAAAAAAGATTTTAACCCAAAGATGCGAAGACGCGAAATAATTTTATATTGCCCACGAAACACACGAAAGAAACGAAAAAAAACAGGGAAACTTATTTTATTTTTAGTGTGTTTCGTGTGTTTCGTGGGTAAATCTTTTTTCGCGCTTTCACGCCACCAGCATTAAATATTAAATCGTAAAACTCGCTTCGACTCTGCCGACATTTTCGCCGCGCCGGTTTTTTATCGGTAAAGGCGAATAATTTAGCAAAGTTTTTTCCTCAAAAATTCCGAGCCGGCGCAAAACTTCGACCGAGATGACGGCGCGGGCGCGTTTGTCGTCGCCGTCTTCGATCTTCATCGCAATACCCAAACCTTTTTTCCATTTGGCGTTCGGGAGAACGCCGCACAGCCAAACGCCTTCCGCACCGATCTTCGAGATGAATTTGCCGCGCGCCGCCGCCATCAAAAGCGTGTCCAATCTTTCCGTTCCGCCAATCAATTCGGGATAATTCATCATTGCGGTAACGACGCGCCGACAGGCTTCGCGCAATTCACCATCGAAACTTTCGGGCGGAAAAACCAATTTCAAAAAACCTTTCGCCATCGCCCTGACGGACAAAGCAAAATTCGGCGCACAGCAACCGTCAACGGCAACCGGAATTTCGCTTTTCAGCGTTTCGCAAAAATCCGCAATCATTTCTAAAATCTGTTGCTGAATTGGGTTTTCGGGTCTGTCGTAGGTTTTCAAATCCGCGCCGATGTGTTTGGCAAAACCGAGCATCGCGGCGTGTTTGCCCGAACAGTTGTTATGCAACTGTGTCGGCTTTTCCCCGCTGCGAATCATTTCTTCGGCGCATGTTTCGTTAAAAGGCAGATGTGCGCCGCAACGCAGATCGTTTTCCGTCAGCCCGAGTTTTTTCAACATTCTTTCGGCAATCGCCGTGTGAATCCGCTCGCCCGAATGCGATGCGCACGCGAGCGCGATCTCCGATTCCAAAAAGCCGAACCGTTCCGCGCCGCCGCTCATCAAAAAAGGCAAAACCTGAAAAGGCTTTGCCGATGAACGAATAAACGCGAGCGTTTCCGCGTCGCCGATGTTCACGATTTCATTGCCTTCGCCGTCAACGATCAAAAGATGCCCGCGATGAATGGATTCAACAGTTTCGCCGCGAAACACTTTCGCTAAGGTTTTTGATTGCATAAATTAAGTCGAGAGTCGAGAGTCGAGAGTCGAGAGAAAGAATCACTTGGACTCTTGACTCCCGACTCCCGACTCTCGACTCGCAGTAATCATTTCGCGCGCGTGCTGACGCGCCGTGTCGGTGATCTTTTCGCCGGCGAGCATCCGCGCGATCTCTTCGATCTGCTCGTCGTCGCCGAGTTCTCTGACGCGAATCAGCGTCCGGTTTTTGACCGATTCTTTGCGGACAACAAAATGATGATCGGCAAGGGAAGCGACCTGCGGCTGGTGCGTAACGCATAAAACCTGCTGCGTTTTTGCTAATTCCTTTAATTTCAAACCGACCGCTTCGGCGACGCGACCGCCGATTCCCGTATCAATTTCGTCAAAAACCATCGTTTTCGACGCTTCCGAAAGTTTCGTCGTCGTGTTCAAGATCAGCATCAGACGCGACAATTCGCCGCCCGACGCGACTTTGCCGATTGGTCTGACGCTCTCGCCCGGATTTGCCGAAAAGTAAAACTCGACTTTATCCAAACCCTTCGCCGTAAAAGATTTGTCGTCGTCCGCGTCAGCCGAAAGGCGCACTTCGAACCGCGCCTTTTCGAGCGAGACGGCTTTCAGATTCGCTTCGATTTCCTTTTCGAGTTTCTTCGCCGACTTTTCGCGCTTGTCGTGCAGATCACGCGCCGTTTTTAAGTAATCTTCCCGTGCCACTTTTAATTCTTTCTGCAATTCCGCCTCGCGCAGTTCAGCGGTTTCGATGTTTTTCAGACGTTCCGAACTCTCGGCAAAATGCGCCAGCACGGTTTCAATCGTTCCGCCGTATTTGCGTTTCAAACGCGAAATTTCAGCCAGACGGTTTTCGATCTCTGCCAACCGTTCGGGCGAAAATTCCAAAGAACCGCGAAAATCTCTGACCGCAAACGCCAAATCTTCCAAAACCGCCTGCGCCGTCGCCAATCCTTCGTTATATTCGGCAAACGACGATTCGTATTCCGCGAGTTCGGCGATCCGGCGGACAACTTTTTCAAGCGTCGTGACGGTCGCTTCCTCGTTTTCGTAAAGCAAAAGATACGATTCTTCGCTCAACGACGAGAGTTTTTCGACGTTGTTCAAACGCCGTTTTTCTTCTTCCAAAGATTCGTCTTCGCCCGCCTGCAGATTCGCTTTGCCGATCTCTTCGACCTGAAACTGCAAAATATCGAGCAATTGGAGTTTCTGCGCTTCGTCTTCGCGTAAGGATTCGATCTCGCGTCTGACGTTTGCCAGCTTTTTGAATTTTTCCGCCGTCCGTTCGCGCAAAGTTTGCAGGTTCGCAAATTCGTCGAGCATTTCCAGATGCGTCGAAGCGTTAAAGAGCGTCGCCTGTTCGCCCTGCCCGTGAATGTCCACGAGAAACGCGCCGATCTTTCGCAAAAACGCCTGCGTGACGAGTTGATTATTAACAAAAATCCGGTTTTTGCCCGACAGCGTCAGCTCGCGCCGGACAATCAAATCGGATTCGTCCGCGTCGTCGAGTTCGATGCCGCTTTCGTAAAAAGTTTCGTGCAGACCGGCATCGGCGCGAACCGTGAAAAGCCCTTCGATCTGCGCCTGATTCGTTCCTTCCTTAATCAAATCCGACGAAACCCGTTCGCCCGTCAACGCGCCCAAACTGTCAACAATAATTGATTTTCCCGAACCCGTCTCGCCCGTCAAAAGATTCAATCCCGACGCGAATTCGAGTTCGAGTTCGTCAATCAGCGCAATGTTTTTAATTTTAAGAAGCGAAAGCATAAACCAATTTTAGATTTTGGATTTTGCTTTTTGGATTGTAAAGCCGTCAAACGATTTACGGGATTTATTTCAGGTTAAATTTAGAAAAGTAATCGTCAATTTCGCCGCGCAATTCAACGCCGACACGCTCGAAAATGTCGAGCAAATCGTTGTATGCGCCCGCGCCGCCCAAGAAATCCCAGAATTCTTCGGCGACTTTCAATTCGTTCGGCAAATCGAGCATCCCGCGCATTGTCCAACGGTTATAAGGTTCGCGCCTTGTAGTTGAGAAACTTGTTTCTCAAAGCTGTTCGCAAATCATTTTTGTTGGAATATCGGTGAAACGATATAATTCTTTGTGAGAAAAAATACTGAAAAGGAGAAACTTTATGTCTTTAAAAACGGAACAATTTCTTGATGATGCTTTCTTTACTGAGTCCGAACCAAGATTATTTACAACGGGTGCGTATCTTGTGCCGATGAGAATTACAACCGATGGAAAGGAAAGATTTGTCTGGATAGTAGATGAATTTAAAGACGATACTTATTTAGATGGTGAATTATGCACTCCTAATGTTTATAGCGATGATTTTAAAAATATGATTGAGGATGAGTAAAAAGCGACTTTCAGCTTATTCATCTGAAAATAATTCTACTTTAAAATGCTTATTGGCATTTTTTAGTTCTTCGTGAAGGTCTAAGATTTTTTCAAATCCGGTTACTTGAGAACTGACAAATTGTTTCGCCAAAGTTTCAGCTTTAATTTGAGTGGCTTCAAGCCATTCATCTTCTGGAAATGATTTTAAGTTTAAAAAGATTACAAACAAACTGCCGAACGACGCTGAAAGTAAGTTGCTGATTGCAACTCCTGAATCTCCTCGAACTGTTTTATAACATCTGTCGAAAATTGCTGATGCAGATTCAAATAACTCCAAACAAATTTCGCATATTTTAATCTGTATTTCTGTAGCTTCTTTTAATTCCTCCAACCCTTTTCTGTGAAATTCCTCTTTTGCTAATTTATCTTCAGTTGCATCTCTTAATTTTCTGTTTTCTAAAACACGATTAAAAACTTCAATATCTTTTTGAAACAATTCCTCAAATTGTGGTTCAAATTTTTCTTCTAATTCAATTAAAAACGGGCGCAAATACTTGTGTATATTTTCATATTTAGGCTTTTTGAGTGTTATTTTACAAACCGTTTTCATTAGCCCAATAGCAAGTAAAGTTGATAAAGCATTTGCGCTACCAGAACCGGGAATATGGCTTCCTTCTCCAAATTCTTTTAGTAATTTCCTTGCAGATTTGTCTAAATAACCTTCATTACCTGCTTCTTTTTCCTTTGTCATAAGAAAATGAGTTGTTACAAGCCAACAGAAAATCTTAACTCTTTTAGATTCTTTTCTGCTGAATATAAATCGCCGATGTTTTCGGATTTAATATGTTTATAACGATTGTGGAAATCAAAAGTATCTATTATCTGTTCAAATTTTTTTGGTGTGTCGGAAATCACATACAAACCAACATTATGATAATCAATTAAGGTTGATAATCTTCCAACACCTGACCAAGTGCCGGTTGTCATTTCGACTTCAAAGGCATTTTCTGGAATATAATGTTTGCCCTTTTCACGAAACCAAATAACATCTATCTTCCGCAGTAAATCATAATTGGAAAATTGCAGTTCAGGACATTTCTTTAAAGTTGAAATTTTTCCTAATTCGACATCGTTAAACTTTTTCGATTTGTCGGGACAAAATGTGTGAAAACCGCGAATGTTGCCGATTTCAATTAATCGTCCTTGAATAACAGAATGCAAACTTTCTTCGACGGTGTTTTGTTTTGCGGAATAATTGTAAGGTGTTAAAAGTAATTCCCAAGCATTAATAAATTCCGCGCAGTTTAACCTATTGCCTCTACCTAAAAGTGCAATATTCAAATTTCGGTCAATGCTGATTTTATATTCACCGTTTCTATCACGGCTGATGTTTGGCAAAACTTTGAACAAAACTTTCGCCGGAATAATAACTGTTTGTTCAACTGAACCACAGATAAAAGCAATGAAAGGATTGTCTAGATTATTCATTTCTTCTGCGGTTAGATAGTTCAATCCGTAGAAATATCTGCCATCTTTTCCTTGCGTCGCGGCTCTAATTAAGACATTGGCTTCGGCGATTTTATAAGTTCTAGATTTCAGAACTTTTATAAGTTCAACATTGGCTTGAAACTTTTTTGCCACTTGTAAGAATTCATTGGCGAGCGATTCGGCGACTGATTTTGAATTCATATCTTTATATTGGTTTGCCAATTCTATCTAAATCAAATTCAATTTCTTTAATCCAAGACAAACTATAACCCTCTTCACCATTGAAGAATCGTGAATCAACTTTCTCCCAAAATTTCTCGACCGTCCAGTTTTTCCCGATCTCTTCATTTAACATTTCATTAGTGTCTTCTTCAGTTATATTTTTGAAAAAGCTAATGATTTTTATAATTGCGTCTTTTTCATCTTTGGCTTGAACCTGTTGGTAAAAATATGATTCGTAAAAACCTGAAAAGAATTCAAAATGATAAAGATAATTTTTCATAACATTAATCATTGACTAATACAATCGTTGTTCCGCTTCCGCAAAACGGGTCAAGCACGATGTCGCCTGTTTTGAAAAAAGTTTCGGTTTTGAATTTATCGGTGTGCGAATCTAAAAAATATTCGACGAGCTGCGGAATAAATTTGCCTTTATACGGGTGCAGGCGGTGAACGTGTTTGGTGGTTTCGGATTCTTTGTAGTTTTCAAACGACAAAGCCCAATTCAAATCATCGCCGAGTTTTTTTTTCCAAACCGTTTCGCGTTGATAAGTTTCGTAATAATTGATTAACTCTTGTTCGGGAATTAAAGTCGTTCCATTTTCTCCGCTTTTTAAGATTCTGCCGTAGTTTATGAGATAAGCGATGTTTGAAGGCGTAACCGTTTTGCCGATATGCGCGGTTGCCCAAACACTCGCCTCTTTGATGGTCAGAAACTTTTCGGATTCGATCATTACATTCTATTTTGTCCTAAAAACTCAAGACTTTCAAACAGTCTTTTTTCGCTTAAATTTCAGTTTTTTTTTGAGAGAACGCCCTCGCCTGTTCGCCATTTTCCCTGGCTGAAAATCGCGTCGGGCGGAACTGCCGTTTCGAGATTCGGCGTTTTCCAATCAACTATGCGCGATTTTTTGTAAAAGAGAAATTCGCCCATCTCGCCGACGCGC
The DNA here is from genome assembly GCA_022843305.1 of Pyrinomonadaceae bacterium. Classification (GTDB taxonomy): domain Bacteria; phylum Acidobacteriota; class Blastocatellia; order Pyrinomonadales; family Pyrinomonadaceae; genus JAFDVJ01. Next base: position 340 of record JALHNX010000223.1, on the reverse strand, counting down.
AGTTTGCCGAAACGCGGGACGAGATAAAAGTCCGACGCGTCATATTCTTCCAAGCCTTTCAGATTCGGCAAACTGCCGATGCTGCGGACGAATGTCGGCGCGATCATCTCGGCGCGGCGGCGTTCCATATTGACGGCAACATCAGATGTGAAAGGCGTAATTACAGTATCGGAAAAATTGATGACAGTCGCTTTGCGGAACATAAAATGCGTGATCTTCCCTGAAGTGTTGCGCGGCAGAAAGTCGTAATTAACGGGACTTAAACGCGCTTCCGTGCCGTCGGCGATTGACTGCAAAGCCGTCAGAAAGGCGACGAAATTCATTTTCACGAGAAACATTT
>JALHNX010000222.1 GCA_022843305.1 Pyrinomonadaceae bacterium | reverse complement strand
ACGAAAGTGGCAATTATAGCGGCAGCCAGAAAGTTACTATGTTTGTTAAATGCCATTGCCAGAGACAATAGCTCTTGGTCGCCGGTTTCTATTTGATTTTTATTACAGTTGCTACTTAATGCTTGTTATTTATCGTCTTTCGAGTTTTCAAACTGCTTCTCAGATTGAATTTTCAGGCTAAATCTTTTTGTTGCGCCAAAAAATTCGCCGTCAGCAAAACGAACGAAATCCAAGCTGCGTCCGCCAAAAGCAGATGACCGAGCTGCATCACAATCGGCGCGAGCGTCAGAAGCGTTAATGCGCCAAAGCCGATCTGCACCAAAATCAAAACGCTCAAAATGTTTGACCAACGCACGACGCTTTCATTATTTTCGGACTTTTTGCGCAGCCAGCCCGCCAGAAATATCAGGTAAACGCTCGTCAAAATAGAAAGAATCGGATGGCTCACGCGCAAACGAAGCAGAATATTCGAGGTTGCAGAAAAATCTTTCGCCACGCCTTCCGCCAAAGTTTCCGACGGAAAGATCATATTGCTCAAAGCCGCGACCGAACCACTCATTCCGACGAGCAGAAAACCGAAAACGCCCAGCAGCAAAAACAATTTGACTTTCGCTTCGGTTCTGAAATTAAAAGCTTTTCCGCCGCTCGCAAACCACCCCGTCAGAGTCAGAAAAGTTAATAAGATCAGCGTCGTTATTAAATGCCCCATCATCCAGAACGGACGCGCCGCCGTCAGGTTTTCCGCCGTGTTTCCGGTCAAAACCAAGCCCGCGCCGAGCAAGCCTGCGACAACGACAAAAGCAAACGAACCGATTGCCATTTTCATCACGCGGCGGTCGGTTTCAGCCTTGCCGTTTTTCCAGCGCAGAATCGCCCAAACCAATAAACCGAGGACGATAAATCCATCCAAAGCACTCGTGATGCGATGCGAAAATTCGATGACGGTTTTCAGTTCGGGCGCGGAAGGAATGACTTCGCCGTGACACGTCAGCCAATGCTGACCACAGCCGTCGCCCGATTTCGAGGCGCGCAAAAAAACGCCCCACAAAATCACGACGAGATTATACGCCAAAACAAACCACGCATATTTTGCAAATCTTGAAAGTTTTGTTTCTTCTTTCATTTTGGTAAATTCAAGTTTAAGAATATCACTGAAAGGTTTTTTCGGGGAAATGGCGCAAAATTAGAAAAACTTAATGGAAATCGAACATTTTTTTACTTGTCCGTATTGCTGGCAGAAAATTTCTTTTGTGCTGGATTTGTCGGTCGAAGAACAAGGGTATATTGAAGACTGCGAAGTCTGCTGTCGCCCGATTCAAATATTTTACACGGCTGAAAACTTTGAATTATCGGATTTCCAAGCCGAAAGTATTGAGCAATGAAAAAAAAACTACTGATTTTTTGTTTTATCCTGACAACATTTCTCGCAACCCGTGCGCAGTCGCCGTATGTCGTCGTTTTGGGAATCGGACAGGATGCGGGCGTTCCGCAGATGGGCTGTGAAAGTCCTTTCTGTCAAAAAGCCCGGAAAAATCCGAAACTTCGGCAGACGGTTTCATCAATCGCGCTGGTCAATTCCTCGACGAAAGAACGCTGGATTTTTGACGCGACGCCCGATCTGCCCGAACAATTTCAGCTTTTGAAAGAAATTTCGGGCGATTCTTCAACCAATCTCGCGGGAATCTTTCTGACGCACGCGCATATCGGGCATTACACGGGCTTGATGTATCTCGGCAGGGAATCAATGAATTCAAAAGATGTGAAAGTTTATGCGATGCCGCGAATGAAACAGATGCTCGAAACAAACGCGCCGTGGTCGCAGCTTGTCGGCATCAAAAATATCTCGCTGCAAAATCTTGCCGATAAAGAGAAAACTCAGATTGCAAAGAATCTGTCGGTCGAACCTTTTCTCGTGCCGCATCGCGACGAATTTTCGGAAACAGTCGGTTTCCGAATTGCTGACGGCGGCGGCAAATCTTTGATCTTTATTCCCGACATTGATAAATGGCAGAAATGGTCGGCAAAGCTGGAAGAATTGGTGAAAGCGAACGATTATCTGCTGCTTGACGGCACGTTCTACGCCGACGGCGAGATAAACCGCCCGATGAGCGAAGTCCCGCATCCGTTTGTTTCAGAGACGATGGAACTTCTGAAAGATTTACCCGCGAAAGAAAAATCAAAAGTCTTTTTTATTCATTTCAATCACAGCAACCCGCTTATTCAAGGCGACCGGAAAATAGTTAATGAACTGAAAACAAAAGGCTTTAACACGACCTTTCAAGGGCAAAAATTTGATTTGCAATGAAGCGTGAAAGAATTGACAAATTACTGGTTGAACTCGGATTCGCCGATTCGCGCACAAAGGCGCAGGCTTTGGTAATGTCGGGCGTTGTCCTCGCCAACGAAAAACGCGTCGAAAAACCTTCGCAGGAGTTTCTGCCGACCGACAAAATCCGCATCAAAGGAAAAGCGAATGAAATAAAATACGTCGGGCGCGGCGGACTAAAACTCGAAAAGGCTTTGCAGGAGTTTCATATTCAGCCAAACGAATATGTTTGTCTTGATGTTGGCGCGTCAACCGGCGGTTTTACCGACTGTCTCCTGCAGCATGGGGCAAAGAAGGTCGTCGCAATTGATGTCGGAACAAATCAAATGGTGTGGATACTGAGAAACGACGAAAGAGTCGAGGTTCGGGAAAATGTCAATGCGCGTTATTTGAAACCGGAAGATTTCAGCGAAAAATTCGATCTGATCGTGATGGACGTTTCCTTTATTTCCGTTACAAAAATCCTTTCCGCATTAAAAGATTTGTTAGCCGAAAATGGGCAGATTGTAATTTTAATCAAACCGCAGTTTGAAGTCGGCAGAGGCGAAGTCGGAAAAGGCGGAATTGTAAAAGACGAAGAAAAACATAAACAAGTTATCGAAAAAGTTAATGTGTTTGCCGAAGAAATCGGCTTGGTAAATAAAGGTTTAATTAATTCGCCGATTCTCGGCGCGAACGGGAATAAAGAATTTTTGGCTCTATATCGTAAGAGTTTTGAATGAAAGAAAACACGGAAAAAAATCAATCTCAGGAAACTTCAAGGTTTATTGAAGGCGTTGATTATTATTTTGAAGACGGTTTTATGGTTTTGACCGCTCATTTTCTCTTAAAGCGCGGATATTGTTGCGGAAACGGCTGCCGTCATTGTCCTTATCCGAAGGAAGAAAAAGCAGAATCATAGAAGAAAGGTTTCAAGTTCTTCCTTCGGTTGAATATTTATATTTGCTTCGGCGAATGTTTTAGGCGTTGGGGCGCGGATGATCGTTACGGGAACTTCAACCGAGCAGCAAACCTGCGCCAATTTATCATAATCTTCGCGCATATTATTCTGCGCTTTGAGCCATTCGAGCGTGTCTGTCAAAACCCGTGCAGCGAAAGGGTTTTCCGGCATTTCGATTTTATAATTCATCCATTTGCCTTCGCGCCGCGCCGAAACAATTCCGGCATTTCGCAGATATGCCAGATGACGTGATATTTTTGGCTGACTTTCGACTAAAACTTCCGTAAAATAGCAAACACAAACTTCGTCTTCACGCATCAGGTTTAAAAGCCGCAATCGTGTTTTATCCGCTAAAGCCAGAAAAAAGGTTTCCATTTGAGATAAAATATTTTCACTCATATAAAAAAAATATCACAAAATTGGAATTTTGTCTTGACAAAGACGGATTATAAGAATATATTCGCTTTGACATATATGTTTTAACGTATATGAATTAATAAAAAGGAGAAATAATATGAAAACACATCTTTCGATAAATGTCAGCAACGTAGAAAACAGTATTGATTTCTACAAAAAAATGTTCGGTGTCGAGCCGGTTAAAGTCCGTGCGGATTACGCAAAATTCGATGTTGCCAATCCGCCTTTGAATTTTACGATGAATCAAGTTCCGTTTGAGCGCGGCGGTTCGCTTTCGCATCTCGGTCTTCAGGTCGAATCAACCGAAGAAGTTTTGGAAATGGGCAAGCGTTGGCAGGAAAGCGGTTTGATTACTTTGGATGAAATGAAAACCGATTGCTGTTACGCGCTTCAGGACAAAACTTGGGTACAAGACCCGGACGGAAACCGTTGGGAAGTTTTCACGGTTTTGGAAAATACCGAGCCGAAAGGCAATGCCGCTTCGAGTTGTTGCAGTCCGAGAGCGGAAACGGTTAGTATATCTCGTTCTACAAAACTTTAGCGCGGGATAGAAAAAATGGATGAAAAATCTTTTGAAACTTTAGCAGTTCACGCAGGCGCGGAAACGGTCGAAAAACATTTCGGCGCGGTTTCCGTGCCTATCTATAATGCTTCGCTTTATTCGTTTTCCGATGCCGAATCGGGCGGAAAAATTCATAATTATGAGACGGAAGGATATTTTTACAGCCGTCTCGGAAATCCGACGACCGACGCGCTGGAAAAAGCTTTGTGCGAGCTTGAACAAGGCGAAGACGCGCTCTGTTTCGCTTCGGGCATGTCAGCGATAACCACATCAATTCTCGGACTTATCAAAGCGGGAGCGCACATTGTCGCGCCCGAATCGCATTATGCGACGACCGGCTCATTTCTGGGATTTTTGGCGGAAAACTTTGGCGTTGAAACAACTTTTGTTGACGCGACCAAAGCGGAAAATTACAAAAATGCAGCGCGTGCGAATACGAAAATTTTTTACATCGAAACGCCTGCGAATCCGACTTTGCAGATAACGGATATTGCCGAAGCTGCAAGATTTGCGCGTGAGAAAAATATAATTTCCATTGCCGATAACACTTTTGCCACTCCTTTTAATCAAAATCCGCTCGCGCTCGGCGTTGATTTGGTCGTTCACAGCGCGACGAAATATCTCGGCGGTCACAGCGATCTGTCCGCCGGAGCGATTATCGGAAAGCGCGAAATCGTTGATAAAATCCGGCATTCGACGATGAAATTGTTCGGCGGATGCCTTTCGCCAAACACCGCTTGGCTCGTTCTGCGCGGCATCAAAACGCTCGCCTTAAGAATGGAAAAACACAATTCAAACGCCGAAAAAATCGCCGTATTTTTAGCCGGTCATTCAAAAATAAAAGCGGTTTTTCATCCATCTTTACCCGAACACACAAACCACGAAATTGCTAAAAAGCAGATGCGCGGCTTTGGCGGAATGATCGCATTTGATGTCGGCACAATTGAAGCCGGAAAGACATTTTTGAACAATCTAGAACTTATTACAATTGCGACATCTTTAGGCGGCGTGGAAACGATTGCCCAGCATTCGGCTTCGATGACCAACGCCAACACGCCAAAAGATATTCGTGAAAAGGCGGGAATTACCGACGGGTTAATTCGCCTTTCGGTCGGCATCGAAAATGCCGATGATTTAATTGCAGATTTGCGTCAATCACTTGAAAAGATTTAGACTGTCAATAATATATTCGCTTAAGCAAATTTATGGGAGATTTATCTGAGATTTCGGCTATTAAAAAACTTTCATTTCTTGATCGTTTTTTGACTTTGTGGATTTTTACGGCAATGGCAATCGGTGTTTTGCTGGGGTATTTTGTTCCGCAAACTTCTGATTTCATCAATCAGTTTCAAGTCGGCACGACAAACATCCCGATTGCCATCGGGTTGATTTTGATGATGTATCCGCCGCTTGCCAAAGTGAAATACGAAGAGCTTCCCGGCATTTTTCGAAATACAAAAATACTCGCGCTTTCGCTTTTGCAAAATTGGATCATCGGTCCGTTTTTGATGTTTTTTCTGGCGGTTTTACTGCTTCCCGACAAACCCGATTATATGATCGGACTGATTATGATCGGCATTGCGCGCTGTATCGCAATGGTCATTGTTTGGAATGATTTAGCCAAAGGCGATAACGAATATGCAGCCGGATTGGTCGCATTCAACAGCATTTTTCAGGTTCTTTTTTACAGTCTTTACGCATATATTTTCGTTACAATTTTACCACCGATTTTCGGAATTAGAGGTGCAGAGGTCAACATCAGCATTTTGCAAATTGCCGAAAGCGTACTGATTTATCTCGGAATCCCGTTTTTTGCCGGAATGCTGACGCGCTTTGTTTTGGTAAAAGCAAAGGGAAAAGATTGGTATGAGAATGTTTTTATCCCGAAAATAAGCCCGATCACGCTTGTCGCGCTGCTTTTTACAATTGTCGTGATGTTCAGCTTTAAAGGGCAATTAATTGTAGAAATACCTTTTGATGTCGTCCGAATCGCAATTCCGCTGATCATCTATTTCGTCGTCATGTTTTTCAGCGCGTTTTATCTGGCAAAACGCGCTGGCGCGGATTATCCGAAAAGCACTTCGCTCGCTTTTACCGCCGCCGGAAACAATTTTGAACTCGGAATCGCCGTTGCAATTGCGGTTTTCGGCATCAATTCGGGCGTGGCTTTTGCCGCAGTCATCGGTCCGCTAATCGAAGTTCCGGTTTTGATACTTCTGGTGCGCGTCGCGCTTCGGCAAAGAAATAAATTTCAAGAACAATTGACTTAAAATTATGTCGGAAAAGAAAAAAGTTTTAGTTTTATGCACGGGAAATTCGGCGCGTTCGCAAATGGCGGAAGGCTTGTTGAAACATATCACGCAAAACGAATATGAAGTTTTCAGCGCCGGTACGAAACCTTCAATCGTGCGTCCCGAAGCCATCAAAGCGTTAGCGGAAATCGGCATTGACATTTCCGAAAACCGTTCAAAATCGGTGGACGAATTTGTAAATGCTGAAATTGATTACGTTTTAACGGTTTGCGACAACGCGCAGGAAAACTGCCCGTATTTTCCGGCAAAAACAAAGGTCATTCATCATTCGTTTGAAGACCCGGCGGAAGTGCAGGGCGACGAGGAAACACGCGTCGAGGCTTTTCGCAAAATCCGCGACGAGATCAAGAAATATTTTGAGAACGATTTTGTCAAAATTGTCGAAACCGAATAAACTCATAGTTTAAAATCTGAATGGTTTTAACATTTATGAGATATATTCTTGCTTTTGATCAGGGCACGACCTCAAGCCGTGCGATAATTTTTGATAAAGACAGCCAAATAATTTCCGTTTCCCAAAAAGAATACAAACAGATTTATCCGCGCGTCGGTTGGGTCGAGCATAATCCGCGTGAGATTTGGGAAACACAAATTCAAACCGCAATCGAGGCTCTGCAAAAATTCGGTTTGACGGCAAAAGATATTGCGGCAATCGGTATTACAAATCAGCGCGAAACGACTGTTGTTTGGAACAAAACCACAGGCGAACCGGTTTATAATGCAATAGTTTGGCAGGATAGAAGGACTTCCGCATTTTGCGACGAGATACGAAAAGACTATTCCGAATTGATTCGTGAAAAAACAGGGCTGGAAGTTGACGCTTATTTCTCCGCCAGCAAACTAAACTGGATTTTAGAAAATGTCGAAGGCGCAAGACAAACAGCCGAAGCCGGTGAATTATTTTTCGGAACGATAGATAGTTGGCTGATTTGGAAGCTTACATCTGGTAAAGCGCATATAACGGATGTTTCAAACTCTTCGCGGACGATGCTTTTCAATATTAATACGCTTGATTGGGATGAAGAATTGCTCGAAATCTTTAACATTCCGCGTATAATGCTGCCGAAAGTTACGTCATCAAGCGAAATTTACGGCGAAGTCGAAACCGTTGAAGAACTAAAAGGCATAAAAATCGCCGGAAATGCGGGCGACCAGCAAGCGGCACTGTTCGGACAGCTTTGTTTTGAAAAAGGTGCGTCGAAAAATACTTACGGAACAGGTTGTTTTTTGCTTCAAAATGTCGGAACAAAACCCATAAAATCCGAAAATAAACTGCTTACGACGATTGCCTGGAAAATCGGCGAAAAGACGGAATACGCTTTGGAAGGAAGCGTTTTTATCGGCGGCGCGGTTATTCAGTGGCTCAGAGATTCTCTGGAAATTATTGCCAATTCTTCGGATGTTGAAGATTTGGCAAATTCAGTTGAAGACAACGGCGGAGTTTATTTTGTGCCGGCATTTACGGGGCTTGGCGCGCCGCATTGGGATCAGGACGCGCGCGGTTTGATAATCGGTCTGACACGCGGCACGGGTCGTGCGCATATTGCGCGGGCGGCAGTCGAATCAATCTGTTATCAAACGGCGGATCTGCTCGAAGCGATGCAGGCTGATGCCGGAATAGAGTTGAAGGAATTAAGAGTTGACGGCGGGGCGACGCGCAACGATTCGCTTTTGCAGTTTCAGGCGGATATTTTGCAAATTCCGGTTGTCCGCTCGCGCATTACCGAAACGACGGCACTCGGCGCGGCGTATCTGGCGGGCTTGGCGGTCGGCTTTTGGCAGTCGCGGGAAGATTTGCGCTCGTCCTGGCAGGAAGATAAAAGGTTCGAGCCGCGAATGCCGCGCCGAAAAGCCGAAGAATTAAAGGCAAAATGGAAAGAAGCCGTTTGCCGCGCTCTGAATTGGGTTGGCTAGAAATCTCGCGCAAAATTTTTATGATCAAAACCATTATTTTCGATTTGGGAAACGTCATCGTTTCATTTGACCACAGCAAAATTTCAAAACGTCTGGAAGCAGTTTGCGAACACGCGAGCGACGTTATTTTCAGTAAAACCGTCGCGGGTGCGCTTGCGCAGGAATATAATCTCGGCAAAATTTCGACCGCAGAATTTTTTGCGGCGATCAATCGGGAACTCGATCTGCGGGTCGGTTACGAAGATTTTTACGTTGCCTGGAACTGCACTTTTCTACCCGAACCGATCATTCCCGAACGGCTCATCGAAACTCTTGCGGATAAATATAAACTTTTGATTCTTTCGGACACAAACGAAATGCATTTCGATTTTATCCGTGAAAATTTTCCGATCTTGGATCATTTCGACAATTTTATTGTTTCGCACAAAGTGAATGTCGTTAAACCTTCGGCGGAAATTTTTCAAAAAGCTGTCGAAATGGCACAGTGTCTGGCGGAAGAATGCCTTTTTATTGACGACATCGCGGCGAATGTCGAAGGCGCGCGCAAAGTCGGCTTAAATGGATTGCAGTTTATTTCGGCGCGGCAATTGACCGAAGACTTGAAAGCGCGGCGGTTACTGCCCGAAAACTTCTA
>JALHNX010000221.1 GCA_022843305.1 Pyrinomonadaceae bacterium | reverse complement strand
CATGTTAATCAATCTAGAAAATTGGTTGACGAGGTTAAAGAGATTTTATTAACAAATTCAGACATTCCTCATGATATTTATCTGAGACCCTTTGAAAAATTGAAATTGCTTTTTCCCAAACCTTCTTTTTTACAAAGACAACATAAACATAGCAGCACATTAAATGAAACAGATTTCACTCTATTAGAGTTATGTGTTCGTGCAGTCGATAAAGTTTACAAGGAGAAAATTGTTGACGAAGATGATTTGAAAGAGCTTCTTTCCGAAATTCAAAGTCTATATGAGCAAATTATTGATTTAGATATAGATAAAAATCTTAAAAGAATTTTACTGGATATACTTAAGATTATGGAAAATGCTATTCACGAATATAGAATACGAGGAGTTGAAAGACTTAAAGATGCAATTGAACAACTCGTTGGAATATACATTTTTAATAAAGAAACAATTGAAAATTCTAACCTTGAAGAAGTTGGAAAAGTCAGAAAAATATTATATAGATTTGGAAGTATGTATTCATTTGCTGCTGACACGGTTCAACTTCTTGGAGCAGGTGAAATTATAAAAAACACTGGCGAATTTATTACAAAACTTTTAGGCTCAGGAAAATAAAAAATGAACAATCTTTTTAATGCGAATTTAGCGGAAGTTGATGCGGTTATTGCGGAAGCGATAAATAATGAGACGCGGCGGCAGTCGGGCGGTTTGGAATTGATCGCGTCGGAAAATTTCGTTTCGGAAGCGGTTTTGCAGGCGATGGGTTCGGTTTTTACGAACAAATACGCCGAAGGTTATCCGAAAAAGCGTTATTACGGCGGGTGCGAGTTTGCCGATGTCGCCGAACAACTGGCGATTGACCGCGCGAAGGAAATTTTCGGAGCGGAACACGCAAATGTTCAGCCGCATTCGGGCGCGCAGGCGAATATGGCGGTTTTTCTTGCCGCGTTGCAGCACGGCGACCGGATTCTGGGAATGAACCTGTCGCACGGCGGGCATCTGACGCACGGGCATCCGATGAATTTTTCGGGCATCAATTTTGAAGTGTCAGATTACGGAGTTTCAAAAGATACTGAAACAATTGATTATGATGAACTTGCCGGTAAAGCCGAAGAACATCGCCCGAAAATGATTATTTGCGGCGCGTCGGCTTATCCGCGAATTATTGATTTCCAAAAAATCGAAGAAATCGCTAAATCGGTCGGCGCAATCGTGATGGCGGACATCGCGCATATCGCGGGACTCGTGGCTGTCGGACTCCATCCGTCGCCGGTTCCGCATTGCGAATACGTGACGACGACGACGCATAAAACTTTGCGCGGACCGCGCGGCGGACTTATTTTATGCCGCGAAGAATTTGCGAAAGCGGTTGACAAAGCCGTTTTCCCTGGCGTGCAGGGCGGACCGCTCGTGCATATTATCTCGGCAAAAGCGGTCGCGTTCGGCGAAGCACTGCGCGAAGATTTCAAGGCATATCAACAGCAGATTCTGGATAACGCGAAAGCCTTAGCGGATGAATTGACCGCGCAGGGATTGCGGCTGGTTTCGGGCGGGACGGACAATCATCTGATGCTCGTTGACGTTTTCGACGGCGGCAAGGGAATTACCGTAAAAGTCGCGGAAAAGGCTTTGGACGAAGTTCATATCACGGTCAACAAGAACACGATTCCGTTCGACCAGAATTCGCCGTTCGTCGCTTCGGGCATCCGTCTCGGAACGCCCGCATTGACGACGCGCGGAATGAAGGAAACGGAAATGCGCGTCATCGGAAAACTGATCGCTTCGATAATTCACGAACCCGAATCGGAAGAAGTCAAAGCGAATGTAAAAAGGGAAGTTGCCGAATTGACCGCGAAATTTTCGCTCTACGCGCAACGTTTGAGAGACGGCAGAACGGATGCGATTTCGGCGAGCTAGATTAAGTGTGAAAAGAGCGATCTTTATTTTTATTTTGACGGTTTTATTTTCCGTCAGCGCGTTTGCCCAAGAAAATTCCGGCGAAATAGTTGAACCGCAGCCTTCTTCGAACGAATTCGTGAGCGACGGCTGCACGTGGTTTCCAGACGGGAATTACCGCGATTGCTGTGTCGTTCACGACCGCGAATATTTTGCGGGCGGAAGCTCGAAAGAGCGTTGGCGTTCGGATAAAAAGCTGTTTCGATGCGTTTGGGCAAAACCGAAATTTTATAATAAGGTGATCGCGCCGATTATGTGGCTCGGCGTTCGCGTCTTCGGCGTTCCGTGGCTGAATACGAAGGCTAGCTGGGGCTTCGGGAAAAAGAAAAAGTCTTCGGATAAAATATCGAAGCAGAAAAAGAAACAAAGTTAATAATTTTCATTTGCCGGCGTCAAAACCGGCGTTAAATTTTTTATGAGTAATTTATCGGACATCGGTTTTCCGACACCTGACGAGCAAGCCGTCAACGAGATGATTATGCACGTTCTGGAAGTCGCCAAGCCGTTTGAAACGGCGCGCGGATTTTATCTGGTTTACACGGATTCGTCGGGTGCGGAGATTTATTTGCAGGGGAATTTTAATCAGGAATTGGTCGGATTTAATCCGCATTTTGCAGGCAAAAGCCGCCGCGTGGTTTCGCTGACACAAGCGATCGAGCGCGATTCGTCAGAACTCGACGGTGGTTTTCACGCGTGGGCAAATCCGCCGGAAGGTTTGAGCGATTCGGGCGATTACCCGTTCGTTTTCGACGTGCCGGATTTTCGGACGGTTGAAATTACGGAGTTTCCAAAGGTTTCGGAAATTCAACTGACGGCGTTTGCTTCAAACGATTTTAAGGTTTTTGCGGACGAGGATGATTATCAAAACGCGCAGGAATCCGAGTTAAAATACGCTTCAAAAATGTTTGTCCCCGTCGGGCTTTTCGCGTTTGACGAAAAAGACGGCAGCATTGATTTAAATGTCGTCCGTCCGGTCGGGATGTTTGCGGGCGAAATTAAGGAATTTGAACTGAAAACAAACGAGCTTTCAGGCGAAAGATTCTACTGGCTGCTGGTCGAAACTTTGGGCGGCAACGTGGATGTTGTCGTTGACCCGAAATATGTTCCGCACGAGCCGCAAATCGGCGGCATCGTCAGCGGACAATTCTGGCTTTCGGGGAAAGTCGCGGTTTGATGTTTTTAACGCAATGACACGAAGACGCAAATATTTTTAGAAGCTGTTTGAAAACTCGAAAGACGATAAAAAACAATTCATTATCAATTATCAATTATCAATTATCCATTAACTTTGAAGGGTTAAATCGTTGATTAACCTGAAAAATAATTGATAATTGATATTTGATAATTGATAAATTCGGTTTCCGTTCCCGATCTTTCGGTGTTTTCAAACAGCTTGTTAGACATCGGGAAAACATAAAAGTTTGGTTTGCGCCAAAATGAGCAGGGCAAACAGAAAGATAAAAAACGCAGTTTCCGTCAAGGCTCTGGCGAATATTTTCCGCGGATAGACGTAAAAATACGCAGATAAGAGTTTTATGTCTCAAATCTGCGTGTCTTTCTTAAAGGGCGGCGAAAAATTTTATTCGTCAACGATTTCGTCGAAAACGAAATGGTCTAAAACGCGGCGCGCTTCTTCCGATTCGTATTCGAACGCTTTCATTTCGAGTGCCGAACGCGCGATGTCTTCATAGATCGGGTCGTCGAGCGACGGCAGGATTTCTTCGACCGGCATCAGCGCGATCGTTTCCATTGCGATCGCACGAATCGCTGCGTTCGTCGTCTGCCGTGCGATTTCGCACATTTCGCCGACCGAAAACCTGTGCGCGAGCAGATCCGCCAGACGGTCAATTTCCTTGTAATCTCTTTTGGCAAGCGCGCGTTCGGCAAGCTGTATGAAAACTTCCGCCGATTCGCTCTGCGCTTCGAGAACCGAGATACAGGTTTCCGTCAAAATCCGAAGCTCGCTTAATTTTTCGGGATTATTCGTAACGTCCGTGTCTTTTGCCTGTTCGTCGAGAGCGAAAAGCAGGCGGCTGAGTTCCCAATCCGATTGCGTATCGTAAGAAAATTTTTGCGTCGGAGCATTGACCGGAATTCCGTTTTTGGCTTCTAATGCGCCAACAAGCATTTTTTTTGTAACGGGGCGCAAGCCTTCCCAAACACTTTCAACCCGCGCACCGAAGTCTTTTATCATCATTTTCAACAAAAATAGTTTGCGCCTGACCTGTCCATCTTGTCAAGCAAAATTTTAGATGTGAGAAACCTGCCGGCAGATGTCGGAATTTTGTAATAAATTATTCATTTCTGAAGACTCTTTAGTCGCGATTCGACTTCCGCGAGCGTTTCTTCGCGGATTTCGTCTTCGTCGTCATCGTCGAAAATTTCGATCAGCGCGTAAGGTGCTTCGCTCAAGACGCGCAGTTCCCAGGCTTCCTGATTCGCTTTTGACGGGCGCGAAAACCAGACCGCGTCAATTTCCGAAGAGCGAATTTCCGCCGCGCCGAAAAGATTTCCCGATGTGTCCGCGAGAGCAGATTTCAGCGTGTCAGAAAGCAAAACACGGCGTAAAATCCAGCCGTGTTTTTTGTAAAGCGATAAAATTTCCGCGATTTGTCCCGGTTTTATCATTAATTATTGGGTTTCGTGATTTTTCCCCCGCCGCGGAAATTGCCGCTCGTGTTCGCGTTTCCGGCAGGCATTTTTTGCATCATCGAATTCGGGTTGTTGGCATTGGCGTTTTCCTGTTCGATGATCGTCTGACTTTTGCCCGGCGATTTATACGATCCGCCGAACGCGTCGCCGAACGCCGCTTTCCAATTGCCGTCTTCGAGAATAAATGGAATGTCATCCCACTGTTTGCGCGAGGCATTCCAGACTTCGACCGCGCCGAAATTGCCTTTGATGCGCTGGTCGCGTATCTGCGGGTAATCGTCAACAAAAGTCGTTTCGGTAAAGCCGTTTTTGATAACTTCTTCGATCGGCTTTTTCTGTTGTCCCGAAGCCATCTCGGCTAAACCCATCGTACCTTTCGAAAGCATTGATTTGATCTTTGCCGAATCCTGACTCTTGACGGCGGCAAAAAGCATCCGGTAGGCTTCGGTCGGCGTTTGTGCGTTGCCGACCGGCACATCTGTCATCGTCGGTGGTTTGTTTTCCGGCACGGGATTAGTTGATTTGTTGGCGGTGGTCGGCGGCGAAGTCGAATTCGCCGTGTTATTGATAGCCGAAGAATTTGGACACGCCAAAGCAAACACGGCACAAGCCAGAGCCAGAATCGTAAAAATGATTTTTGAACTGTTTTTGAACTTCATTGGTTATATCTTGAAAAATTTTAATCTGAAATTTAAGCGTTGATTTATCAAAGTATAATAAAGTGCGGACAGCAAAGGCAAAGGGGAAAAGGCAAAAGGAAAAAGGTAAAAGGCAAAAGGCAAAACAAATTCGTTGTTTCCAAAGCAAATATTTCGGGCGAAAATTACCCGAATTTTGCCTTTTTACTTTTGCCTTTTGCCTTTTCCCCTTTTGCTTTATGATAAGAAATAAAGCTGTTTGTTCGAGGCGAAAATTATGAAACAATGTCCGACCTGCCAATCGCAATACACCGACGACACGCTTCAATTTTGTCTGCAGGACGGCTCGCCGCTTCAAACTGCGCCGAACTCGCAAGCAAAAACGCTCGATTACGGCGAACAGGAAACGGTTGTTGCAGGTCGGCAATCGAATCAGATCAACGCGCCGCACGTTACCAATCCGACCGGCTGGAATCCGAATCAACATCAGTCGAACGCGGCGATTTCGCCAACGGGGAAAAGCTCGAATGCGTCGTTCGCGGTTTTTCTGACCGTCTTTGTGATGCTTCTGCTTTTCAGCTTTGTCGGCATCGGCGCGTGGCTTTATTTTCGCGGCGCGACACCTGACGATAAAGGCAATCTGTTTATTACCAAAAGCACGCCGTATCCCGAAACGCAGTCGAACAAGTCAACGACCGCAAACACGACATCATCGAAATCAACGCCTGCGACAACGAGTTCCAATGCTAATACGACGACGAACACCGCGCCGGTTGACACAGAACAGATAAAACGCGACGTTTCGCAGAGAGTTATTTCGTGGAAATCGGCGGCGGAATCGCTGAATCTCGACAGTTATATGAGCCATTATGGCGGCACGGTTGATTATTACAACAAACGGGGTGCGAGTCAGAGCTTTGTTCGCGCCGATAAACAGAAGGCGTTTACAACATATAATTCGATAAAGATCACGCTCGGCAATATAACCGTTTCGCCCGACGCTGCGGGCGAAACGGCGACGGCGGTTTTTGATAAGGAATGGGTTTTTCAAGGCGCGAAATATTCCGCCGGAAAAGTGCAGACGCAGCTGAAACTCAAAAAGGTCGGCGGGCAATGGCAGATCACCGGCGAGCGCGATTTGAAGGTTTATTACACCGAATGAACTCAAGGCAAAAGGCAAAAGGAAAAAGTAAAAAAATATTGAATTTCCACACAAAACATTACACTGTAAGAAGATTTTCGTACCTTTTGCCTTTTTACTTCTTCCTTTTGCCTTTTTTAGCTTGTAACTTGAAATTAAACAATTTAAATTATTCTTTGAGCAATGAAAGTTTGCCCCAAATGTAATTCATCATATTCCGACGAAACTCTGAATTTTTGCCTGACGGACGGCGTTCCGCTGGTCGCGGAAGAAATTTTGGACGAATACCTGTCGAAGCATAACAGCAAATCCTGGCACACGGCGGACACGCTCGTGGATCAGCGGTTTTCGATGGCTGAAGCGCGTCAAACGTCGGTCAATCCGTCCGCGCCGACATTTGAACTGGGCAACACGACAGCGCGGAATCTCGTGCCGAAAAAATCGCACACGATGCTTTACGCCGTTCTCGGAATTTTGCTCGTTTCCGCAATCGGCGGGTTTTGGTGGTTTTCAAAATCGAATTCGACCAGTAAATCGGTTTCGATCGACAATACTCCGCCAATTTCGAAACGCGCGGTCGTCTCGCTCTCGGCAGAACAGGAAGCGCAGGTCAAAAAGGAAGTCGCGGAATTTTTGCTGAACTGGGCAAAAACCAATTCGGAGAAAAACGCCGAGGCGCATCTCGCGCTTTATGCCAACACGCTCGAAATTTATTACGGCGAAAGCGGCAGGGATAAAGGTCACGTTCTCGCCGACCGCCAAAGGGCTTATCAACGCTACGACACGATTCAGATTGATGTTGACAATGTGCAGATCACGCCCGAATCAACCGAATCGGCAACTCTCGTTTTCGATAAATCGTGGACGATGAAAAACGACAAGAAAACCTCGACCGGCTCCGTCCAGCAGGAAATACACGTCAGCAAAACCGGCGGCAAATGGCTGATTGACAGCGAAAAGGATTTAAAGGTTTATTTCATCAACAACCGCGAAAATCAGTCGGCGGATAACACGGGTCAAACTCCGACCGACAACAGCGAAACTTTGCCGGCGAATAGTTCGAATCAATCGTCGAATAATCCGAACACGACAAATCAAAACAAAAAACAATGACCGAAAACGCTGAAATCGTTGTCCGTTCCGCGACTAATGACGATTGTGAACGCGTCCAAAAACTCGTTTTCGGCGTGTTGCGCGAATACGGTTTAGCTCCCGATTTGGAAGGGACAGACCGCGACATTGCCGACATCGAGGCGCATTACATCAATCGCGGCGGCGTTTTCGAACTTCTCGAAGACACGCAGGGCAATCTGCTCGGAACTTGCGGACTTTACCCGATGAGCGCGGAAACGGTCGAGCTTCGCAAGATGTATTTTGCAAAAGAACTTCGCGGGCGCGGAATGGGTAAAAAAACTCTTGCGCGAATGATCGAAAAGGCGCGCCCGATGGGATTTAAGAAAATCTATCTCGAAACCGCGACCGTTCTCAAAGAAGCCGTCCATCTATACGAAAAATTCGGTTTTCAGCCCACGAACGAAAAACACACCCCGCGTTGCGATGCCGCTTATTCATTGGACATTTAACATTTAACATTTATCAAATATTTGTTGCTTTTTAATAAATGGTAAATGAGCTTCCGCCAATGTGAAATGAGCTTCCGCTATGTTGCAGAGTGTTTCCGCCGATATGAGAAATACTTCCGCCAATGTAAAAAATGCTTCCGCCACGATGCGAAAGCCTTCCGCCGATGTAAAAAAGGCTTCCGCTATGATGCGAAAGCCTTCCGCCAAAGTGTTTGAGGCTTCCGCCGATGTTTAATATTAAGCCGTTATCATTTAACATTTACCAATACAAGACAAAATTTGATAAATGATAAATGATAAATGTTAAATGAAAAGATGAAAGCACTCAGATTTATCAATAACACGCTCGAACTCGCCGATATTGCCAAACCCGAAAACGAATCGGAAGCCTTAATCCGCGTCACGAAATCGGGAATCTGCAATACCGATCTCGAAATCGTGCGCGGTTACGCCGGATTTTCAGGCACGATCGGACACGAATTTGTCGGCGTTGTCGAAGAATCGAAAAACGCGCCCGAATGGGTCGGGAAACGCGTTGTCGGCGAGATCAACGCGGGCTGTGGTGCGTGCGAAAAATGTCTGGCGGGCGATTCGCGACATTGTTTTAATCGAACCGTTTTAGGAATTCACGGACGCGACGGCGCACACGCCGAATTTTTGACTTTGCCGACCGAAAATCTTCTGGAAGTTCCGGCGAACGTGCCGGACGAACAAGCCGTTTTTGCCGAACCGCTGGCGGCGGCTTTCGGCATCACGGAACAGGTCGAAATCGCGGAAAACACGCGTGTCGCCGTGATCGGCGACGGCAAACTCGGAATCCTGTGCGCTTTCGCTCTTTCCTTAAAAAGTAAAAATCTGGTTTTAATCGGCAAACACCGCGAAAAACTTTTACTTGCGGAAAAGCGTAATATCGAAGGAATTTTATTAAACGACGCGTTGCCGAAGTTAAATCGTTCGTTCGATGTCGTCGTCGAAGCCAGCGGCTCGGAATCGGGTTTTGCGACCGCCTTGGATTTGCTCAAACCGCGCGGTAAGCTGGTTTTAAAATCCACGTTTCAGGGCAAAACGAATCTTGAAATGTGGCGCGTCGTCGTTGATGAGATCACGATTATCGGTTCGCGCTGCGGAAAATTTAAACCCGCGCTCGAACTTCT
>JALHNX010000220.1 GCA_022843305.1 Pyrinomonadaceae bacterium | reverse complement strand
CCTTTGATCTTGCCCGAATCAAGCAATTTTTCGAGCGGTTTTAAGAAACTCGTATGTTTTTCCAACAGGGCTTCGCCGACGGTTTTGCCGAGTCCTTCGACAAAAGAATCAACTTCGTAACCGCCGACCTCGAAAAACAATTTTCGCGCGAGTGAATAACCGTTCGTCTGCAAACCGTTTGACGGCAAGCCTAAAACGACATCGCCCGGTTTGACCGATTTACCGTCAATAACTTTGGATTTATCAACGACACCGACGATAAAACCTGCCAGATCGTATTCGCCGTCTTTGTAAAATCCGGGCATTTCCGCCGTTTCGCCGCCAAGCAGAACACAGCCGTTTTCTTTGCAGGCGACCGAAATTCCTTCGACGACCGAAGCCGTTACCTCCGGCGAAAGTTTGCCGGTCGCAAAATAATCGAGGAAAAACAAAGGTCTTGCGCCCTGCACGAGAATGTCGTTAACGCAGTGATTAACAAGGTCTTGCCCGATCGTATCGTGAATTCCCGTGTCGAACGCGATTTTCAGTTTTGTGCCGACACCGTCTGCCGAAGCGACCAGAATCGGCTCCGCCATATCGGGAAACGCGCCCGAAAACATTCCGCCGAAACTGCCGATTTCGGTCAAAGTCCGTTCGTTAAAAGTGTTCTTGGCAAAGTTTCTTATTTTTGAAACCGCCAGATTTGCGTTGTCAATCGAAACGCCCGCATCGGAATATGAAATTGATTTTGTCATAAATTAAAAACCGAATTATAAACGCTTTTTTGGAACGCCGTCATCTTGACGGCACAGATTGCGTAGCGCAATCTAAACACCGCAGTAAATATTTCAAGTTGAATATAAACAATCGCCGTTTGAACGCGGACGTTCATTGCCGTCAGGATGACGGCGTTCCCTGAATACCGAATTCACGCGCCAAATGAGCATTAAATTCATCTTCCGAATTGATTTCCGTCTCGCTTTTTTCGCCGTCTTTGGTTTCGATAAACTTTTTATCTGTCAAAGTTTTGCGCCCATTTTCGAGCATCAGCGAACAGACTTTGCCCTGCGTAAAATGCGATTCGGGCGAAGTCTGATGAAACTCGCACATTTCCGCAAATTCCGCCAGATCACGCGCCGAATTTTTGAAAATATATTCGCTTTTCCATTCGTCGCCGGATTCTTTGACGACCTCAAAATATTCGTCCCCGTGTTTTCTGATCAGAAACACGCCGTTTTTATCGGTTTGCTCAACGTCCAAAGCGAATTTCAAAGGCTCGGCGGTAAAATCGCCGAAACCGACATCAACCAAAAATTCTTCGCCGTCAATTTTTGTCAGAATCGCCAGATGATCGTATTCCGCGCCGAAATTGCCGTTTCCCGTGCCGACGCGCGCCGAAACCATCCGGCTCGGAAAACCGAACTCGTTCAACAATTCGCTAAACAAACCGTTCAGTTCATAACAGAAACCGCCGCGTTTTTCTTCCGCGATCTTTTGATAAAAACTGTTCGTGTCCAATAAAATCGGACGTTTCCAATGAATATCGAGATTTTCAAACGGCACGTTCAAAAGATGCCGGTGCTGCAAAAATTTCAGACTTTGCGCGTTTGCCGGAATATCAAAATTTTCGACTCCGATGCGGCGCAGATATTTTTCTGTGTCCATAGAACAATTATCCGAAATTAGCGGACAAGCGCAAAACGGCGCAGTTCGCTTGACGAAATATTCGGGAAAAATTACTCTAAAATGTTTTGTTTACGGGCGGAACGCCGTCATCTTGACGGCACCATTCGCCGCGCCGTTTTCATTTGCATCAAAAATGAAAATGGCAAAAACATTTAGATTGCCTTTGCAATCCGTGCCGTCAGGATGACGGCGTTCCAAATTATGAAACTTCGCATTCTTTATCACGGAAACTGCTTTGACGGCGTTTCGTCAGCCGCTTTTTTTACCAAATTCTACCGCGCGAAAATCAACCCGAACGCGGAAATCTTCTACACGCCGACGATGCATCGCGCCGGCAACGCGTTTGACGAAGACCAGTTCGATGGCGACGAAAACGCGATCGTCGATTTTAAATATTCGCCCGATGAACGCCTCACATGGTGGTTCGACCATCATCAATCGGCGTTTTTATCGAAATCCGACGAAGAGCATTTTCT
The DNA here is from genome assembly GCA_022843305.1 of Pyrinomonadaceae bacterium. Taxonomy (GTDB): domain Bacteria; phylum Acidobacteriota; class Blastocatellia; order Pyrinomonadales; family Pyrinomonadaceae; genus JAFDVJ01. The sequence goes on along the minus strand of JALHNX010000220.1, from coordinate 6,990 downwards.
CGCCGACACGACGGGCAAAAAATTTCTCGACACCGAAAGCAAATCGTGCTGTGAATTTATCGCCAGAATTGCTAAGGAAAATTACGATTTTGAAGACAAAAGTTTAGACGAGCTTGTCGAATGGGCGCATATTATTGACGGCGCACTCTATGAATCGCCGGCACAGTGCGTCGAGCTTCGTTCGTCCGCCCTGAAATTGATGCAGGTCATCGAAGGCGAAAAAGACCCGCGTTTTGTCGAGCGAATCATCGAATCTTTAACCGTCAAATCTTTGGACGAAATTCTCGAAAGTTCCGAAATTCAGGAAAGACTGCAGCCGATTCTCGACCAGCACTGGAAAACGGTCGAACTCATCAAACAACGCGCCGTTTACAGCAAAGGTGTCGTCAGTTTTGATTTAACCGACACGAAAATTGACGGTTACAATAAATTTATCCCGTATTATTTTTACCCGCAAACAACTTACAACGTCGCGCTCACGCAAAGCAGTTTCCGCACGAAAATCTCGGTCGGCTCGAATCCGTGGTCGCCGCGCCCGCGCCTGCACAACATCGCCGAAATCTGCGAAAAGTACGGCGGCGGCGGTCATGCCGTGGTCGGCGCGGTTTCCTTGAAACCCGAAGATCTGGAAATCGGCAAGCGCTATATGAGGGAAATTATCGAGATTTTGCAGTTCGACGAAGATTAGAATCAAAAGCAATTTTCTGCCCACGAAATACACGAATTAAACGAAATATTAAAACAAATATTTTCGTCTGTTCCGTGGGCAAAACTTTTTGTTTAAATTCTTTTACGTCTTATTTCATTGACTTCAAAAGGCGGCGCGTTTAGCATTTTGAAAGGTTTTTATTTAATCATTTGGAGTATTATAAATGAGTTTCACTTTAATGGATTCGAGTTCGGAAAACTTTGAGTTTCAGGCGAACGTATGGCATTGGAAGACGGCGCTCGAGATCATCAAAAGTTTCGATATTTTGAGCGAAGGCAAAATAAAACAGATGAGTTACAACGCGACAGGCGTGAAATTGGAAAAGGACGAAGCGCATATAATCGGCGAAAAGATCCGCGACGAGATTTTGCCGAAATTAGCGCCGAACAAACGAATTTTTGCCGATTTGTCCATCACCGACGCGCCCGACGACGGAACTCTCTACCGCGACGGCGACGAACAATGGAAAAATTATTCGGCGAGCTACGAATGGCTCAAGGAACTTTCCGAGTTTTGTTTGAAATCAAAAGGTTTTCAAGTTTTTTAAAATGAAAAACGGCATCAAAGAAAAATGCAGTATTTAACGGAAAATTGGGTCGGGGTTGTTCTTTTTATTGTTTTTGCCACGGTTCACGGCTATCTCGGCGCGTGGCTTGCCGTGCGAATGCTTTTTCGTCCGCGAAATCCGGTAAAGATTTTCGGTCTGACGGTTTTTCCGCAGGGAATGGTGCCGCGCCACCGCGAACGGCTCGCACAGGCAATCGGCAAAGCCGTCGGCGAAGAACTCGTTTCGCAGGAAACGATCGTTGACGAGCTTTTCGGCAAAGAGTTTCTGCGAAAAAAGATTCAAGCCGTCGTTGATTCTTACACCGAAGATTTGATCTCGCAAAATTACCCGTCGCTCATCGAAGCCTTGCCCGCGAACGTCCGCGAGCCGGTGCTGGACGCGATCTCGACTTTGCAGTTGAAGATCGCCGAACATATCGAACAGGTTCTGCAAAGCGAAGAAACCATCGAGACGATCCAAAGTTTTGTCGAACGCCGCGTTGACGAAGTTCTTTCGCAGAGAGTTTCCGATGTCGTTGACGAAGAAAATTTCAACAAAATCTTGGCTTTTCTCGAAGAAAAAATTCGCTCGTCAATCAAAACGCCGGCTTTCGAGGAAAAAATCCGCGATTTTATCAGTAAAAGAGTTGACGATCTGGCAACTCTGCAAACGCCGCTCGGAGAATTATTTACCGACGAGGCAGTCGCGCTTTTGAAGGAAAAAGCGGGCGAGCAGATTCAGCCGCTGGTTCACGAGCTGACCGCGCTGGCAACCACCGAACGAACGCGCAACCAGATCAGCACGCTGATCAAAAAGGAAGTTCACGCCTATTACGAGAACTTGCCGTTCTTCAAAAAAATCTTCGTTTCGCGCGATAATCTTCTGCAGGAAGTTGACGATCTGGTCAACGACAGTCTGCCGAAACGCATTGAAGAAACCCTGCGCGGCGACTTTTTCGCGCAGGAAGCGAAAGGCTTTCTCGATTCGACGATTGAAAATACGCTTGAAAGACCATTGCCCGAATTGATCGGCAAAATCGCGCCCGCACAGCTTGAAAGTTTAAAGGCGCAGATCAACAAAAACGTGCTCAAACTTTTGCAGGGCGACGAGATGATGAGTTCGGTTTCGGCTTATCTGTCGGATACGCTTCATAAACTTCGCCCGCACAGCATTGACGCGATCTTGCAGACGGTTCATCCCGAATCGGAAGAAAAACTCAAAAAAATGCTCTCGAAAGGGCTTTTGAACATTCTTTCGCGCGACGAAACGACGAACATCATCAATTCGGTTTTATCGAATCAGATCGAAGGTTTTCTGGCGCGTCCGATTGGCAAGCTCGCCGATCACATTTCCGAAGAACAGGTTCGCCGCACCGGCAAATCTCTGACCGAAACGATCATCACGGCGGCAAAGGAAAAATTGCCCGAAGCCATCAAGGAATTCGACGTGGGCGGCGTTGTCCGCGAAAAGATCAACAATTATCCGGTCGAAAAGCTCGAATCGTTAATTTTATCGGTCGCCAAGGAACATCTGCGGACAATCGAACTTTTCGGCGCGTTTTTCGGATTGATAATCGGCATTGTGCAGTCGTTTATTGATTATTTGAAATTTATGAAATATTTCTAAATTCGCTGAAATGTCCATTGAAAAAGACGAAATAAGAAAAAAATAAAATTTTTGCGAACTTTTTCTAAAATAATTCCGTTTACTTTTCCGACATAACTTTTCTTTCTTGGAGAAATCAATGAAAAAAATCGGAATTATTATTTTTATAGTCGCATTAATCGTTGGCGTAACGTTTGCCAATCTGTTTTCGTGGGGAAAAACTTCGGCGAAGATTTTCAATTTTTCAGTAAATTTCGGCGGCGTTAAAGGTTCGGGCAATGTGCAGACCGAAAAACGCAGCGTCGCGGATTTCAATGCAATCGAAGCCGGCGGTATTTTTGATGTCGAAGTCATTGCGCAAAAAGAGTTCAGCGTCGAAGTCGAAGCCGACGACAATCTTTTGCAATTCATCAAAACGGAAGTCGAAGGCGAAACTTTGCGGCTTTCGACCGAAAAAAGCATTTCAACCAAATCGCGGATTCGCGTCCGCATCTCGGCACCAAATATAGAAAATCTGAAAGTTTCGGGCGCGTCGAAACTTTCGCTGACCAATCTGAAAAACGATTCGCTGAAAGTTGACGCGAGCGGCGCGTCGAAAATCAAAGTTGACGGCGAAACCGGAAATCTCGAAGTCGAACTGAGCGGCGCGAGCCGGCTTGACGCGGAAAACTTAAAATCGGAAAACGTCAATGTTGACGGTAGCGGAGCGAGCCGCGCAAGCGTTAATGTGGCGGGCGATTTGAAAGCCGACCTTTCGGGCGCGAGTAAAGTTACTTACACCGGCAACCCGCGAAATCTCGAAAAATCCACTTCGGGCGCAAGCTCGGTCAGAGGTAAGTAAGGGTAAAAGGTAAAAGGCAAAAGTAAAAAGGTAAATTTAAGAGCGTCATTTTTGAAATTGTATAATCAAAAATGACGCTCTTAAATTTACCTTTTTACTTTTGCCTTTGTTTTATGTTTCAACGGCTTTTGTCTGAAATCCGGCTAAATTGCCTTCCTTATCAAGCCCGACAAAATAAATATCCAGTTCGATCCGCCCGACTTTGAAAACCTTTAAGTCTGTCAGGTTCTTTTCTAAAACGCTTTTTAGCGCGGCAAACTTTTCGGCAATCGCTTTTTCCTCATCGCCGAACCAGTCCTGAATTGTAATGAATCGCTTAAACATTTCTTCAAAGCCGCGCTCTTCAACCCGCGCGTCCGGCGGTTTGCCGATTTGATCGAGCAAATTTTCCTTTGTCACCGCATCGGCTTTACTTCCGGTGAACGGAAAAATTTCCGCGTCGGTTTCGCTGATATACCACAAACCTTCCGCCGCGTTTTTTATCTGCTGTGTTAAATCAACTTTCGGGTTTCCCGCTTCAACCGAAACCGACATTTTTTTTCTTTTTCTCGCCATAAAATTTTCTGCTCCGAAATAAGACAAAACAAGTCTAACTTGACTCTTAAATCTTGCCAAGTTGCTGTTATAAAAAGGCTTTATCCAACTAAAAATATTTCTTCAAAAAACCTGTGGAAAACACTTGCGTTTGATTTTTTTTTATGTTAGTCTAAGTGCCGTTTCCGATAATAAAAAAACTTGTAAATTATTGAAAACATTAGACTTAAAGTTTTACTTTAACTTTTAAGCAGCTTTCCACAAGCCTGTGGAAATCCCTGTGGAAATCTTTTATAAAGGCGACTTAAAAAGCCCTTGAAGTTCATAAGACATAAAGGTTTTCGGCGGATTCAAAGAAGTAGTTAATGAATAATCTCAGCTTTTAGTTTTTGAGTAATTTCTGCTTAAAAGTTTCACCAAAGATTTAACAAATAGATTGCCCGGAGAGAAGCAAATGGAAACTTCGTTGGAAAATAAAAATGTGTGGAACAACATCCTGCAATCGGTCGAAAAGCGTCTGAACAAACAAATTTTTGATGCCTGGTTTCGCCCGATTCAGTTTGACGGCTGCGATGAACAGGAAAGAATCGTTCATCTCAGAGCGAGTCAGGTCAACAAGGATTGGGTCAGCACATATTATTCCGAGATGATCAACCAGACCTTAAAAGAACTCAATTTACCGAATTATCGTCTCGACTGGATAATCGAAGAAACCGAAATGCAGGAAGAATTCGCGGACGATGACAACGATGCGGAATTTTTCTTTGAACGTGCAACATCTTATTCGAGCGTGGCAGCCGCCAACAGAAATAGTTTCGATAAACCGAAACCCGAAGTTTTAGTAAAAACCAGCCCGACGAATTTTGTTGACATCGAACCGATCGAGAATTCGCTCAATCCGAAATACACGTTCGATAAATTCGTCGTCGGCGCGTGCAACCAATTCGCCCACGCGGCGAGCTTAGGCGCGGCTGAATCGCCGGGCAAAACCTACAATCCTTTATTTATATACGGCGGTGTCGGTTTGGGAAAAACTCACCTGATGCACGCCATCGGACATTCGATCAAAGAAAGAAACCGCCATTTGCGCGTCGCTTATATTACGTCCGAAAAATTTATGAACGAATTGATCAACGCGATTCGTTACGACAAAACGCAGACTTTTCGGGAAAAATATCGTTCGATAGACGTGCTTCTGATGGACGACGTGCAGTTTATGGCGGGCAAGGAACGGACGCAGGAAGAATTTTTCCATACATTCAACGCGCTGCATAACGACCAGAAACAGATCGTTATCAGTTCGGATTGCCCGCCGCGCGAAATTCCGACTTTGGAAGAACGCCTGCATTCGCGTTTTGAATGGGGCTTGATCGCCGACATCGAACCGCCCGATTTGGAAACGAAAGTTGCGATTCTGAAACGTAAAGCAGATTTAGACGGCGTTGGATTGCCGGACGACATCGCGTTTTTTATCGCCAGCAAAGTGCGCAGCAACATCCGCGAGCTCGAAGGTTCGCTCGTGCGGCTCGTCGCGATTTCCAGCTTACGCGGCGTGCCGATTTCAAAAATGCTCGCGCAGGACGCGATGCGCAATGTCATTGATAACGAACAGCCCGAAGGCATCACGATGGATAGAATCGCCCGGACGGTTTCGGCACATTATAAATTGACGGTTGAAGAATTGAAATCGAAAAATAATTCGCGTCAGATCGCCGTGCCGCGGCAGGTGGCGATGTATCTATGTAAAAGATTAACAAAGCACAGTTTTCCCGAGATCGGGCGCGATTATGGCGGCAAGCATCACACGACCGTGATGCACTCGGTCGAGAAAATTGATGCTTTAACCAAGGATGACAGAAATTTCCACAGGGTCATCAGCGAGTTAATTGATACTCTTTGCAGTTAGTTAGCTCGAATTAAAAAAAGATTTGTGGAATTATTTCCACAGGAGAAAACGAAAACCTGTTTTGATATTGGTTTTATAATCAATATTTAAACAAAGTTTTCCACTTTTCCACAGGCTGAGGAAAAAACTGCCTGTGGAAATTGTGGAAAACTTATTCTATTGTCTTTTTTTTCCACAGGCAAAAAGATTTCCACAGAGTTATCCACACCCCCTGTGGACGCATAAGTTTAACTATTTCAACAGTAAGGTCGGTTTTCCACTTTTCCACAGGCACTACTACTACTACTATTAAATATATATAGGTTTTAAAGTATTAGAATTAGTAAAAGGGCGCGAAAATTGAAAGTAAAACTTCAAGTAAAAAAAGACAAAAATAATAAGTCCATTTAGATTGTATAAGAAAAAGATTCGCCTAATAATTAGTAGAGGTGAAAAACATGATTGATAAAACAAGACGAATAGGTAATCCATTAAATCTAATTAAATATTTTTTGTTGTTTGCAATTAGTTTATTCTTCTCAACAAAATTTCTTAAAGAGGAAAACCAATTTATTGTGGTTTGTTTTGTTATGGGATACGTCTTGTTATTAACACTACTGACATTTTTAATTATCTTAATTAAGCCGGCAGTTTTGTATTCACCCCAAGACTTTAAAAATGAAAATAACTTTTTAAATTTGCTGAAGGCTAAAAAGAAAGAAAACGAAAATGGTAAGGATTAGTAGTTTACAATACCTTCGCCAAATTAGGCGGAAGAAGTAGCAGATTTGGCTTGATGAATACTGCCTAGGCTGCCAACCTCCTCAAGTAGTTCGTTAATTTTTATTGGTTCTGCTATTTGCAGAACC
>JALHNX010000219.1 GCA_022843305.1 Pyrinomonadaceae bacterium | reverse complement strand
CGCCCGCCACGGATTGGCGGCATCGCGCGATATTGTGCCGAAATATTTGTAATTCGTGCCGACGATGCGCTGATTTGCCGTCAGGATAAAGCCTTCCTTCGGGTTATAAAGCTGCGGCAAGGCTTCAAAGGGAATGTAGCCGATCCAATCGCCGTCAGCGGTCGCGCCGTTGTATGGCAAATCGCCGTCGCCCGTGCGCCGGATCGGGATTTTTCCGGCGGCGATCCAGCCGATATTTCCCCGCACATCGGCATATACGAAATTCTGCGACGCGCCGCCGTAAGTTTTTAAAGCATTTTGAAAATCTTTCCAGTTTTTCGCCCTGTTAAGTTTGAAAAACGCTTCAAACTCCTGATTGTTCGGGTCGCGCGCCGTCCATTTCAAAGCGAATTTCTGCCCGAATTCATCAGTGATAATCGTGCCGTTACGTGTTTCCTCGACTTCGATAACCTGCGTTTCGGTTACCGAGGCAAGCGGATTTTGCCGAACTTTAATCTCTTCCCGGCGGACGACGATTTTTTCCCAACCCGTCGGCGTTTTGTATTCGCCCTTGTCGTTAAAAGTTTCGCGGTAAAGGTCTTGCACGTCGGGTCCGACGTTCGTCGCGCCCCACGCAATATTTTCATTATGACCGAGAACAACGCCCGGAACCCCCGGAAACGTGACGCCCGAAACGCGCATATCCGGCGTTGAAAGATGCGAAAGATACCAGATTCCGGGCGCGGCGGGCTGCAAATGCGGGTCGTTTGCGAGAATCGGCTTGCCGTCCGCCGTGCGCTTGCCCGAAACCACCCAATTATTGCTCGCCGCCAAATCTTCGGCATAAAGTCCGACGCGCGAAAGCGAATTTTCACGAATCTTCGCATCGTTCTCGGCAAATCTTAAATCGTCATCCGTAATTTGTAAAAGACTCTCGGCTCTCGCCTTTCGACTCACGACTTTCGCCCTGTCTTTTCCGAATAAAACAACATCATACGGCGTAACGTTATTCGTCAAATCCGCCAATTTTTCCTTCGGCAGATTTTGGATTGTCGCCCGAACCAAATCCGAACGCCACGTCGAACTCAGACCGTCAGCCAAAATCTTGCCGATGCAAATCGTGTCGGTCGGTTTCCACGGTGCGGGCTGATACTGCAAAATCTTGAACTCGACCGGCAAAGTTTCATTATCGAGCGTCGCAATGTAAGCATTAACGCCGCGCGCATAATCTTCCAGAGCCTTTTTCAATTGCGGGTTAAGCGTCGCCATACTGTCTTCGGCAACCTTTGAAAACCCGTATCTGCGCCAGCGTTTGTCTTCTTCGAGAACCTGTTTGCCAAAAAGTTCCGCCAGCTCGCCGCGCGAAACTCGCCGCAGCAAATCCATCTGCCAGAGCCGGTCTGAAGCCGTTACGAACCCCTGCGCGAAATACAGATCCGCGTCGTTCGAGGCTTCGATATAAGGAATCGAACGCGCATCGCGCCTCACCGTCACACTTTCATTCAAGCCCGCAACGGACAGAGTGTTTGCCGTGCCTTGCGCAAAGCAAAAAGACGAAACCAACAAGACAAAAGCGATTGACCAAAATGATTTAAGTTTATTATTCATCAAGACAAAAAATACAAAATTTTTCGGCAGAGTTAAAGCCGAAACGCAGGCTTTGGATTTTTTAAAACTGGCTCTTCAATTGTTAAGTTGTTATTGTGAGAAACATACGCAGATTTTACGAATTGCGTAAATCTAATGCCAAAGGAGAGTTCATGTATAAGAAATTTACTGTTTTATTTTTGTTGGCGGCAGCCGGCGTGATATTTTTACCATCGCAAAGCGCCGCTTTTTCGCCCGTCGAAAAACCGTCCGCGATGGTCGAATACTCGGCAGCCAATTCAATGACTCCGCAAAGACAGCGGAGAAGAAATCGCCAATGGAATAACCGAAACAACAACCGCAACCGCCGCTGGAATAATACCCGCAACCGTCGGTGGAACAATAACAATCGTCGCCCGCGCGTCATCCGGCAGGTTTACTACCGCAACGGTCGTCGCTATGTCCGATACATCCGGGTTTACCGCTAAAAAATTAACATAAAAGAAAAGCGCAGATTAAAATGTCTGCGCTTTTCTTTTTTTACAGTCAGGAATTTACCACAATCAGACGGGTTTCGCTCATTTCTTCCATCGCGTAACGGATGCCTTCGCGTCCGAAGCCGGAATCTTTGACTCCGCCGTAAGGCATATTGTCAACGCGGAAAGTCGGCACGTCGTTGATGATCACGCCGCCGTATTCGAGATTGTCGGAGGCAAACTGCATATTCGATAAATTGTTCGTAAAAACGCCCGCTTGCAAGCCGTATTTCGTGTTGTTAGCCATATCAACAGCTTCGCGGAAATCCGAAAATCTTTCGACGACCGCAACCGGCGCGAAGATTTCTTCCGACACGATACGCATTTCCGGATTCGTGTCGGTAACGACCGTCGCATCGAGCATCGCTTTGTCGCGTGTGTTTCCGCAGAGAATTTTCGCGCCGTTCTGTTCGGCTTCCGTCACCCATTTTTGGGCTTTTTCCGCCGCTTTTTCGTCAATCATCGCCGAAAGATCGGTTTGCGGGTCGAGCGGATTTCCCTTTTTCAGATTTCGCGCCTTTTCGATAAACTTTTGCGTCCAGCGGTCGAAGATTTTGTCGTGTATAAAAACTCTCTGGACGGAGATGCAAACCTGTCCGGCGAATGTAAAAGCGCCCATCGCGGTCTGTTTAACAGAACGTTCAAAATCCGCCGATTCGTCAACGATCACGGGCGCATTTCCGCCGAGTTCGAGCGTCACGAATTTTTTATTCGCCTTCGATTTAATATTCCAGCCGACTTCGGCACTGCCCGTAAACGAGATCATTTTAACGCGTTCGTCCGTGTAAACGGATTCGATGTATTTCGTATCCATCGGCACGATTTGCAAAGCACTTTTCGGCAAGCCGCTTTTCATAAAAACTTCGCCCAAAAGTAAAGCCGTTAAAGGCGTTCGCCGGCTCGGTTTGATAATGATCGCGTTGCCCGATGCAAGCGCGGGCGCGACCTTGTGAGCAACCAGATTGAGCGGAAAATTAAACGGCGTGATGCCGTAAATCACGCCGCGCGGAATCCGCCGCGTGTGCGCCGTTTTGCCTCGTCCGGTCGCAATCGTATCAATCGGCACAACTTCGCCGACAAATCTTTCGGCTTCGCTCGCCGCCCACTCGAAAGTCGCAATTCCGCGCAAAACTTCGCCGATTGCGGTTTTTATCGGCTTTGCGGCTTCGAGCGCGATGGTTTGCGCAAATTCGCCTTCGCGCCGTTCGATGCCTTCGGCAATCTTCCGCAACCCTTTGGCTATGGCAAACCGCGGAAGCTCGCGCATTTCTTTTGCCGCCCATTCCGCGTGCGCGATTGCTTCTTCGTTTTCCCGTTCGTTCGCCGAAAAAACCTCCGCAATCCGCTCGCCCGAAAACGGATTATTTACGACAATCGTTTCTGCCGCCGACCGCCATTCGCCGCCGATCAATATTTTTTTCTCATCGCTCATAAATTTTGCCAAACCTCTGTTTATAAGTTAAACTCTGAGAGTTTTTACAGCAAATTCTTTGGAGAAAATTAATGAAATTTCTTAAATTAAGTCTTGTTCTATCGGCAATCGCGCTGTTTATTTTCGCCTGTTCGGAAAATAAAACGGCAAATACGAACACGACAAATATTGTCGTAACCAACGCCAATACGGCAACCAACGCGCAGCCGACCGCACCGGCGGACGTGCTTGCCGATGCCAGAAAAATTTATACCGACAAATGCGTCAAATGCCATAAGGAAGACGGCACGGGCGGCAAAGTGACGATCGAAGATAAAACCATCAACGCCGACAATTTTACGACCGACAAAATGGCAAAAATGGCGGATGAAAAATATTTCGACTACATCAAAAACGGCGTTCCCGATGAAGGAATGCCCGCTTTTAAGAATCAATTAACAGACGAGCAAATCAAAAATGTCGTAAAATTTATCCGCGCGGAATTTCAGAAAAAATAGTTAAATTTCACTTTCCGGCGTTTGCAAATCGGATTTCGGCAAACTACAATCAAAAATACTTTGCACCTGTAGCTCAGCTGGATAGAGTATCTGGCTTCGAACCAGAGGGTCGCAGGTTCGAATCCTGCCGGGTGTACTAAATTTAATAAAGGAAAAAGGCATCAAATTTGATGCCTTTTTCCTTTACTTTTAACTGCATACAACGAAAATGAAAACCGAAATAATACTCTTCCTTAAACCGCTAAAGAATCTAGTGTTCAGTCAAGTTTAAGAAGGCGGATAGATTTGTCATAATTAGTTCTTATTATAGCTAAAAGATACCGCGTTAATTTAACGGATGACGAAAGAGAAACAGTTGAGAAATTATTGGCAAGTCGCAAAAGCCAGTCAGTTTTTGTCAAACGCGCCCATATTTTGTTGGCTTTGGATGAGAATCAGGAATCGGGGAGATTAACCGATGAAGAAATTCGCACTCGTTACCTAGTCGGGCAGCGCAGTATCGAACGCACCCGGCAAAGATTTATCAAGGAAGGATTCCAGATTGCCGTTCACGGAAAAAAGCGGAGCGTCTTCAAGGAAAAGAAATTTGATGGGCGCGTCGAAGCGAGTTTGATTGCCTTGCGTTGCCAATCACCGCCCGTCGGTGTCCAGGCGTGGACGTTACGCCTTTTAGCCGATCAATTGGTTGAATTGGAGGTTGTCGAGAAAATATCGCACGAAAGTGTTCGGCAATTGCTTAAAAAAACGAGTTAAAGCCGTGGCAGGTCAAACAATGGGTGATTCCCGAAGTTGATGCTGATTACGTTTGTGCGATGGAAGCGGTTTTGGATATTTATGAACGAGCGTATGAGAAGACTCATCCGGTGGTCGTGGTCGCTGAATCACCAAAGCAATTGATCTCTCAGGCGCGGCTTGGGTTTACCGATTCAAAGGGTGTTCGTTATGAAGATTACGAATACAAACGCGAAGGTGTCGTTGATTTGTATCTGGTTTGTGAACCGCTGGTCGGGTGGCGTGAGATATTTGTCAAAGACAATCATAATCGACTTAATTGGGCGGAAGTCGTCAGAATAGTTGCCGAAGAACAATATCCGAACGCCGAACGAATCACGATCATTTGCGACAATCTGGCGGCACATAAACCGTCGGCGTTGTATGAGATTCTGCCGCCCGACAGAGCGCGTCAAATTCTGCGGCGAATCGAGTTTGTCCACACGCCGAAACACGGGTCGTGACTCAATGTCGCGGAAAATGAGTTAAGTGTTCTGAAACGGGTCGGAATTGCCAAAAGAGTTGAGAGTCGAGAGGAATTGGAGAAACAAATTGCGGAATATCAAACGCGTCGCAATAACAAAAGAGTCAAGGTTGAGTGGCATTTTACAACTAAAGACGCGCGGGTAAAGTTGAAGCGACTTTACCCGCCATTTAACCCTTGGCTGAACACTAGTGGCAATTTAAAATGTCAACAGAACCTAATTTTTTCTTCATACAAACACTGTTTTCCATTGCTTTATATTGCCCGTAATTCGGAATCGGTTCGTAACCCGATTTTTGATAAAGGCGGATTGCTTCCGGCTGTTTTTTGCCGGTTTCCAGCACCGCGAAATTAAAATTCAAATCTTTCGCCCATTTTTCGAGTTCTTCCAAAACCGCCGAGGCAATTCCCTGCCCGCGATTTTCCGGTCGAACAAACATCCGTTTGATTTCGACGCTTTCATCATCGAATTTTTTGAACGCGCCGACGCCGACCGCGATTTCTCCGAGATACGCAACGACCGAGTTTTTTATCAGATAAATCTTGTTAAACTGCGCATAATAGGAATGATCCGCGCCGTCCCGAATGCTCAACTCCGCGTCGAGAAGGCGGACAAGCTCACGAAAATCTTCATTTAACGAATCGGTTCTGATTATTTTCAACATTATATTTCAACCACAATCGGCGCTTGCGACGGTGCGTAAGATTCGTCGCAGTTTGAAGCGTTGACAAATTTTACCCCGAATTCTTCCGCCGTGCCATAACCGCAATGAATATGCCCGAAAACGTGGAGTTTTAATCTGCCGAACTTCGAAATTTCCTCGACCCGTTTGCGCAGTTCATCACAGCCCGTGTTTTCCATCCAATATTTTTTCGGCACTTCGTCCAAAATCCCGTTCGGCGGACCGTGCGTGATTAAAATGTCAATGTCTTCGGGAATTGATTTCCACTTTTCCGCGAGTTCCGCGCCGCGTTGGAGATTAAAAGCCCAATCGAAAAAACGCGGTTGCCAAGGGCTTCCGTAAATCTTTAGCCCTTCGATTTCCGTGACCGAATCCTGCAAATATTTAATTTTGAAATTCGCGGTTAAAAGCCGTGCGTAACGGTTATTATTTTCATAAAGCCAGTCGTGATTTCCGGCAACAAAAATCTTATATTTATGCGGCAGCGAAGAAAACCACGACAAAAATTCTTCGACTTCAAGCTCTGTTCCGCGAATCGTCGCATCGCCCGCGTGAATCAAAATATCGCCGTCGGGAACTTCGATTTGCCCGTTGCAATTATGCGTGTCGCTCAAACAAACAATTTTCATCGGCAAAAAAACGATTTCCACTAAATCTGAAATCAACTATTTTTATAAATCCGCGACACGAAATTGCCGTTCATAAATTCTTCCGGATTCAGTTGGCTTTGCAGAACAACGCCTTTGTAATTTCCCGTTAAAAGCATCATCGCCGATTCGCAGAGCGGCGCGGCGGTCGTCGTTTGAATCGCCCGCAAACTCTTGCCGTCAATTTCCAAAGGCTCGACAAAAAACGCTTTTTCGATCATTCGCCGTCTGCCGTTTGCGGCAAAACCGTCAACCGACGCGTGAACCAGAACGAGATCGTCCTCGACCGACGGAACGGCTTCGAGCATCACTTCCTGCAGACGGTTCGGCAAATTTTCATCCTTCGTCAATTTCTTGACCTGCCGTTCGACCCAATCGTAATGCCCGACGTAGCGCAGAGTTTTGTAATCTAATTGGCGCGCCTTTCCGGCGAAAAAATCGGGCAGATCAGCCGCGCCGCCCGATGTCAGATCCGCTTCGTAAGTCCGTGCGCCGATGACGATCGTTTCACGCGACGAAAGCGCGGGTCGTTCGGTGATCTTGTAATTTCTGAGAACCCGCGAATCTTTGACGTATTCGGTCGCCACGCCAATCGGCGACCACGTAAAACCGTAAAAATGCGGCTCGTGCGCGTGCGCCGTCAACGCGCCGACCTTCATCCCGATCTTTTCGACCTTTTCGTTTTCGTATTTTTCGACAAAACGATTGTAAAGCGACATCGCCAGAACGTTGATAAATCCGGGCGCGAGTCCGGTCTGCAGAACAAAACCCGTTTCCGCCTTTTCGGCAAGTTTGATAATTTCGTCGGTTTCGGCGACGTATTCGGTCAGATTCGCGTAATGCATTTTGAAATCACACGCGAACCGTGCCATTTTCGGCGCTTGACCGCCCGGCGAACAATCGAGTAAAACGTCTGAGGCTTCAAACGCCGTCTTCATCGCGTCGTTTATTCCCTCTAACGGCATCAAAACGGTTTCGATTTTAGAAGTATTACCGGAATTTTCGAGAACGAAATTTCTTGCTTTTGTCAGGTTGTTTTCGCTGACATCGCCGAGATAAATTTCGGTTTCAAATTCACACCATTCACGCAAAAGAAGCGCGGCGGCTTCTCCGATTCCGCCCGCTCCGGCAATAAAAATTTTCTTTGTCATTTTAAGATTTTATTCGGTTGGTTTATTTTCTTCCTCTTCTTCTTCCATCGCGTCGGCGGTTTCGTAACGCAGGCTTCCCGCATCTTCGGTCAGTTCGCCTTCGGCTTGCGAAATCGGGTCGCCCGTCAGAATTCCGCCGATTTTTTCCATTTCGCCCATTATTATCTGCCCGACGGATTCGAGTTTTTCAATCGTCGTATTTTCTTCGTGTTCTTTTATTTCTTCTGTCATAACGAAATTTTACAACGAAAAAGCAGACATTGCGAAACTGGAACAATTAAAGAGATTTTGCCCACGAAACACACGAAACAGACGAAAAAAATAATTCATAAAATATTTTCGTATCTTTCGTGTGTTTCGTGGGCAAAAAAAATCTTTTAACATTACGGTCGCTTAACTAAAAGCATCGTTAAAAGTCGCGGAATCTGCGCTTTATCGTCATCGTCAAACCATTCATTAAGCTCGGCAACTTCAAAATTATTATTTTTCGCCGCCGAGAAAAATTCCGAAACGTGATGCGTGAAACATTCGAGTTCAAACACGCCCACGCCGGTTTCAAACCGCGCTTTGCTTCCCTGATACTGCTTGAACGGATGAAGTTCGCCGAAATAAAATTTTCCACCGACGCGCAAAACGCGGCTTGCTTCCGAAAAAACGAAATCAATATTTTCGATATGTTCGAGCGCGAGCGAACAGGTTATCAAATCGAACGAATTTTCGCCAAAATCCCAACTTTCGCGCAAATCGAACTGACGAAATTCGACCGTTTCGCCTGTAATTTTCGATTTGGCAATCGCCAGCATTTCCGCCGAAAAATCCGCGGCGGTCAAATGTCCGGCTTTCGTCTGCAAAAATTCGGTATTTTTTCCCGTTCCGCAGCCGATTTCGAGAATTTCGAGATTTTCGCCCGAAATGCTTTCTCTTAAAGCACGCGCTTCCAAATCGCGCGTTTTATTTTCAACCGTGTCGTAAGTTTCCGACCACGCATTATAGGCTTGTTGGACATTCATAAACAATAATTTATCCACAAACTACGCCGGATTTTCAACTTCCGAATTAATTTTTATTTCGCCGCTAACATCGGTCTGAATTTATCCCGATTAGCATAAGCCAGAAACAGATTCGCCAGCACGAGAAAGATACCGACCGGCAACCCTGCCGTATCAACAAAAATGTGGAAAAGCAAAATATTTATCGTGATCGGCGCGATGACGATCGTTGCGAGCGGCACGAAAAAGCCCGAAACAAATGCAATACCGCAAAGTAATTCGGTAATTTTTATCAGCGGCATCAAATAAACCGAAGCGTTTACGCCGTCCATAAAAGATTTAGTTTTCCCCGTCAATTCAGGCTGCGAAACAAGATTGAAAAGCACCGAGATTGAGGCAAACAAAAACAAAAGCCCCATTAAAACGCGCACGACAATTACTGCAATTTTCATAAATTTTGACTCCGATTATTATTTGTATAATTTATCTTTTACAAAATATGTTTTCAAAATTCGC
>JALHNX010000218.1 GCA_022843305.1 Pyrinomonadaceae bacterium | reverse complement strand
TGGGAAAAGATAATGACCCAAATTGGATAATATGCGAAATCCCTCGCGCCGGATAAACCCGAAAAACAAAATAAGAAAAAAGTGAAAGAACAAGAACTCAATTTTCTTGAAAACGAAAATTACGACATTGCGATTATCGGAATGTCCGCACGTTTTCCAAAATCGCCCGATCTGGAAACATACTGGAAAAATCTGGTCAACGGTGTCGAATGTATTTCTTTTTTTGAAGACGACGAACTGGAAGTTTCATTGACAAAAGAAGAACTACAAAATCCGGCTTTCGTGAGAGCCGCCGGAATTATCAACGAAATCGAATATTTCGATGCTGATTTTTTCAGTATTGCCGGACGCGAAGCGACCTGGATGGACCCGCAGCAAAGATTGTTTCTGGAATCCGCCTGGACGGCTTTTGAAAATGCCGGTTACAACGTTGAAACATACGAGGGCAGTATTTCGGTTTACGGCGGCACGAATACGAATTTCTATTTATTATCGCGTTTGGAACAACTTGCGCAGAATGAAAACAATAATTTGTTTCAACTGATGCTGGCAAACGAGAAGGATTTTCTGGCAACCCGAGTCGCTTATAAATTTAATTTGAAGGGTGAAAGCATTACCGTTCAAACTTCCTGTTCGACCTCGCTGGTCGCGGTGCATCTGGCGTGTCAGAGCTTGCTGAGTTTTCAATCGGATATGTCACTCGCCGGCGGTGTTTCCATTCGCGTCCCGCAAAAAATGGGTTATTTCTATCAGGAAGGAATGATTGCCTCGCCGGACGGACATTGCCGTGCGTTTGACGAAAAAGCAAAAGGCACGGTTCCGGGAAGCGGTGTCGGCATCGTTATTTTGAAAAGATTGGGCGATGCCGTAGCCGACGGCGATAAAATATATGCGGTTATCCGCGGTTCCGCCATCAATAACGACGGTCAGGATAAGGTCGGATTTACTGCTCCGAGCATCGGCGGGCAAAGCGATGTCATATCAAAAGCAATGGCAATTGCCGGAGTTCGGGCTGAAACGATTGATTATGTCGAAGCACACGGAACGGGAACTTCGCTCGGCGACCCGATCGAGATTTCGGCTTTGGAAAAATCATTCCGGCGTGAAACCGATAAATCGCAGTTTTGCGCGATCGGTTCGGTCAAAACAAATCTCGGACATCTGGACAATGCGGCGGGAATTGCGGGATTGATTAAAACCGTCTTATCTTTACATAATCGTGTAATTCCGCCGTCGCTGCATTTTGAAAAACCGAATCCGGCAATCAACTTTGAAACAAGTCCGTTTTTTGTCTGTCAGGAAGCGACAAATTGGGAACAAAACGGGCATCCGCGGCGGGCAGGTGTCAGCTCGTTCGGCATCGGCGGAACAAACGCCCATCTCATCCTTGAAGAATTCGATGCAAGCGAATCGGAAACATCCGCAGAAAATAGTGCGCAATTATTGACCATTTCGGGAAAAACACCCGTTTCGGCGGCGAAAATTTGTCAACAGCTGGCAGATTTTCTGGAAAAAAATCCCGAAACAAACTTGCGCGATGCCGCCTTTACGCAAAACATCGGCAGGGCAAAATTCCCGCACCAAATTTTTGCCGTCGGCGAAACGCTCGAAGAAATTTGTGCCGAATTAACGAAGGCGGGAAGTTCGGAAAACAACGTCGTTTCATTAAAGGAAACGCCGCAAATCGCTTTCTTTTTCTCCGGGCAGGGATCGCAAACGATCAATATGGCAAGCGAACTCTTCCGGAAAGAAAAATATTTCCGTGAAGAAATCGTGAAATGCGGTGAAATCCTGAAAGAAAATTTTGATTTTAATCTGACCGGCGGATTGTTTGCGGAAAATCAGGATTCTGAAACCGGTGAATTTGAATTACGAAATCCTTCGACCGCCTTGCCGGTTTTATTTTCGATTCAATACGGTTTAGCCCAAACTCTGATCAAATTGGGAATCAAACCGAATGCTGTTTGCGGTCATAGTTTCGGCGAATATGCCGCCGCCGCGATTGCGGGAATTTTCTCGCTCGAGGATGGATTAAAGTTGGCATTCAACCGTGGGAAACTGATGGAAAAACTGCCGCCCGGAACGATGACGGCGGTTAGATTGACGGAAACTGAAATACTCAAGATGATGCCTGAATCTCTCTCTCTGGCTTCGATAAATACCCGACAAAACTGCGTTGTTTCGGGAAACATCGAAGAAATTTCACAGTTTGAACAGGAATTGAGGAAAAACGGCACGGGCTTTCGGCGTTTGAAAGTAAATTATGCGTATCATTCGAAAGACATCGAATTAATTAAGGAAGATTTTGAAGCGATTATCGGTGAAATAGAGCTGAATCCGCCGAAAATACAGTTGATCTCCGGTCTGAACGGCGAAGCGTTGACCGAAGAACAGGCGTTAAGCGGGAAATATTGGTTTGAGCAAATGCGTCAAACCGTGCGGTTCACGGCTTGTATCGAGCAGCTGCTCGGTAGCGGCTTTAATGTTTTTTTGGAAACCGCGCCCGGACAATCATTAACACCGATGTTGAAACAGCAGGCAAAAGGTCAAGCCGAAGTTATACCATTGCTTTCAGCCGATAATTTGACTGAAAGCGACGGTTCGGTTTTTTGGCGCGGCATCGGAAAGGTTTGGCAACAGGGCGGAAAGTTAAATTGGACTGATTATTATAAAGATGAAAAGAGAAAAAGAATCAGTTTGCCAACCTATCCGTTTGAAAGAAAAAGGTATTGGGTTGATCTGATTCCGAAAAGGAAAGAAAAAAGCGGCGACGAACAAATTTTCGTCACGCCGGATTTTGGAATCAACCAATCATCAACCGAAGAAAAGCATATTCTGCAAAGAAACAATCTGAATGATGAATTTAAATCACCAACCAACGCGAATGAAGAAGTTTTAATCCGTCTTTGGGAGGATATTCTACAAATCGAAGGAATCGGCATAAACGATAATTTTTACGAATTAGGCGGCGATTCTTTAATTGCGACACAAATTTTTGCGCGTATCAAAAGCAGATTTGCAAGCCATCTGACGCTGAAAGATTTTATGTCGAATCTGACGGTCGGTGAGCTGGCAAAACTGTTGGAAAACGAAGGAACGGAGAATAATAATAAAGCCGTTCGCAATATCGAAGGTTCGCTAATTCAAAATGAGGCAAAAGAAGGCATTCCGCTTTCTTTTGCCCAGGAACGGCTTTGGCTGATCAGTCAATTAAATGCCGAAAGTCCGATGTATAATCTGCCCGCCGTTGTTAAACTGAAAGGTGATTTGGATGTTCCGGCATTAGAAAAAGCCTACAATCAGGTGATTGAGCGGCAGGCTTCGCTGCGAACGACCTTTTATGAGGTTGACGGAGTTCCGAAGCAAAAAATCGCCGATTCATTACACTTGACGATAAGAATCGAAGATTTGAGTCAAACGGCTGTGGAACTTCGGGATAACCTCGTCAGGCAGACCATCGAAGCGAAAGTTACAAAATTATTCGACCTTGAAAAAGAACCCGCGCACCGCTTCGAACTATTAAAAATTTCGGAAACTGAGCATATCGGCATTTTTGTCATTCATCACATTATTTCAGATGCCTGGTCAATGAATTTATTCTTTTCGGAATTGGGCGAAAATTATCGCGGTCTGGTGCTTGGACAGCTTTTGCCGCTTGTTCCGCTTCCGTTTCAATATACCGATTATGCCTATTTACAAAGAAACAATTACGGGCTTGAAAAATTTGAACAGCAAATTCGTTATTGGAAAAAACAACTGAGAGATGCTCCGACGGTCTTGAATCTGCCGCTCGATATGCCGCGGACGGATAAACGGAGCTTTAACGGAACTACTTATTCATTTGCGTTCGACGTTGAAATTAATGCGCTCCTGCAAGAATGGAGCCGACGGTCGGGCGTTTCTAAATATATGGTTTTGCTGGCTGCTTTTGCGGTTTTGCTTGGCAAAATTTGTAAACAGGAAGACGTGATTGTCGGCGCGCCGATAGCCGGAAGAAATCTCCACGAAACGGAGCAGATTATCGGTTGTTTTATTAATACGCTGCCCATCAGGATTGATCTGTCGGGCAAACCGGTTTTTGAAGAAGTTGTCAACCGTATAAAAGATACCGCGCTCGAAGCCTATTCAAATCAGGACATTCCATTTGAGAAAATACTCGATCAGCTCAAACTCGAACGCTCGGCTGGTTATCTTCCGCTGGTGCAGGTAATTTTCGATTTTCTGAACACTCCGCCAAGCCGGGATTCGGTCCTTCCTAATTTGGAATTGGAATTGATGGCGGCAGAAATCGGCACGGCAAAAAATGATCTTGTTTTCGATTTATGGGAAAGTTCAGCGGGAGTAGCCGGAACCATCGAATATAACACCGACATTTTTAAACCCGCGACAATCGGTGAAATCGCGGCTGATTTCAAGCGGCTAACTCTTCATTTTCTAAATAACCCGAACGAAAGAATTCATAAATACGAGATCGCTACGAAATCGGAAAATTTTACCCAAACTATGTTTCTCCGGCAGCAAGAATCGGTTAGAAAAAGATTTGAGCGGCGTAACTAGCGCGGGTATGGAAAACCGATAAATAAAAAAACAATCCGCATAAAATCAAAATCAAAATTCGAATGATTATTTAAAGTTCGAATCAGGGAATCATTAAATTTATCAAACCGGAAGTTAAGTCATATGAAAAATAATGCTGAATTTATCCGGGGCTTCAGGCTTTCACCGCAACAGCGCAAAATCTGGTCACAAAACAGCGTAGTCAAGCAAAGGGTAGGAAAAAGCTGGTTGATCAAAGGAAATCTTGAACCCGATTATTTGTTAAGAGCCGTCAAAAGATTGATAAAAGCTCACGAAATATTAAGAACCGATCTGAAATTTATTGATGGAGTCGAATATCCATTTCAAGTTGTCAGGGAAAATATCGAGTTTAATTTTGAATATCACGAAGCCGATGATTATGAAAAAAGTTTGCAAGCCCTGATGAATGAAAAATGGCTTGAGGGCTTATTCGAAGAGAATACAATTCACTCGAATCTAATACTGCAATTGAATTTAATTTGCATAAAAAATGATGAATACTGGGCTTCAATCATTGTTCCGGCAGAATATGCGGACGAACCGTCGTTTAATAATATTCTTAAAGATTTGGAATTGGGATATATTGCGATTGAGCAAGGTCTCAGCAGTGATAACCTGAAAAGAGTTCAATATACGCAATTTTCCGAATGGCAAAACGAATGTCAGGAGGAAAAAAGCGAACTGAGCCGGATGGGCAGAGAATATTGGAAAGAAATAATCTCAAAACCGGCGATTATCTTGCCCGAACAGAAAATCCATAAAAACAAAACCGAATTTTTGAATAAATTTAAAACCTATAAATTTAAAGAACATAAAACCGGCAAAATTCATCAGTTAGCAGAAAAATTCGGTTCAAAACCGGGACTTCTGATATTTGCGGTTTGGACGGTTTTGTTGTGGAAATTGACAAATAACGGAAGTTTCAGAATCGAGCTTGTCAGTAATGAAAGAAAATACGAAGAACTGAACGAGGTGGTCGGGTTAGTTTCCAAAACCGTTCCTTTTGTCTGTCAAATCATTCCGACATTCGACTTCAAAGAATATTTTGAAGATTTTGAAAAAGAACTGGAAACAAACTTGAATTGGCAGGAATATTACTTTCACGATGAACATCATTTCGCAGATTCGGACAATAATTCACCCGGCAACGGACAAATTGCGGTTGAGTTGATGAAACAAGCAAATACTGTCTGGTCAAACGGTATTTTATTTAAAGCCGATAAAGTAAGTTTTACGCCAAACGAAAAAGCTCTAAAGCTGGATATTATCGAAGACCACGAATGCTTGGGACTTCAATTTAATTACGATTCAGGACAATTTACCGAAGATGCGGTTGATAGATTGAAGGATTATTTATTAACACTTTTATCCGACGTTCTGAAGTTTGAAGGGCAGCGGAAAATAGAAAGTTTACAAATACTGTCGCCCAAACAAATAGAAAAAATTACCGTCGGATGGAATGAAACGAAAAGAGAGTTTTCCGTTTTTAATCCGGTTCACAAATTGTTCGAGAATCAGGTAAAACTTACTCCTGAAGCAGTTGCGATACGAGACCGGGGAACGGAAATAACTTTTCACGAGCTTAATCAAAAAGCAAATCAAATTGCCGCATATTTAATCGCCAAAGGAATTAAGCCCGAAGATAAAATAGGTATCACGGCAAAAAGAGGCATTGAAATGATTGCCGGAATTTTAGGGATTCTTAAAGCCGGCGGCGGATATGTTCCGCTGGATACAAAGGATGCGCCCGAACGCGTTCGACATATTTTGCAGGATTCCGAAATTAAATGTTTGCTTGTCTTTGAAGACCTCGATTTTCAAGGTAAATTTGCCGAACTTGAAATCATTTCCTTAAATAAAATTCTCGAACGGAAAACTGACAATGCCGAAAACTCCGAAATATCGGTGATCGGGGAAAATATAGTTTATCTGATTTATACGTCAGGCTCGACCGGAAAACCGAAAGGAACGCTGGTAACGCACAGCGGTCTTTACAATTATTTGGAATGGTCGAAGGAATATTATAAAAAAACCGCCCCGGTAAATGCTCTGCTTCATACGCCGATAGTATTTGATTTATCGGTAACGAGCTTGTTTTTGCCTTTAATTAGTGGTGGAACAATATTTTTAGCACCCGAAGAACACACGGCAGATGCGTTATTGAACGGGTTAGGGCAATGGCTTGTTGAAGATCCGTTATTAAAAATCACACCGGCGCATTTGGAGATTTTAAAGGATACCGATTTTCAAACCGCAAGTTTACCCGGTGAAAAACAAATAATTATCGGCGGCGAAGCACTATTCGCCGAAAGCCTCAAATCGTGGTTTGAGATAGACAGAACCGTAAAGTTTTATAACGAATACGGTCCGACCGAAACCGTCGTCGGCTGTTGTGTTGAAGAGATTACTTCGACGGATGAAATTATTGGCGCGGTTCCGATCGGAAAGCCGATTGCAAATACTCAAATTTATATTTTGGACAGCCGGATGAATCCCGTGCCGGTCGGTGTTTCCGGTGAAATTTATATCGGCGGTTCGGGAATAGCGCGGGGCTATCACAACCGACCGGATTTGACGGCGGAAAAATTTGTTGCGAATCCTTTTAACGAAGCGGGAAAGCGGCTTTATAAAACCGGCGATGTCGGAAAATTCTTATCCGACGGCACGATTTTATATTCGGGAAGAAACGATCAACAAATTAAAATTCAAGGGTATCGAATCGAATTGGGAGAAATCGAATCAGCTCTTTATGCACATCCCGACACGCGTGAAGCGGTAGTGATGCAAAACGAAGATAAGGGAAGTGCAAATGGTGGAACGGAAAATCAGACGAGGAATTTGACGGCTTTTATTGTTTTGAAGAATCAAAATACTAAAATAAATTGGGTCGAGTTTCTCAAGAATAAATTGCCCGATTATATGATTCCGGCATCATTTGTCGAATTAAAAGAATTGCCGCTGGCGAAAAACGGGAAAATTGATAAAAAACTTCTGGCTGAAACCTATCAAAATCAACGTTTTGAAGAAAAACCGGAAAGTCCGCGAAATCTGAAGGAAGAGATTTTGGCGAGTATTTGGGCAGAGGTTTTAAATTTGGAAACAGTCGGGATTAACCAGAATTTCTTCGAACTCGGCGGAGATTCGATGCGCAGCATTCAGATCAGGGCAAGAGCCAAAAAGCGCGGTTTGAATGTCGAACACGAAGAACTTTTTAATTACCGGACGATCAAAAAACTCGCACAGCATCTCAATTTTACGAGCGAAGACAACAACGAAAAAGTTTTAATCGAGCCTTTTGCCTTGATTAATGAAAACGACAGAAAATTGATTTCTGAAGAAATCGAAGACGCGTTTCCGTTGGCAATGCTGCAAGCGGGAATGGTTTTTCACAGCGAATTAAACCCGCAGGCGGCTATTTTTCACGATGTTCACAGTTTTCATATCAAAGCCGTTTTTGACGAATCGTTAATGAAAAAGGCGATTTCCGAAGCAATGCAACGGCACGAAATCCTGCGAGTTTCGTTTGATCTGAGCAGTTTTACAGAACCTTTGCAGTTGGTTCACAAAAACCCCGGAATACCTTTGAAAATCGAAGATATTTCAAGCAAAAGCGAGTCGGAGAAGGCAGAATTTTTAAGTGAATGGTCAGTTAAAGACCGGCAAAATCGTTTTGAATGGAACAAATCACCGCTTTTGCGTTTTCACGTTCACCTGCAAAGCGAAAACTCCTTTCAGTTTACAATGAGTTTTCATCACGCAATTCTTGACGGATGGAGCGCGGCTTCGCTGCTGACGGAACTTTTTAAAAATTACTTATTTCTTCTTGAAAATCGAGTTTTACCCGAAGCGGAAACAATCGGTGTAAATTACCGTGATTTTGTTGCCCTCGAACAAAATAAGTTAAAATCGCCGGAAAGCAGAGAATTTTGGCTGAAAAAACTGGACGACGTCACGGTCACAAAACTTCCGCGTTTGAAAAATGAAAACAATACTCAAACAGGTATTGCTATTCAAACGGTTGTGCTTTCCAAAGAAATTTCGGACGGTTTGAAAAAGGCGGCAAGATTAGTAAATGTTCCGGTGAAAAGCGTCTTGCTGGCAGCCCATTTACTTGTTATGAAATCATTATCCGGTCAGACGGATACAATCACCGGACTCGTTTCAAACGGCAGGCTCGAAGAAGAAGGCGGTGATCGGGTGTTGGGATTGTTTTTAAACACAGTTCCGTTCAGGCTGAACTTGAAAGGCGGCACATACTCTTATTTAATCGAACAGGTTTTCGAACTTGAAAAGGACATTTTCCCGCATCGAAGATTTCCGCTTGCCGAGATGCAGAGACTTACCTTAGCCGGACAGACTTTATTTGAAACTTCGTTTAATTTCATGCATTACCACGTTTACGAATCAATCGGAGAATTAAACGAAGTTCAGGTTCTGGGCTATAACGGATATGAGGAAACTAATTTTACCTTAACGGCAAATTTTTCTCAGGATATTGTCACAAACCGAATCAGATTGGGATTAAACTATCATAAAACCGAAATTACGGAAACACAGATTCAAAATATCGCCGATTATTATCAGCGGGTTTTGAACCGAATCGCCGAAAATCCGGAAGGCAGATATGAAGCGTTTTCACCACTGAGCGAACCTGAACGCCGGCAAATCATCGAGAGTTGGAACACTACGCAGACAGCGGATGAAGGCGCGGGATTTGTTATCGAGCGGATTTGCGAACAGGCGCGGATGCGACCTTTGGCGATTGCTTTGCAGGTTGGCGAGCGATTAATCAGCTACGGAGAGCTTGAACATCGGTCAAATCAGTTGGCAAGGTTTCTGCGCTCGGTCGG
>JALHNX010000217.1 GCA_022843305.1 Pyrinomonadaceae bacterium | reverse complement strand
GAATCTTCGCGGGTGCCGGTGTTGGTTGGCAGCGGGGTTGCGGGGGCGGGCGGGTTTATTCCTTCGGCAGTGGCGATTGAGCCGCCGCTCGTCGGGAATCCTTCGTTTACCGTTGCGGTGGCGAACGCTTTGGGCGGCGCGCAGGCGGTGCTGGTGGTCAATTCGACTGATCCCGGAACCGCTTCGATTCCCGCTGCGGGCAGTTTTACGCGGCAGCAGATTTCTCTCGCGGGCGCGGGCGCGGGTAGCGGGAACGGCTCGATCAGTTTAGCGATTCCCGATAATCCTGCGCTTGTCGGGCAGACGTTTTTCGGTCGCTGGTATGTTACCGACCCGTCCGCTTCTGCCGGATTCTCCGTTTCACCGGCTTTTCGATTTACCGTCTTCGGCGACGCGACGGCTGTCAATAGCGCGGCGCACGTTGATTTCGACGGCGATGGACGCACCGACATTTCGATCTTTCGCCCGTCAAGCGGCGAATGGTGGTATTCGAGAAGTTCGGACACGCAAACCTTGGCTTTGCAGTTCGGATTGGGAACAGACAGAATCGTGCCGGCAGACTTTTCGGGCGACGGGAAGACGGACATCGCCGTCTGGCGTGAGACGACCGGCGAATGGTTTATTTTAAGAAGTGAAGATAATTCGTTTTACTCGGTGCCGTTCGGCGCGGCGGGCGATATTGCGACGGCAGGCGATTTCGACGCGGACGGGAAGGCTGATCTGACAATCTTTCGACCGGCGACCGGGACGTGGTTTATTCAAACGCTGACGCAGGGAACGATCATCACGCCGTTCGGGCAATCGGGCGACGTGCCGGTGGTCGGCGATTACGACGGCGACGGGCGAGCGGACACGGCGATCTACCGCCCGTCAAGCGGCGAGTGGTGGCTCAATCGCTCTTCGGATGGCGTGATCGCGGCGCAGTTCGGGGTTTCGACGGACAAACCGGTGGCGCAGGACTGGACGGGCGACGGGAAAACGGATCTCGCTTTCTACCGACCTTCGACGGGCGAATGGTTTATCCTGCGCTCGGAAGACGGGAGCTTCTACTCGGTGCCGTTCGGAACGGCGGGCGACATCGCGGCAGCGGGCGATTACGACGGCGACGGACGCGCGGACACGGCAGTCTTCCGTCCCTCGACGGCGACCTGGTATATCCAGCGTTCGACGCAGGGCTTGCTGATCGCCGGCTTCGGTGCGGCGGGCGACCAACCCGCCCCTGCCGCTTTTGTCCCTTAATTCTTTTCAGCTAATTCAAAGGTGAAGCGGAACATTAAAAATTTAATGTTCCGCTTTTTTTATGAAGTCTTGTTTTGATTTGATCATTAAGAGCGAAATGGCGGCGCAGAGTGAGATTGATGCGCTGATCAAAAATGCCGGAGTTGCGCCGAACTGCGTCCAGATCGCGCCGAAAATCAGCGAAGCGGGAAAAACCGTGATCGAAAAAGCGAGATTGTAAAAACCGAAAGCCGTGCCGCGCTTTTCATTCGAATCGACCAGATCCGCGACGAAAGCTTTTTCCACGCCTTCGGTCAAACCGAAATAGACGCCGTAGATGATGAACAAAGCCCAGATCTGCCATTCGGCGTTGACGAAGGCGAAACCCGCATAAACCAGCGCATAAACGATCCAGCCCGCGAAGATCATCGTTTTTCTGCCGAAACGGTCTGAGAGATCGCCGCCGATGAGCGAAAAAACGACTTTGCTGAAATGCAGCGCCATCCATAAAAGCGGCAAAAGCGCGACCGAAACGCCTGCTTGTTCGGCGCGCAGAAGCAAAAAAGCGTCGGTCGAATTGGAAAGCGTGAAAAGCGCGATGACGACCAGAAAGCGTTTGAAATTGCCGTCAAATTCGTTGAGTGAAAGTTTGATCTTGCCGTTCGGCAGTTCCTCGACCGGCTTTTTTTCTTCCTTGACGAAAAAAGCGATGATGAATAATCCGAAGACGACCGGCACGGACGCGAACAGAAAAACACGGCTGTAATCGTTTGCCGAAGGCTGTTCGGGATTGCTCGCGAGAAAATACAGGAGAACCGACGCGCAGACGGGACCGAAAACTGCGCCGAGATGATCGGCGGCGCGGTTGAAACCGAATGCCAACCCGCGTTTTTCGGGCGGAACGGACGCCGCTAAGATCGCGTCGCGCGGCGCGCCGCGGATTCCCTTGCCGACGCGGTCGGTCAGACGCACGAACAAAACCTGCTGCCAGCTCGTGACGAACGCGAGCAGCGGGCGAACGATGCTCGAAAGCGAGTAGCCGAAAAAAACGGGAAATTTGCGCGAGTCGAATTTATCGCTCAGATAGCCCGAAAAAAGTTTCAAAAACGCCGCGACCGATTCGGCAAAACCCTCGATCAAGCCGATCGCAAACGGCGACGCGCCGAGCGTTAAAGCCAGAAAAGCCGGAAGCAAAGGATAAATTATCTCGCTCGAAGTGTCGTTCAGAAGGCTGACTACACTTAACGCGAAAACATTGCCCGATAGATTTTGGTAACGGGCAAAGAATTTTTTTATCCTTTGAATCATTAAGGATTAACGATTTGTGCGGGTCGGCGCGGGCTTGGTTGGGGAACTTTTTCCGCTTCCCGCAAACATCAAAAACGCGACGCTGCCGACGAGCGCGATGAGCAGAATGACAACGACGATCGTCATCCGCACCGCCATTTTGACGGTTTTTCTCATCATTTTGTAAGCAATAAAGGCAACCGCCGCGAGAGTAAAAAAGAACACCAGACCGAGCACGGCGGCAACGGTGCTGCTGATTAAAGCAAGATTAAGAAATAAAACTACGGCTGAAATCATAATTCTCCTTTTTCCCTGAGAGCTTGTTCGATTTTCTCAAAATCTTCTTCCGTGAGCATCGTATCCTGTGTCGGGATCGCAAATTCTTCATCAGCCCACGCGCCGAAGTCTAACAATTTACAGCGTTCGGAGCAAAACGGGCGATGTTCGTTGCCGTGATATTCGATTTCTTTTCCGCATGCGGGACATTTAACTTGTGGCATAATTTTTTTAAGAAGTCAGATTACCACAAATCGAATAATAGTTGAATCTTTCGGTTAATGGTGTAATCATACAAAGTTTAGATGAGATTTTTGCATCTAAGCGAACAAATCGGTTGCTAAAAACGTAAATTTTTTACCAACAAACGGAGAACAACTGAAAATGAACGATTACAAGGAACGCTTTGAAAAATGGCAGCGCGATGCAAAGGAACGGTTCGATGATTTCGACAAGCAGATCGGCTTGAAGGATAAGATCGAAGAAGGCGCGAAAATTGTCAAAGATACGGCGCAGAAAGGCGCGGATGTCTTAAAAGAAGGCGCGGAAAAAATCAAGACCGAAGCCGAAAAATCGGAAGTCGGCAAACAAGCCGTCGGAGTTGCCGAAGGCGCGTTCAAGACCGCCGGAGAGACCGCGAAAAAGGTTTACGAAGTCAGCGAACCGCTGCGCGACGCGGCGGGCGAAGCCGGCGGAAAAGCCGCCGATGCCGCTAAAGAAATCAGCAAAAAAGCGGGCGAAGTTTTCAATGTCGCGGCTGAAAAAGCGGGCGAAGTTTTTGATGATGCGTCGGAAAAATTCAACAAAACCGCGAAAACCGCGTCGGGCATTTTCAATTTCGGCGCAAGCTGGACGCGAACCTTCGATTCGGCGTGGAAAACCTTGCAGCAAACTTCGGAATGGGTCGCGGAAAAACCTCTGCACGCCGCCGCGACGGGCGTTTCGATGGCAGTCGGTGCAACGGTCGGCGTTGTTTTTACGGGTTTAAGTTCGCATTGGCTGTTCAACTCCGCGCTGCCGGCGTGGTCGGTCAAAAAGGTCGGCGAGCTTTTTAACGATTATCTGAAGAATCAGGAAAATCTCATCACCGAGGGCGATCTGTCGAAAGCCGAAGCCGAACGGGTTCAGTTCGAGCGCGAGATTGCCAAATACGTCGGCGCACCGCTGCTCGGTTCTTTCGCGTTCGCTTCGGGTGCGGTGATGATGACCAATATCGTCAATCCGAAAACCATCACCGGTGCGCCGATTGACTGGCTTTTGGGCGGAAATCCGCTGCTCGAAGGCGTGTGGTTTTTCGGCAACGGAATGGTTTGTTTTAAGACGAGCTACGACTTTTTTATGATCGCGCTCGAAGATCACGAAGACGTGCAGAAAATCGTCAAAGAAGTCAAAGGAATGTTGCCGCAAGCGAACGAGGCTTAAAAAATGAAGGCGATTAAACAAATCTATTCTTTGGGAGGATACATCGAACTCGAAAAGTCCACGAACGAGAAGTTCGAGTTCTGGAATGGAAATGTTTGGTCAATGAGCGGCGCAAGTTTTAATCACAATAGAATTGTGCAGAATCTTAATGTCGAGGTGGAACTCGAATTACGGGAAAAAGGATGCCAATCGTTTCCGTCTGATATGAGAATAAAAGTTCCTGCCTATTTACCTTATCGTTATCCCGATTTAACGGCGCTCTGCGGAAAAGCGGAAATCGAAAATCTTGATGGCTTGGATTTATTGGTTAATCCGCAATTGATTGTCGAAGTGCTTTCCGGTTCAACGGAAGCCTTTGACAGAGGCGATAAGTTCAGTTTTTACAAATCAATCGAAAGTTTTACGGAATATCTTATCGTTGCACAGCATCGCCCGCACGTTTCGCAGTTTATTAAACACGGCGACGGATTTTGGATGCAGTTAGAATTTAATGATTTAAATGACATCGTAGAACTGAAGTCCGTTCCGTGCAATTTAGCTTTAACGTCTATTTATCGCGGCGTAAATTTTCCGTCCGGTGAAAATGAACCGAAAACAACTTAAAACACGGAATAAAATCAACGAAGCTATGTAAAAGAGGCAGGAATAACAACAAAATATGTTATTCCTGCCTCTGAATTTTCCCGCAAGTTATTTATCCTTTGTAGCGGTAAAAGGAATCAAGCCGAAAGGACTGTCGAGCGTCCCTTTCATCGTCTCGCCTTCGACCTTTCCTTCCATTTTGATGTCCATCGGACTGCCGTTGACGTTAATTCGCGCCATTCCCTGAACGTTAGTTCCGTTCACTTTGCCGTTTTCGACTGTTCCGTCGCCGACCATCGAAGAAAGCGTGCCGTTAAAATCATCGCCGGTTTGCTTTAAATCCATTGCGATCTGCACGGATTGTCCGGGAGCTTCGGCGGTCATCGTCCATTTTCCGCTGACATCAACCGCCCCTTTGACGTTCGTGTCAACTTTTGCCGGCATCGTGACGGTTTTCACGTCAACCGTGATTTGTTGCAAACGCTGGACGACTTCGGTTGTGCCGCCGTCCTGAAAACGTCCGCCGAGATGTTTCGCGAGAAATTTTTCGACTGACATAACCATCGCCATATTATTGACCGGACGCTGAAAACCGTGTCCTTCGTCGGGCGCGAGCAGATATTCGACCGGATAATTTCGCTCGCGCAGAGCGACGATGATCTGGTCGGCTTCCGCTTTTTTAACACGCGGATCGTTTGCGCCCTGCACAATCATCAGCGGCGTTTTAATTTTAGCAACGTGATTGAGCGGCGATTGACGATCAAGCTGCGCTTTGCCTTCGGGCGTATTCGGATTGCCCATTCTTTCATAGAAAGTCTGGCGAATCGCTTCCCAATACGGCGGAATCGAGCCGAGCAGCGTGTTCAGATTCGACGGCGCGACAATCGCGACCGCCGCCGCGTAAACGTCCGGCGTAAACGTTACGCCCGCAAGCGTCGCGTAACCGCCGTAGCTTCCGCCCATAATGCCGACGCGTTTCGCGTCAACGATGCCCTCCGCGACGAGATGCTTCACGCCCCACGTAATATCGTCCTGCATCAGCTCGCCCCATTGTTTGTTTCCGGCATTCAGG
This sequence comes from Pyrinomonadaceae bacterium, assembly GCA_022843305.1. Taxonomy (GTDB): domain Bacteria; phylum Acidobacteriota; class Blastocatellia; order Pyrinomonadales; family Pyrinomonadaceae; genus JAFDVJ01. The sequence goes on along the minus strand of JALHNX010000217.1, from coordinate 3,931 downwards.
AATTTTTTACCGTAGCCGGTCGAAGCGCGGAAATTCGGCTGCAAAACGGCGTAGCCGCGATTTGCCAAAAGCTGTGCGAAACCGCTGAAACCCCACGAATCACGCGCCCATGGTCCGCCGTGCGGGAAAACGACGAGCGGCAGATTTTTCGCCGCCAAACCTTTCGGCAAAGTCAGAAATGCGGGAATCTCAAGTCCGTCCGACGATTTATAGCGAATCGCCTTCATCTCGCTCATTGCTTCGCGCGGGATTTTTTCACGGACGACGTAGAGCGTCGAAAGCTTTTTCGTCTTGCGGTCGTATAGCCAGACCGTTCCCGGATCAATGTCGCTGTATGAAACGACGATCCATTTTTGCTCGTCTTTGGTGTTCGACTGGAAATTTATCTCGCGCGTTCCGCCGAGCTTCTTTTTGATTTCGTTGTAATCTTTTTCAAAGGCTTTGTCTTTGAAATAAACACGCGGTTTGTCGTCTTCGTAAGCGGTGAAAACCAGTTCGTCGGTCACGTCGGAAAAATACGCATTTCCGAAATCAACACGTTTATCGGGGTCTTGTTCGACGAGTTCTTCCTTCAATGTTGCCGGGTCGAACAAAACAAACTGCGACAGATCGCGGTCGCCTTTGTTGGTTTCCATATAAACGCGCTTGTTGTCTTTATGAAACCGAACCGGAGCGCACATCTCGCGCCAGTTGCAGTCGTAAATCTTCGTGAATTTGCCGTCGTCTTCAACACGAAGGATTTCCGTGTCGCCGTTTTCGGCAGAGCGCGACGCGAGCCGCAGTTTGTCGGCGTTGTCGAAGACATAACCCTGCAGACGCTCGGTGTTTTTGCGAATCAACGTTTTTTGTCCGGTCGAGATCGAAACTTTATAGAGGTCGTGCCACGCCGGTTCGCGGTCGTTCAAGCCAACGTAGATCGCGTCGGGTTCGGATTGCGGAACGCCCTGAATAAAGGCGCGGACGTTTTTGCCTTCGGTCAGATTGCGTGCCGCCGGAATTTTCGTCGCGGTTGCTTCCGCCGGATTGACCGCGTAAACGTTAAAGTTTTCGTCGCCGTCGTTGTCTTTGACGAACAAAATAAATTTCCCGTCCTGACTCCAGAAATAACTCGGAATCGGGCGTTTTGTTTCGTTCGTAATGGGTTTAGCGGCGGTAAAAGGTTCGTTAATGGTTTTAACAAAAATGTTGCGAACGCCGTTTAAAGGCTTGATAAACGAAATGAATTTGCCGTCGGGCGAAAGCTGCGAACCGGCGATTTCGGGATTCCCGAAAAATAATTCGCGGTCAACAATCGGCGGCTGTTGCGCCTGCAAACTCGAAAAAGTTGTCAAAATCATTGTTAAGCAGAACAGATACTTAAACATATTTTTCTCCTGAATTTTAGATTATTAAAATAAAATAGCGGTAATTCTTACGCTAAAATTTTTGATTTGTTTCCGCAAAAATTAACCGGAAATATATTTTATTGCCCACGAAACACACGAAATACACTAAAAGTTTTTTGAAAAATCATTATGTTTTACTTTTCGTTTCTTTCGTGTGTTTCGTGGGCAATATTCTTAACGAATCTGAATCGGAAACGGCGTAAACGACAAAATAAAAATCAATAGGGTTAAAAATGCCACGATTTTGCGTTTCGGGTCAAGCGGCGCGTTGTCGAGCGGTTCGGGATGGCGAATTCGCATCATCACGCCGAGCAAAACCGCAAAAAGAATACCGCTCGGGCTGTTGTAAAAATAAATCCCCGAAATAGCCAGCACGACCATCACGACGAACGCGATTCTGCCCGTCCAGTAATGAACTCGTTCGCCGAAAACCGAATAGATCGCGTGTCCGCCGTCTAATTGCCCCGACGGAATCAGGTTCAGAGCCGTTACCAATAAGCCGAGCCAGGCTGCCGAGTAAAACGGATTGGAAAACATCGGAATTTGCAGATTAATCCCGAAAACCGCCGCCAGAAAATGAAAAAACAGCGGGTCGGACAAAACCAACGTGCCTTCGGGCAGATTTTGTAAAGGTACGGTTCCGAATTGCCGGAACGTGAAAAATCCGATCAGCGCGACCGGAATCAGCGCGATAAAACCGGCGATCGGTCCGGCAACGCCGATGTCGAAAGTCGCGCGGCGCGACGGCAGCGGCGAAACGATCTTGATAAACGCGCCGAACGTGCCGGCAGGTCCGATCAGGGGCGGCGTCGGGATAAAAAACGGCAGCGTCGCGTCAACGCCGTAAATGCGGCACGCGATATAATGTCCCATTTCGTGCGAGGTCAAAATAAAAAGCAGCGAGAGCGAGAAACTCAGTCCGTATTTGAAATGCTCGCCGCCCTCAAAAAATAAGCCCGCCACTCGAACGATTTCGGAAACGTAAGCGAGCGGAAGCTGCGGCAAAATGTAAAGGATTTCCGTCCACGTCTGCGGATTGAGGTCTTTGAAAATGTCGTTTACTATTCCGAACGGCGGCAAAAGTCCGGCAATCGTGACGGTGCAGAATGTGATAAGCAGTAAACCGATATGTTTTGCCCACGTCTTGAAGGTCGGGCGCATCGCTTCGCGGCGGCTGAAAAATCGGTTGGCGGTCGTGTTTAAATCAGACATTAAGGCGCAAATAAAAAATCGTAAATCGCAAACATAATTCTAACATCTTGCGATTTACGACTCACAATTGAAAAAGGGTGAAATTTAAGTAAAACCTATTCCTTGACGGCTTTGGCTTGTAAATCCTTGCCGGGTTTGAAACGGATGGTTTTTCCCGAAGGAATTGGAACTTCTTTGCCGGTGCGCGGGTTGCGCCCGACACCGCGTTTGCGTGCTTTCACCACAAAAACGCCGAACCCCCGCAGTTCGATGCGTTTCCCCTTTGCCAATGCGTCCTTCATTGCGTTAAAAAGCGAATCTACGACCTGTTCGGCTTTTTGTTTGGGAACTCCTGTTTTATCCGCGACACGATTAACGATGTCGAGCTTAATCATTTTCTTCTTTTCCTCCCTCGAAAATATTGAAAGAACTAACTTTATTGGCTTTTATTGATAATAAAGACGTGATGCCTTCTGTGTCAAGATTTTTTCGACAAAAAACGGCGTTAAATCTATTAAAATTCGTGTTTTACAAATTTTTCAGCGCGGCAGATCGTTAAAACCTGCCCAAAAATAAAGTGTTTGTGCTGTTTTCACATTTTTAATTAATTTTATGGTGAAATTCAAAAAAATTATCAAGCACGATTTCGGGTGCTTCCCAATGCGGGAAATGACCGATGCCTTCGAGTTCGATAATATCCGTCTTGAGCGGCACGACTTCGCGGAATCTTTTAACAAGATGCGCACCCGAAACTTTATCCGCCAAACCGTTAATCATCCGAAAGGGCGGCGTCATCGTTTCCAACGCGCCGACCCAGCGCGGGCGGTATCGGGCGCGTTCGGTCATATAGCGAATCAATTTATGCGCAACGCGTTTGCCGTTGTGATGTTTGAAAAGCCGCGCGAAATCTTCCAGTTCTTCGGCGGTCGGCTGAGTTTCCGCGCCGAAAACCGACGCCAAAGATCTTTTGAAAATAGAATCGGAAATCAGTCTGCCGAAAATCGCGCCGAGCGGGCTGATGAGAATTTTCTGCGCGAGGATCGGGCGGTGCGTTTCGGGAAAAAGCGCGCCGTTGAGCATACAAATCGTTTCGATTGAAAAGTTTAAACGCTTTTCCGCATCACGCGCCAGCAATTCCTGCGTGATCGTGTTGCCGTAATCGTGCGCGAGAATATGGACGCGTTTGATTTGCAGATGTTCGAGCAAATTTTGCAAAACGTCAACCTGATCGAACGTCGTGTAGCCGAAACGAAGCGGTTTTGCGGAAAATCCGTAGCCGATCAGATCAAAACTCAAAACGGCGAATTTTTTCGTTAATCCGTCCCAAATTTTATGATAATCAAAGGACGAAGCCG